>NZ_JBXAFO010000002.1:0-530073 GCF_058793255.1 Rhodococcus sp. MPR-R1B
AATCACCCCACAACACTCACGCAAGGTGGTTAATTTTCGTCCGACGACATCCGTTCAGTTTTCACCCGTCGTCGACAGAGAACGGCCGCCCGGTGTTCTCGACGACTCGACCTATCAATCGCCTGACGGACTTCGAAAATTCGGCCGGACGAAGTCGGAAGTGTGGTTCCGGAACAAGAAGGCATACAACGCCTCTCGGATTGACGACGCCGCGGTCGAGGCCGCAAACGGGTAGTTGGTGCGGGTGGCTGGGCAGATGTCGCCGCCACGGGTGGTGACGTGTCTGCGTTCGGAAGCGCAGACAGATTGGCCGGCATCTCAGGGTCTAGCGCCTGTGCCGCGAGATTCGGGCCGAGTCAGTGGAAATCTGCGCCGGCCGCGCAGGTACGACCGCAGGCTGTTGCGGGCCTTCTATCTGTCCGCGCAGCACAGTATCCGGCACAACGCTCAGTCGTAGGCTTTTTGTACCCGCAAACGGGCCGAGGGGCAGTGTCATACGCAGGCGGTTCTTGCGTTGGGAGGCGGAGAC
The DNA here is from genome assembly GCF_058793255.1 of Rhodococcus sp. MPR-R1B. Taxonomy (NCBI): domain Bacteria; kingdom Bacillati; phylum Actinomycetota; class Actinomycetes; order Mycobacteriales; family Nocardiaceae; genus Rhodococcus; species Rhodococcus sp. MPR-R1B. Next base: position 530 of record NZ_JBXAFO010000002.1, read on the forward strand.
TGAACGTGTGGTGGGCGCTCCTCCGCGATAACGCGATCTATCAACTTGGACCGACTACCGCCGAGGCTGCGTGAGCGCCCTAGCGACTGACGCAGTGCGGTAGATGTATGTGCGCCGGGGGGGAGTGTGGCTCGTAGCGCTGAGAATCCACGGTGTTGAGACATGTCCGAGCCCGCTATGGTTTCCGGTGATGGACCGGCCGTCGATGCTGCCTGCACCCGAGGCCACCGCCGGCTGAAGGAGACAATACTGTGCTGCATCTGCGTGTCATCTCGCCGAGTGAGCGGACCGGAGATGTGCTGAACATGTTGGCCGCCGAACCTGGGGCTACTCATGTGACACTCGCACTCAGAGCCGCTGTCGATCCGCCGGGAGATGTGATCGAGGCCGATGTAGCCCGCGCATGCGCGAACGACGTGCTTGCCGCGTTGACTGCTCTGGACCTGGTGAGGGCTGGCGGTATTTCGTTCGAGCCGGCGGGAACCATGCTGTCCTTCTCCGCAGAACGGGCGGACACTGCGGCCCCGAGAAGACCCGACGAGACAGTGGTGTGGGAGCAGTTGCTCGGTCAGGTGCGCGAAGGTGCCCGACTGACTCCGGCGTTCCTGGCCTTCCTGGTGATCGCGTTTTTGCTCTCGGCAGTCGGTGTTGCCACGGCGTCGCCGCTGACCCTGGTCGGTGCAATGGTGGTGGGGCCGGAGTTCCGGCCGCTGGCAGCGCTTTCAGTGGGTCTGGTACGTCGAGACAAAGATCTCGTGCGAAATTCGATTCGTACCCTCGCGATCTCGTTTCCGGCCGCGATGGCCCTCACCGGCCTGGCTACCATGCTGTGGATTCGTCTGGGCTGGGTCGGAATCGGCGATGTCGAGAACGCCCGCGCATTCGACTTCATCTACGAGGTGGGGCCGTTCTCACTGGTGGTAGCACTGCTGGCGGGAGCGGCTGGCATGCTGGCAACGGTCACCTCTACCTCTACGGTCCTGGTGGGGGTGTTCATCTCGGTGACGACGGTGCCAGCTGCGGGATTGGCGGTCGTTGCGGTCTTCGCAGGTAAGTGGAATGTCGTGCTGAGTTCGCTGGCTCAGCTCGGTGTCAATCTGATCGGTATCGTGCTCGCTGGAGTAGTTGTGCTGCTGCTGTTCTCGTTGCCCCGATCCGGTCGCCAATGGAAATCAGTCACGCGCCGGGACGCCAGGCCTGGCACATCGCCGTAGGCGCCTGACCCACTGCCGGAACTGGACTTTCGAGGCTTCAGGCTGACAGCTGTCTTGCGGATCGGTGGGAATGTCTGCGCCGACAAACGCCGCGACAAACAGATCCGGCATGCGAACTGTCGGATCTGGGTACCGCTGTCTGTACCGATCGTGGCTTCCAGGCTGGTTGCAGCGACTGGAAAAGGGGATCAATCGAGCCGCAACCGATTGGCAGCGTGACTTCACTCAGACCCTTCGGACCTGCAGCGCCGACGGCTCTGCCGGAGGAAACGGCCTGCCGCAGTGCTTGACAAGACCTGTCGAGATTCTCCTTGGTAGCGACGAAACATCTACGCAACGTAGATGCAACGTAACCAAAACTAGTGTTCTGGATCACACAGCGTTCGTGTGGTCGAGAGGCCTTTGGTCACGGATCTGTGGGCAGAACGGGTCCTGGTTCGCTACCGGTGGTGGATGAGGACAAGGTTCCGCGGGTTGAGCACACAGCTCGCGGAACCGCCCAACCACACGCCCCGACGAGGGCACCGGCCGACAGGAGTTCAGGTGTCCGTAGTTGCGGAAGTCTCGGCGATCGATTTCGCGGAGACCGAATTCGATTGGGCGCAGCGATCGACGCTGATTCGTGAAGTCGACCCACTCGTTCCGGGGCCACCATCCTTGGCGATGTGTCTGAGCGAGCCGACGCGCGGACTGGTCGACATCGCTTCACTGCTTCTCGCGGCTCCTTGGTTGCTTCGATCGCCGCGTGGGGACGGGCATCCGGTCCTCGTTCTCCCCGGATTGCTGACTTCGGACGTTTCGACTCTCGCCTTGAGGACATACTTGAGCTTTCTCGGATACCGGGTTCACGGTTGGAATCTGGGTCTGAACACCGGTCCGACGGCGACGGTGGTCGACGGACTGCCTGCCGCATTGGCCGAGGTAGCAGATCGATACGAGCAGAAGGTGTCGGTGATCGGCTGGAGTCTGGGCGGTATCTACGCTCGAAAGCTGGCGAGGGACCTGCCGGATTCGGTGCGTCAGGTAGTGACACTCGGAAGTCCTTTCGGTCTCACCAGTCTGGAGCAGACGAGAGTCGGATCTCTCTACGCTCGTTTGTCCGGCAATCACGCGATACTGCCTCCGGTAGACGGCATCGAATCCGAACAGGGATCGCCTATTTCTGTTCCCGCCACGTCGGTCTACTCCAGGCACGACGGTATCGTTCCATGGCAAGCGTGCTGTGAAACCTCGGCAGGCCTGTCGGAAAGCATTGCGGTGCAAGGCAGTCACATGGGGTTGACCCACAACCCGTCGGCGTTGTGGACCGTTGCCGATCGTCTGGCACAGGACGTCGACAACTGGCAACCTTTTGCGGCTCCGAAACGGCTTCGACGCATGTTTCCCTGCTGAGGTGCGAGGCTGAGGTCCGAGGCCGGGGTGTGGGGGAGAACCCTGAGTCCGACGCGGGGACAGACTCGTACCTGAGGACATACCGCGTCGGAAAAGATGGGTCCATGGCCTGATGCGCACAGGTGGATCGGCAGCGGATAGTGGAGGTCGACGCGGATGAACCGCGAGTTCCGTTGAAAGGAAACAACACATGACCTCCCCGATGAATACCCGCAAGCTCACCCGCGCCCGCTCGGGAGCAATGTTCGGTGGGGTGTGCGCCGGAATCGCTCGGTACTTCGGTTGGAAGTCGTCGACTGTCCGCTTGCTGTTCGTACTCTCGTGCCTGCTGCCCGGCCCGCAGTTTCTGATCTACATCGTGATGTGGATTTTCATTCCTCGTGAGCAGATCTGACCGAACCGCTCAACGGCGGCGGTCTTTCAGGCATTGCTTGGCCTCGTGCAATTCCTCCGAACTCAGTGGAGGAAGGGGCAGTGCGTCACGGTGCAAGCCCTCCGTGCGTAGGCCGTCGAGCATTACCGAGAGGTATCGACGCCACACGGTCGGGTTGACGGGCTGAGCAAATTCGGTGACTGCGCCCACCATGAAGATGAGGCCGAACAGGTCCGTCGGTACGGCGTCGGTGCGCAGCATCCCGGCCTCCTGGGCCCGGTAGAAGATCCTCTCGACCGACGGTTCGATGATGGATCGTTGGCATGCGACTTGCTCGCATCCCTCGTCGGTTCCGTTCAGGACGTCTTTGAGTCCGCGGTTGACCGACATACGGCTGCAGGCGAATTCGGCAAAGGTGACAAGTCCGTCCCACGGATCCGGATTGGCAAGTGACGCGTCCGCGGCCGCTGCCATGTCGGCGAAGTTCTGCTGGAAGACTCCGTCGATCAATTCTTCCTTGCTGGCGAACCGCCGATAGACCGTTCCGACGCCGACCCCCGCGCGCCGGGCGACGTCGTCGAGTGTGACGTCGATCCCTTCTTCGGCGAACAATTCACGTGCGGCGTCGATGATCAACTGCCGATTACGTGCAGCATCGGCGCGAAGGGGGCGCTCCATTGCGGTACTCATGTCCCCACTCTACCCGCCAAGTGGAGACAGCCTCTCCGTTTTCGTGTAGCGTTTTTGCTAACCGGAGAAGCCATCTCCGCATAGGTTGGGCGAGGGACTATGTCAGACATTGCTGAACGGACTGAATTCGAGCAGTCCTCAGCGCCTTCAGGGGACAACCACGCAAAGCGGTGGCTGGTTCTCGCGGTTCTGGGAATTGCGCAGCTGATGGTGGTCTTGGATGCCACCATCGTCAACATCGCGCTGCCTGCTGCGCAGCGCTCACTGGAGTTCGGTGATTCGGACCGCCAGTGGATCATCACGGCATACGCATTGGCGTTCGGCAGTTTGCTGCTACTCGGCGGTCGATTGAGCGACTTGTTCGGGCGCAGGCGAACTTTCATCGTCGGCCTGATCGGCTTCGCAGTCGCTTCCGCCATCGGTGGCGCAGCCGTCAACTTCGAAATGCTTGTTGCCGCTCGTGCCGGCCAAGGCGTATTCGGTGCGCTCCTTGCCCCGGCAGCCCTGTCGCTGCTGTCCGTGACATTCACGGATCCAGGTGAGCGTGCCAAGGCGTTCGGTATCTTCGGTGCCGTTGCCGGCGGTGGTGGCGCCATCGGACTGCTGCTCGGCGGCGCACTCACCGAGTGGGTCGACTGGCGCTGGTGCCTCTTCGTGAATCTCTTCTTCGCGGCGATCGCTCTGGTCGGAGCAGTCCTGTTGCTCGCGCCGCACACCAGTGACTCGCGACCCAAGCTCGACATCCCCGGAACGATCCTGGTGTCGATCAGCTTGTTCAGCATCGTCTTCGGATTCTCGAAGGCCGAGTCGGACGGGTGGAGTGCAACTCCCACTATCTCGTGGCTCGTTGCCGGCGTCGTGTTCATGGCGGCGTTCATCTACTGGCAGACCAAGTCCGAGCACCCACTTCTTCCGCTGCGGGTGGTCCTCGACCGAATCCGGGCTGGCTCGTACCTGGCGATCTTCCTTTCCGGCGCAGGCATGTTCGCAGTCTTCCTGTTCCTGACGTACTACATGCAGCTGATCCTCGGGTACAGCCCGATCATGACCGGCCTCGCATTCATGCCGATGGTGTTCGGAATCGTGACAGCGGCAACGCTTTCGACAGCGGTTTTGCTGCCGCGCGTCGGTCCGCGAGTGCTGATCGTGAGCGGAATGGTCATCGCGGCGATCGGAATGACTCTGCTGGCCCAGATCTCGGTGGACAGCACCTATGCAGTCCACATTCTGCCGGGGCTCGTCGTCACCGGACTCGGCATGGGCAGCATTTTCGCCCCGTCGATGCAGGGAGCAACTTCAGGCGTGCATCACGAAGATGCCGGCGTCGCATCTGCCACGGTCAACACGATGCAGCAGGTGGGCGGCTCGATCGGAACTGCACTGCTCAGCACGATTGCCGCCTCGGCTTCCACCAACTACCTGGTGGGCCGCGAGATGAATCCGCTGACTCAGGCGCAGGCCGCCGTCGAGAGTTACACCACGACGTTCTATTGGGCCGCAGGCATATTCGCGGTCGGTGCGGTCTTGACCGGACTGGTTCTTCGGAGTGGACTGCTTCCGGATTCGCCGGAAGGTGAACCGGTAATCGCCCACTGACAGCAAATTTCGGGGTCGACGCCGCAATGGCGTCCACCCCGAAATCGACTCAGCAGTTCTTCCCGGGCGTTGCCTGAAACCGATGAAGGACGTGATCGAGTTGCTCGGAGGACAGCGCCGGCACGGGCAGTTCCCGATGGTCGGTGCGCGACGCGCAGAGTCCGTCGATCATGAACCCGAGTGCGCGGCGGTAAGCCTGAGGGGCCTCGTCGCCACCGAACTTCTGGGCCATCTTGACGACCTGCATGAGAAGTGGAATGTCGTTGACTTCGAAGTCGCTGCGCAGGGTGCCCTGTTCCTTGGCGCGATTGACAAGTACCGCAGTGTGTCGAGCGATCCCGGCGCGCGCGCGAGCGAAGGTGTCGGACGTGAAGCGTCCGTCCATCAGGAGATCGCCGAATCCGCGGTTGTCTGCCATGCGCAGAGAGATCACGTCGAGAAAGTAGACAAGACCTTCCCAGGCGTCGGGCATCTCTCGGGCGGTGGCGGCGATCGTTTCGATCTCGGAACACCGCGTGTCGAACAGTGCCTGGATCAGTTCGTCCTTGCTGGCGAAGCGGCGATAGACGGTGCCGACGCCGACGCCGGCGTGCTTCGCGACGTCTGCCAGCGTGGCGTCGAGTCCTTGGGCAGCGAACACCTCGCGAGCGGAGTTGAGGATGCGCTCGAGGTTGGCCTTGGCGTCGGACCGAAGGCGCGGCTGTGAGCAGTCGGCCGAGGTCCCCGCATGAGAAGCGTCGGGGTGTGTTGTCGGCATCCTCACAGTCTACGGCACTAAGCGGAATGATCGATTCCGTTAGTGCTATATTACTAAGCGGAACGTGTGGTTCCGATTGTCCGTATGAGAGAAGCCGATATGAGCACGTCTGACATCTGGGTCGGGAGCAATCCGATCTCGATGGTGGGTACGCGGAGTGCAGGTTTCGCGGCAACGAGGCTTCGCGCTCTTGCCGGCGACGGCGCCTTTGCCCAGCTCGTTCGTTTTGCCCTCGTCGGCGGAGCCAGCAACATCTTGTACTTTGCCGCTTTTCTGGCGCTGCGCGGTGACGGAGCGCTGGTCGCCAACGCAGTTGGTGCAGTCTTGAGCACCATTCTGGCCAACGAACTGCATCGCCGGCTCACCTTCCATGCCGCGGATCGCGTCAACTGGTTCACCGCGCAGTGGGAAGGCGGTGGACTCGCACTGGTCGGGTTGATCGCCAGTTCTGCCGCCATCAGTGCGCTCGGCTTCCTTCTCCCGGGCGCCGACGGGCTTCTTCAAGCCGGGCTTGTGATCGCCGTGAGCGGAATTGTCGGTGGCCTGCGATTCGTCGCCCTTCGCGGTTGGGTGTTCTGAGCGGTTCTCGAATTCGGATCGGACTCGGCTCGTAGGGAACACTGAGACCCATGAGCCTTTCGATAGCCGACTCCGGCATCCGTCTGGCTGTGCTCTGCATCGTCGTGGCACTTGTCGCCACGCTCGTCTACCGATTCACCTATCTCGGTAGCGTTCGGGTGGTCCCCGGTGCCCTCGCTCGTGGCGCTCTTCAGTTGGCTGCGATTTCGTTGATCCTTGCCGCCGCCTTGGCCCACATCTGGTCGGCGCTCCTCGTGCTCGTCGGCATGTTCGTTGCAGCGTCTTTCACCGCGGCACGACGCTCGAACGCGGGGACGTCCGGAGTTTGGCTGACCATCGCGTTGGCGTCGGGAATCGGTGTGGTTCTGCCACTGATGCTGCTGTCCGGAGTGGTTCCGCTGCAAGGCGTCGCTCTGGTGCCGATCGGCGGCATTGTTCTGGGTGGCGCGATGACTGCAACATCGATGGCAGCCAAACGCGGACTCGACGCCGTCGACGACCGGTACGGGGAAGTGGAAGCAGCACTGAGCCTTGGATTTTCCCAACGCGATGCGCGGTGGGAGGTAGCCCGCACCGCTGCCTCCGATGCTCTGCTGCCTGGAGTCGACCAGACGCGCACCGTCGGCCTCGTGACATTGCCCGGAGCCTTTGTCGGTGTGTTGCTCGCGACGGGATCGGCCGTTCAGGCCGGTGCTGTGCAAATTCTTGTATTGGCAGGGTTGTTGTTGGCACAAACCTGCTCGGTGGCCGTGGCGTTGGAACTCGTCGCCCGCGGTTTCGTCTTTCGAGGTCAAGCTGTCAGGCCTGCGCGAGTTCGTTGATCTTGTCGCTGCGAAGGACGCGGCCGGGAAGATCGGGGTGTTTGCCGCGAGGGTGATCATTGCCCTGCCGATGTTTTCGCTCGTGGTCACGCTGCTGGGCCACACCCTGCGTAAGAGTGGGTGGAGAGGCACGGAGATTTGATACGACCGTTTCGATTCGTGAATCGTCCATGTATTCGACCAGCACTCTGTTGCCGACCATCACAACGGAACGGACTGGAGATCATCCGGCCGGAATGGCCAACTGAACGCTTGACCTGCAATTATGAGTCCATTTTGATCCGACTCGCGACTAAAGTCCCTACAAACCGGCTGGACGGTTGGCTGAAAATAGTTTTATGGACGAAGGAGTTGATGAAATACACGTTCTCGGATCGGAGTCCGCCGGTCGAATGGTAGAGGCGTCGGCGATCATCGTTCTCGGTGCGCTCTGTGCAGTAGTCGCAGGTTCGGGTGTGTTCTTTGTCGTCGGATCGATTGGTGGCTTCGCCCGATTGCTCTACCTGGTTGTTCGTGGTCCGCTCAACTCTTGCTCGGTACCGGTGTCGAATGTCGAGCTGGCGCCTTCGAGAACGTCATGTGGTCGTTGATGCTCCCGAACGTCGAGTGAAGACGATCAAGGATGTAGTTCTGACGCATGTTCCACGGTGACTTCGATCCCTGCTTCGGGAACTGTTCCACAGCACGCATGACGTACCCCGACGCCAGGTCCAGGATCGGCCGCTGGTCCATCTCTTCGCTCGCGTGCGGCACGCACTTCGAATAGCCGCGCTTGTCCATCTCCGTCAGCAGTCGGCAGACGTACATCGACGTGAGATCTGCTCGCAGAGTCCACGAGGCGTTGGTGTAGCCGACGCACATCGCGAAGTTCGGTACGTCGCTGATCATCATGCCCTTGTAGACGTAACGATCACCGAGGGTGACGGGTTCGCCGTCCACTTCGATCGACATCCCGCCGCACGCTTCCATCTTCAATCCTGTTGCAGTGACGATGATGTCAGCTTCGAGTTCGCGACCTGACGCGAGACGAATTCCGGTCTCGGTGAAAGTGTCGATGCGATCGGTCTCGATCGAGGCCTTGCCGGATCGGAGGGCTTTGAACAAATCGCCGTCCGGTACGACGCACAAGCGTTGATCCCAGGGATCGTAGGTGGGTGTGAAGTGAGGATCGAGTGGGATCTCTTCCGGGAGTTGGCGACTGATCGCGAGGTTCAGCAACCGCTTTGCGCGCGCTGGACTGCGCCGGCACAGTTGATGGAAACTCAGGTTCACTACGATGCTCTTCCATCGAGCGATGCTGTGCGCGAGTTGATTCGGCAATACTGCGCGGATGGTGTCCGATACCTTGTCGCTGGACGGCAGAGCCAGAATGTATGTCGGTGATCGCTGGAGCATGGTGACATGGCTCGCGTCGCGCGACATCGTGGGGACCAAAGTGACTGCGGTGGCGCCGCTTCCGATCACAACGATCTTCTTGTCGGAGTAATCGAGATCCTCGGGCCAGAACTGCGGGTGCACTACGTCGCCGCTGAATGATTCACGTCCAGGGAAGTCGGGGGTGTATCCGCCTTCGTAGCTGTAGTAACCACTGCACAGATAGAGGAAGTTGCAGGTCAGGGTTTCATCTTCGTCACCGGTCGTGACAGTGACCGTCCACGTCGAGTCAGCTGACGACCATGATGCGGCCGTCACCTTCCGGTTGTACCGAATCTTCTTGTCGATCCCGTTCTCTCGCGCGGTGTCGCGCACGTACCGGAGGATCGAATCACCGTCGGCGATTGCTTTGGCATCTGTCCACGGCCGAAACGGGTAGCCGAGCGTGAACATGTCGGAATCCGACCGGATGCCAGGGTATTTGAAGAGGTCCCAGGTTCCGCCACTGTTCGCGCGGGCCTCGAGGATTGCGTACGACTTGCCGGGAAGCTCGGTCTGGAGTCGATACGCAGCACCGATGCCGGACAAGCCGGCGCCGACGATCAGGACATCGAGGTGTTCGGTGCTCATCAGTTCGGACTCCGTATCGATCGTGTGGGGCCACCGGGCAGGCTAAGTGTTCGATCTCCACACTACTGAACGATGCTCAGTAAGGCGAGGATGACCATGTGATCGTCGGCGGTCGGATAGCCGCACACAGTGGTTTGCCTGCGGCGTCGGTGAGGCCGAGGTCTCCGTGGAGCATGCCGGAAGCGTCGGCCTCCTCGGCGATGTGCTCGGGGATCGCGTCGAGCATCAGCTTTGCGCGCCGAAACATCTCGAACGTCTGGTCATCGGATACCGTCACCCAGGACAGGTAGATGAAGCGTCCGCGAGGTGGACCCTGGATGTATGGACCGAGTAAGTCCCAGGCACCGGACTTTCGCTCCAGACTCGCTGTCAGTTCCCATCGCACTGTCTCGGTATCTCCCGGTACGAGGTCGAGGATTTCGTGTGGCTTGCCTCGGCGCTGAACGCCGACGTGGATGTTGCTGCGCTCTTCGAAGGTTGCGGTTTCGGAACACTCACGTCCGGGCAGGCTGTGACCGGTGATGATGATCTGCATATCGACATCATGCTCTGCATAGGTCGGGAGGGGTTGGCGTGGTGAGTCGTTCGGGTAGAACCTCTGTTGCGGCCGTGGTGGCGAGCATTCTGTTGTCGGGTCTCGGGTGGGGGTCAGGTGTTGCAGTGGCGACGGCGGACGAACCGGAAGTCGCGGGCGCGCTGGAGTCCTATGGCGAACTCTCGGCCGCAGTGTTTCCGGTCGGCGCCGGTGAGACGCAGCGGGTCGTCTATCGAACTCTGCGTACCGCTGACAGATGGGGAGAGTCGTCAGGGTCCGTGTTTCTGCCGGAAGGCGCCCCACCGGCGGGCGGTTGGCCCGTCATCTCCTATGCCCACGGAACTTTGGGCAGTGCGGATCAGTGTGCACCCTCGTCGACCGGATTCGGTCCGGGCGAGATCGAACCGATCGAACGCTGGTTGGAGCAGGGGTACGCGGTGGTCGCTACCGACTACTCGGGAGTTGGTACCGACGGGGTGCTGGCCTATCTCGACGGACATGCCGCCGGGGCGAATGCCGTCGACATCGTGCGGGCCGCGCACGAGTTGTACGGCAATGTGCTGAGTCCGCGGTGGATGGTCGCGGGTTTGTCCGAAGGTGGTCATGCGGCGTACTTCGCGGGACACGATGCCACCACTCGTGCACCGGAATTGGATTTCCGTGGCTCGGTTGTCGTCGCAGGCCCCACACACATGGAAGGGCTGTTTCCGTTGGGCGGCCCGCTGTTTCCCGACATCGGTATCACCGGGCTGGTGGGATATGCGCTGTACGTCCTGGCTGGGATCGACGATCAACGACCCGAAGAGAACATTCGCGAGGTTCTCTCGCCGCAGGGGATCGAGTGGATGGAAAAGGCTCGGACACTGTGCGCCGGAGATCTCGGCCGACACATTCGAGCCGAACGAATCCAGTTGAGCTCGTTGTTTTCTCGGTCGGTATGGACGCCGCGCATGTACGACCTGTTCCGCGAGATGATGCAGGTGCCGGTCGACGGCTACGACCGTCCACTGCGCGTGGTGCAGAGCGTGTCGGACACAACGGTTCCTGTCGCCCTTACCTGGGCGCAACTGGTCGACATGCGTTCGCGGGGAACGCAGTTCGAGTATCAAGAACTCGCCGGAATCAGCCACGGTCAAACGACGGTCGCTTCGATGGACCAGACCATGGAGTTCGTCGATCGATTGATGAGGTGATGTCCTGGTGGTGTGGTTGTCCAGGGTGGCTGTTCAGCGCATACGCCGCGGACCGTAATCGTGGCCACCGTTGGCGAACCACACGATTGCCGCAATCGCGTACAGGATGCAGACCAGGAGTAGTAGGCCGCCTGCGATCCACAGCGAGATCTGACCGAGCCGTTTCACTCGATCGGACGCATACCGCGACCCGGCCACATCGCCGTCAGCCCACAGCGGATACACGTTGAAGGCGTGCGTGAAAGCGGAGAAGGAAAGCGGCCAGAAGAACAGCAGCGAGACCACTGCCCAGCCCGCATTGACGGGTGGTCGAATCGGGTGCTGAGGAACGGATTGCTGGACAGTGGGTTGATCCGGGGTGGTCATGGGGGCTCCTGACATGAGGTGGCCCTATCGACGCTACTGCGATGGAGCTGAAGAATCACTGAAAAACGGTGTTCGGTGATGCGATGTGGATCAGCGGCGTAAGTGTGCTGGATCAGCCGCATTGCCAGTCGTGACCGCTGGTGGTGGTTCCGGGTCATTGTTGTGCAGACGAGGGGCGTTCACGTCAGCGCAACTCGATGCCGCTCCGCGAGCATCCTCGCTACCGGCAGGACGTCCTTTGCTGCCATCTCGATACGTTCGAATACCTCGGGATTGAGGATGGTCGTTCCGTCGAAATCACCTGAGCTGAGATAGATTCCGACCGGAGCGGTCAGCGCTTGGAAGAAAGCGAACAGTGGCCGCAGGGCATGATCCAACACGAGAGCATGGCGGTCGCTACCACCTGTAGCGGCAAGAATCACCGGAGTGTTGGCAAGCGCGTACTGGTCGACGAGATCGAAAAAATGCTTGAACATTCCCGTGTACGAGCCGCGGAACACCGGTGACGCCGCGATGACGATATCGGCGGACTCGACTGCTGCCAGCGCTTCGGCGGTCACTGAGTCGACGTGATCGCGATCCAGAGCAGATGCAAGACCTGGAATCAGATCCACGATCTCGAAAACTCGTGTGTCGATCTGCTCGAAGTCTCCCAAGGTTTCGACGATCAGGTCGACGAGGGCACGAGTCTTGGAGGGTTTTTGGAGGTTGCCGACAACGGCAACAATTTTGAGCGGTGTGCTCATCGAAACTCCTATTCTTGGGACGACTTCAGCGATTCGATTTCCTTACGCACAACGGGGGCTACTTCGGTGCCGAGGATCTCGATCGCACGCAGCATGTCCTTCTGTGGCACGTTGCCGAACCCCATCTGGATCATGATGCGGTCATGATGGAACAGTTCGTACTGCGCCATCGTCTTGTCGATGATTTCCTGCGGGCCGCCGAGGAAGAACGCACCCGCGGTGGTTGCCTGCGCTTCATATGCCCTGCGCGGCATGGGAACTCCGTTTCCGCGCTGATGATGATTCTGCATCCACCCGGCCTGGAAGTACGGGTACGACGTGTCGAGTGCTGTTTGCTTCGAGGTATCGACAAATCCTGGCGAAGCAATCGAGACAGCCAGTTTCTTCGGATCGTGTCCGAACTCCGCTGCAGCCCTGCGGTATAGATCGACGAACGGTTCGAACTGTTGGTAACTTCCACCGATGATGGCCAGTGAGAGGGGCAGGCCCAGTTTCGCGGCACGGACGACAGAGGCCGGAGTACCTCCGACTGCGATCCACACCGGAATCTGACGGTCCGGGCGGGGCGTCACGTCACCGTCGATCAGTGGTGGGCGAAGTTGTCCTTCCCAGTTGATCGGGTTCTCGTCGCGCAGTTTCAGTAGTAGATCAAGCTTTTCGGCGAAGAGTTCGTTGTACTGGGACAAGTCGTACCCGAAGAGCGGAAATGACTCCGTGTACGAACCTCGGCCGGCAATGATCTCGGCACGGCCTTCGGAAAGCAGGTCGACTGTCGCGAACTGTTGGAACACACGTACGGGATCATCGGAACTGAGTACGGTTACGGCGCTGGACAGCTTGATGTTGTCGGTAGCCTGAGTCATTGCCGCGAGCACAACTGCAGGGGCTGAGACTGCGAAGTCGGTGCGATGGTGCTCGCCGACGCCGAAGACATCGAGTCCAACCTGATCGGCAACGGTTGCCTGCTCCACCAAATGACGAAGGTGGACACCGGGATTCATCATCGCGCCGGTAGTGGGATCTGGGGTCAGTTCACCGAAATGGTAGACGCCCAATTCGAAAGCCATGTTGTTTCTCGCTATCTGTTCGTGGGGGTGATGGAGAGTTGTTCTACGTGCGCATCGCATGCGCCGCCTTGATTCGTGTGATGTGTGGCAAGTCGGGAGAAGAAGCGTTCGAGTACCGGAAGCTCCTCGGTTTCAATGAGATCGGAGAAGTATTCGGCGATCCCTCGCGTGTGTATGGCGGACGCTTTTCGAAGCGTCTTCTTGCCCGCAGGCGTCATCGATACCGTCACGACGCGTCGATCGTTGTCCGGTCTAACACGCTCCACTAATCCGGCCTCGACCAATCGATCGACGACGCGCGTCACGCCACTGGTGGTGACCAGGACCAGTTCGGCCAGATCGCCCATTCGGATCGTGTTTCCCGGAGCTTCGTGCAGTCGGAGCAGAACGTCGTACTGGCCAAGGGTGAGTCCGGTGGTGGTTCGAAGGTCCGCCTCCATCTTGCCGAGGATGACGCTGTGGGAGACGACGAGGTCGCGCCACACACGACCACGTACGTGTTCATCAGTTGTCATCGGTGACGCCCTCCATTTATTTGCGACCGCAAGTATTGCTTACTCAAATAATACGCGTGCGACCGTCGAACTATTCCCTGCTCTTATTTGCGCTGGTAGCGAGGTATTGACTCGAACGCATGTTCGAGTATTGTTTGGGGAGGGGATCGGGGGATTCAATGAGTGTCTTGTTGTCGGATGTGGTGTCTGGTTCTGCGGTGGGGTTACGTGGACGCCTGTGGCGGTTGACTGCTGCTGAGTTGCGTGCTGCTGCTGTCGAGGCGAGTGCGGAGATTCTGCGCCTGGAAGCCGTTCGAGTGGCTGTGGTGGACGAGTTGTCGTTGCGGCCGGATGATCAGGTGATTGCGAGCCGCGGGGTGGGTGCGTGGTTGGCGGCGAACACGATGCTGCAGGTTCGGGACGGGAAGAAGATCGCCGCGTTGGGTGCAGCTTTGCGGCCGTTTCCGGCGGTGGCGGCAGGCTTCGATGATGGGGACTGTTCGTTCGATCATGCCGTGTTGATCGTGGCGTTCTGTGAATCACCACCGAAAGGCATGCCGGAGGAAGCGCTCCCTCGCTGTATCGACCTACTGTTGGCTGCTGCGTCGGGGGTGGAAGCGACGACGACGAAAGTGCGGAACGTGATCGCGACGTTGGAGAGGTTGTTCGAATCGGATGAGATTCCGCCCGCCGAGGATGTCGACCGGAATGAGCTGCGGATCGCGTCGACACTGAACGGTCGGGTGGTGGTGCGTGGGGATTTCGATGCCCTCACCGGTGAAATGTTGTTGTCGGCGTTGTCGAATCTGACGATGCCTACCCCGGCACCGGATGGGACGCCGGATTCTCGGTCGGCGGCGAAACGGACGGCGGACGGGTTCACGGAACTGATCCGCCGGTATCTCGATTGCGCCAAGACCGGAACCGATGGTGGTCAGCGTCCGCACGTGAATGTGCACATCAATGCTCGGGATCTGGCGGAGCATCGGGACTGCGCCGCAACACCCTCCACTGCTGATGACGGAATGGCTGTGTCGGATCTTGATGTCGGGCACATGCCCTGGCTCGGACCGCTGTCCGTGTCGCAGACCAGGCTTCTCGGGTGTGATTGTTTCCTGTCCACGGTTCTGCTCGACGATCACGGCGCGCCCTTGGATGCGCAACCAGGAAAACGATTGGTCACCGCCGAACAGCGAGTGGCGTTGATCGCCCGGGACAAGGGCTGCGCCTTCCCCGGCTGCACGTGCGTACCCGCCTGGACCGATGCGCACCACATTAAGCACTGGGCCAACGGTGGCCCGACGGTGATGAACAACCTGGTCCTGCTGTGCCGTTCACATCATCGGTTGATGCACCGCAAATCCGGGTTCGTCGGGAAATGGGCGATTCGGATCGGTGTCGACAACAAACCGTGGTTCATTCCGCCGCCCTCGATCGACCCGCAGCAGCACCCGCGACCGGCGAACACCACCTTCAAAACCTGAGAACGAACCTCAGGCACAACAGAACACGGCCCAGCGCCGCATCGAAGGAGACCTCGATGCGGTGCCAACAGGCCGTGCGGGAGGCTAATCAGCGCTTCGAACGCTTGTGGCGGTACATCTCCGCATCGGCCGTATCCCAAGTCTCGGAAAGGCTTTGGGTCATGGAAAAGTCGGCTCGACCGATCGAACAACAGACGTCGGCATTCCGGAACGCCTTCTCCAAACACTCGAGCAGGTAGTCGACGGCGCGCGGCTGTGTATCGGGCAGAGCGATTCCGAACTCGTCTCCGCCCAACCGTGAAACCACCGCACCAGGGTGCGCGCACGCTGCCAAGATCTTGCCGGCCCTTTGAACGTATTCGTCGCCCGCGGCGTGGCCGAGTTCGTCGTTGATGGTCTTCATGCCGTCCAGATCGACGATGATGATAGCTCCCGGATCGGCTAATTGGCGGTACCGAGTTTGCTCGGCCTCGAGGATGCGATTCCACCCGCGCCGATTGAGAAGACCTGTCAACGGGTCGGTCTCGGCATCGAGTTGCGCAGTTTCGGCCAGTCGGACTGACTGCGCGCGCTGATAGTCGACATCGAGAATGGTTCCGAGAAGTCGGCACAGGAGATTGAGGAGGGCTAGGTTGTCCTCGAGTGCGGAGTCGCCCGCACTCGGGTCGGCGCCACACAGAGTGCCGAAGAGACTGCCGTCGTTGTGGAGGATTGGGATGCTGACGTATGCGCCAATGCCTTCCCACCTGCCATCACGGGACAGTGCGCGCACGAGCGCGCGATTCGATGAGACTGGCGGCGCATTTCCGAGTACCACCTCGCTGCACATGGTGTTTGGCCAAGCCCGGGTCTCGCCGACTTCGATGTGAAGTGGGTTGGGTGAGACGGTGAGAAAGATTTGATTGGACCCGTCGAACCGCGTGATCGACCACAGTGCCAGCGGAAGATATTCGTCGAGGTAGGACACGACCGAGCGACTTGCGTCGTCGAAATTCGTCAGAGGTGGCAAGAGTGGCAACATCGGGATGGTGCGCGTCTGGCCGTGCGGCATTTTGACCTCCTGATCGACCCTAGGATTCTGTCGATGTTCAGGCTCTTGGTCCCGCGTGCGACAAATCTTCCACGAACAGTCTGCCTCGAGAATCCTCGCGATTGCTGAAAGTGTGCTGTGATTCTTCCGACCGCGGGGCCGTTGATTCTTTGGTGGCCAGCTAATCTTCCGGTATGGAGCTGGCGCGTGGAGCGAACACAGTCGTTGAGGGAACTTCGCTGAAGGTGGCGGTGAACGGTAGCGCCCCGGGCACGGTAGACCTGATGGTGTTCCAGCTCGACGAACGGAACAAAGTACGGGACGACGCAGATTTTGTCTTCTTCAATCAGCCGGTCTCACCCGAAGGCGCGGTGCGCTTGGAGTCCGGCGGCGTCATCGAAATCGACATTGCGAGGTTGCCCGCTGACATCCATCAGCTGAGTGTTGCCGTGGCACTTGATGCGGCGGCAAACGGAACCCTGTCTGCTGTCGGGGGCCTTGGTGTCGTGGTGGAGCAGGTTGGTTCCACCGCCATCGTGGCTCAGGCTTTGGGGTTGACGAGTGAGAGGGCAGCGGTTCTCGTCGAGATCTATCGCCGCGGCGCGGGCTGGAAGCTGCGAAACGTGTCAGCTGGCTGGGACAGCGGATTGGCGGACCTGGTAACAGCATTCGGAGTGTCGGTCGACGAGGAACCGCAGGCTCGACCCGCCGGCTCTGCTGAAACGACAGACGGCATTCGGAGCGTGCCCGACGAAGCCAAACTCTCCATGGTGAAGCGGGAGAAGCTGGACCTCCGAAAGCGCGAAGTGGCCAAGGTCCTGCTGACGAAGGGTGGCAACGGAATTCGGGCACGGGTGGTCCTGGTGATCGACAAAACCGGAAGTATGGCCAAGCAGTACCGCACCAGAGTGGTGCATCGTGTTGTCGAACGCATGATTCCCGTTGCGATCCAACTCGATGACGACGGCAAGCTGGAGCCGTACTTGTATGCAGTCAGCTTCGTCAAACTCCCCGAGATCTCTGTCCATGACGCGGAAGAGTGGTCGGATACCTACCTGCACTTGCGCGGCTCGCACGGCGGATTCAACTACGACAAGATCGGCGCCGCAAATCGTGAAGTGCCGATCATGACTGAGATTCTTTCCGGCCTGACACGTGGTTCGGCGCCGACGCTCGTCCTGTTCTTCACCGACGGTGGCTTCAGCGAGCGCAAGGAAATCACGAAATTGATGCGCGAAGCGTCTGGGCTCCCGGCCTTTTGGCAGTTCGTCGGAATCGGCAAGGCCAACTACGGAGTGCTGGAGAAGCTCGACGACCTCGACGGCAGGGTGGTCGACAATGCCGGATTCTTCGCGCTGGACGACATCGACACCGTCGACGACGCCCAGTTGTACACCCGTTTGCTGAGTGAATTCCCGGATTGGCACAAGGCAGCTGTAGCCGCGGGCATCACAACGCCGTGATTTAGCTGGTCGAAACCAACTGCGGTGCATTCTCTTTCAAGAATTCGTCGATGTGCGCCCAGGTGGAGTCTCTCGCGGTGGGGCCGGCAACGAGCCCGAGGTGACTTCCCGGCGCCTTCTCGAACCGGACCGACGGCGCGCCGGTGAGGACCGACGTGATCGCTTCCACCGAAGCGATGGGTGCAATCACGTCAGTGGTGCCGCCGACCGCGAGAACGGGAACGCTCAGAGCTGACAGTTTGATCTCGCGTCCGGCAAGCGTGACGGCGTCGTTGTAGAGATTGTTGCCGAGCATGAGTTGTTCGCAGATCTGCTGAAAAGCCTTGCCAGGGTATCCAGGCATGGCTGCCATGAACTTGTCTATCGATTCCATGCGAGCCAGTGTCTCGGTGTTGTGGAGGTTGCGCATGATGAACCATGGCTTGAGAACTTCGCGCTGCAACGCCGTCACCTTGTAACTCGCCTGAACGAGTGGAGCAGGTAGTCCGCCGACAAGATTGGTCGCGGACGTGAGTGGGGTGTCGCCCGTGTATTTGCCGATCAGCCTCAAGGGGCTGATAGCGGGAATCTTCGTGTAATCGATTGGCGTTCCGATTGCCGTGATCGATGCGATCGGCAGGTCGGAGTGAGCGGAGCCCGTGAGCAGAGACATGGTCCCGCCGAGGCTCCACCCGATCAGCGAAACCGGTGCGCCGTCATGTAGGTCCGAGATCGTACGGATCGCTTCCGGGATGATGTCGTCGACCCAGGCCTCGAAACCCATCCCGCGGTCGGAGTACCGCATGGTCCCGTAGTCGAGGAGGTAGGGCGTGTTCGCCCCATCCAGTAGGTGCGCGGCGAGGCTTTGGCCCGCACGAAGGTCGTAACAGTCGGCTGAAACCGCGAGGGGCGGTACGAGGAGAACCGGATTACCTCTTGGCCTCCACAATGCGCCGAAGCGATACAGATCGCGGTGTGGACCTTCGCTGATCAGTACGGACGGGGTGCGTTCGGTCTTCTCGACACCGTCGCCGAACGAGAGTCCCCATGCATTGCGTGCTGCGGTGTCCAGCGTCGGACGCCACGTCGCGATCAAACCACTGATATCGAGCACTGGTTCCCCTCGGAGTCGAATCGGCGGACGGCCGAGTCAGCCGCGCTCGGTGTATGTTACCTGCCTTCACATACATCGATCTCGGGGGTGTAAAAACCCAGCTCGGCAACGGAGCCACCGTGCCGAGCTGGGCTGATCGGGGTGATATGGCAGTGATCGGGTGGGGACGATCAGGCGGGGACGATCAAGCCCGTCGCCGCTGTGGCCGTCGCGTATCGCTGTGCAACGTCTTCCCAGTTGATGACGTTCCAGTAGGCCTTCACGTAGTCGGCCTTGACGTTCTTGTACTGCAGGTAGAAAGCGTGCTCCCACATGTCGAGCATGAGCAACGGAACGATACCGATGCTGATGTTGCCTTGCTGGTCGGTGAGCTGCTCGATGACCAGGCGCTGCCCGACCGTGTCGTAGGCCAGTACCGCCCAGCCGGACCCCTGCAAAGTGGTTGCTACAGCGGAGAAGTGGTTGACGAATGCGTCGAAGGTGCCGAAGTGCTCGTCGATTGCGGCTGCCAACTCGCCCTCTGGCCGCTCACCGCCGTTGGGGGAGAGGTTCTTCCAGAAGATGGAGTGATTGGTGTGGCCGCCGAGGTGGAAGGCGAGGTTCTTGCTGAGCAGCGGCGCCTTCGCGGTGATCGTGCCGTCTTCGCGCGCAGCAGCCAACTGCTCGATTGCGCTGTTGGCGCCCGCCACGTACGTGGCGTGGTGCTTGCTGTGGTGCAGTTCCATGATCTCGCCGGAGATGTGCGGTTCGAGAGCGGCGTAGTCGTAATCCAGTTCGGGGAGAACGTATTCAGTCATGTGACATGCCTTCCTTTGAGGAAATGTTGTGAGTCGAGAGATTTCGATAGGTTCGATTGTGATAGACGAGCGGCGCTGACATGTGCTGCGGATCGATGACGTCGACGACGCGTGCAGTGACGATCACTGCGGCGCCACATGTAGTGGCATTCAAGGGAACCGCACGCAGGGCGTGGCCTGTCCCATGTAGGAACGGTTCACCCGTCGAGAGAAACGACCAGGGCATATCGTCTCCGAAGCGCACAGCGCCGCGGGTTGCGAACGTGGAAGCCAGTCGTTCGTTCGCCGAATTTGCCAGGTGAACAACAAAACTGCGGGCGGAAGCGATGACGCTCGCAGAGCCTCGCAACGACTGCAGTGAAAACGCCAGAACTTCAGGATCGGCGCTGATCGAGATCACCGACGATGACGTGATGCCGGCCGGGCCGTCATCGCCCGTTGCGGTGATGATCGAGACGCCGGCGGGATGGTTCCGGAACGCCTCGACGAAGGAGTTTCGGATGGACGGCTCCGCATCAACAGAGTCGTCCGAAACAGATTGGGTGCCAACCAGTTTTGTGGTCACTCCTCGCCCCTCTTCTGTCTCGGGTTTTGCTGCCGTTGCACTGTCTTGTGCAATACCGACGTTAAAACCTCGAGTGCAGTTGAGGTCAAGATGCTGTGGCGGACCTCACCGTCCGAGCTTGGCTGCCAGGCGTTCCATGTATCCGACAACCTCTTCGGGGCTCTTGTCCGGAGTGCCGAACATTGCTTCGGTGACACCGATGTCTTCCCAGTGGGCGAGCTTCTCCGAATCGGGTTTGCCTGCCAGGACGGTTATTTCAGGCTCGCCGACTCTACCTGCTTCGGCCCAGATCTTTCGGAGCAGTTCCACGTTTCCGTCGATCTCCTGCTCGATGGGTGTGGTGATCCACCCGTCGGCAGACTTTGCGATCCACTTGAAAGTCTTCTCGTTGCCGCCGCCGCCCAAGAGGATGGGAGGACGGGGCTTCTGAACTGGTTTGGGCCACGCCCAGCTGGGTCCGTACTTCACGAATTGGCCGTCGTACGACGCTTCTTCCTTCGACCACAGTTCGCCCATGGCTTCGAGATACTCGCGGAGTGCGGTCCGGCGTTTGTTGGGCGGTACGCCGTGGTCGGCGAGTTCCTCTGCATTCCAGCCGAATCCGACGCCGAAGACCACGCGTCCGCCGGAAAGATGGTCCAGCGATGCGATGGTTTTCGCGAGAGTGATCGGATCGTGTTCGAGGGGGAGGGCCACGGAGGTGCCCAATCGGATGGTGTTCGTGACCGACGCGGCGGTGCCGAGGGCAACCCAGGGGTCGAGTGTGCGCATGTAACGGTCGTCGGGCAATTCGGCCGACTGGGTTCCGGGGTGATCGGAATCCCTCGAGACGGGGATGTGAGTGTGCTCCGGAACGTAAAAGGCGTCGAATCCATTCGCCTCCGCAGCCTTTGCTGCATCGGCAGGGCGGATGCCGCGATCACTGGTGAACAGGCTGAGTCCGTAGCGCACTGGTTCTCCTTCGATGGTCCGTCGAAAAACTGTAACCTGTTGCATCTTCGTTCGGATAGGTTTCCAGCCCAGTAAATCGATTGCCGACGTGACCGGGGACGTGGTGAACTCGGGCGGACTTGTTGTGGGTCGAGAAGTGGATGCAGTAGAGGTGGATGCAGTAGTGATGGATGCAGCGGAGATGAATCGGTTGTCGTGGAATGCGGCGACCGTCGCTCACAACAGTCACAAAGGAGACCAGGCACAGTTCTTTCGCAACGGCGGGTCGACCTTGTATCCGGAAGAACTGGCGCTGCTCGGCGAGATCGACGGCTCCTCGATTCTTCATCTGCAGTGCAATTCCGGTCAGGATTCGTTGAGTTTGGCCGCTCTCGGTGCCGCGGTGACCGGCGTCGACATCGCGGATTCCGCGATCGACTTCGCCCGAACCTTGTCCGCGGAATCCGGAATTGCCGCCGATTTCGAGCGTGCCGATGTATCTGCGTGGCTCCGCGCTGCTGCCGCTGGCCAGAGAAAGTTCGACCGAGTCTTTTCTTCGTACGGAACGGTGATCTGGTTACCCGATCTCGACGAGTGGGCCGAGGGGATTGCCGGTGTTCTCGCGCCGAACGGTCGATTCGTTCTGGTGGAGTTTCATCCGTTTGCCATGTGTTTCGACGAGAAGTGGTCGCTGACATACCCGTACGGAGGCGGGACTCCCGTGACCGAACCCCGTGGCGTGGGCGACTACGTGGCAGATTCGGCCGATCTCGTCTTGCCAGGCGCTGAGGGAAAAGGAGTCGAGAACTTCGAAAATCCTTTCCCCTCATGTGAATTCAACTGGTCCATTTCCGAGGTGCTAGGAACTTTGCGGCGCGCCGGATTGACGCTCGAGTCTTTCGACGAGTACCCGTACGCCAACGGTTGGCAAGGATTCGAGGAGATGGCTGAACTCGGCGGCAAGCGTTGGGGAGTCCCGGCCGGACGACCCGAGATCCCGCTCATGTATTCGCTGTCGGTTCGCTTGGCCGACTGACGCCTATTTCCCCCGCATTTGCGGGTAATTGCAGACACAGGTAGTAATTACCCCCATGCCCTCGACGCCACTGACACGACGCATCGCCGTCGACCTGTGCCGTCTTGGTGCCAATTGCTGTTGCTGTTGATTCCTTCCGACTCTCCTGAGTGAGAATGGCGCCGCTCTGTGCGCCTTCGCCCCTGCATATGCGCCCGTTGCTGCATGTGTGCCGGAATTTTCCGTACGTCGAGGAAGAACAGCGATGTCGACTCCTGTCGAAGCAATAGAACCAACATCAGTCACGGAACCGAACCGTGAGCCGCGTCGGCCGTGGACTTCGAGTGCGACCACTGTCGGACTGCCGGTGCTTTCCGTGATCGCATTCTTGGCCCTGTGGCAGGTCGCTGCCGCGAGCGGCACCTGGAGTGAGACCTTCGTGCCGTTCCCGAGCACGGTCTGGCATGCCTTCGTCAACACGATGACCACGCACGACGGAGTGCGCGGCTACCAGGGTTACCTGCTCTGGGAGCACCTCTACATGACGCTGCGACGGGTGCTGGTCGGTGTGATCATCGGCGTCGGATTGGGCGTGATCCTCGGTTTGGCCATGGGATCGGTGACATGGCTGCGGAGCCTGCTCGAACCGTGGTTGACGTTCCTGCGCGCACTGCCGCCCCTGGCGTATTTCTTCCTGCTGGTGATCTGGCTGGGAATCGACGAGGCGCCGAAGATTACATTGCTGGCGCTCGCTGCTCTTCCGCCGGCAGCGGTGGCCACCACAGCTGCTGTGGTCGCGGCGCCGGTCGGACTGGTCGAAGCGGCCAGGGCCCTGGGAGCCTCACGGGCGCAAGTGATCCGGGACGTCGTCGTCCCGTCGGCCTTACCGGAAACTTTCACGGGCATTCGGCTGTCGGTAGGTATGGCGTACTCGTCGGTGGTCGCGGCCGAACTGTTCAACGGCATCCCCGGAATCGGCGGAATGGTCAAGGATGCAAGCAATTACAACAACACACCGGTCGTGCTGGTGGGGATCTTTGCCATCGGATTCTCCGGCCTGATCATCGACGGACTGCTGCGGGCTGCAGAGCGCCGCGCCGTTCCCTGGAGGGGAAAAGTATGACTGACAATCAGAAACACGCCAGCAGCAATCTGAAGCGCAGCAGTAATTCGACGCCCAATGAAGGAAGGGCTGCCCGGACGGCGTTCACGGTGCTGATCGGCGTCCTTGCCCTTGTTCTCGGTGCGTGCTCGGTGGATCATTCGGGCCAGGATTCGTCCAAGGAAACAATCCGTATCGCTTACCAGTCGTTCCCGAGCGGCGACTTGATAGTCAAGAACAATCGCTGGCTCGAAGACGCACTGCCCGAGTACAACGTGAAGTGGACGAAGTTCGATTCGGGAGCCGACATCAACACCGCCTTCATCGCCGGTGAAATCGATTTCGGCGCAATCGGTTCGAGCCCGGTTGCTCGTGGCCTCTCGGCACCGCTGAACATTCCGTACCAGGTCGCGTTTGTTCTCGACGTGGCCGGCGACAACGAAGCCCTGGTGGCGCGCAACGCAACCGGAATCAAGACCGTCGCAGATCTGCGTGGCAAGAAAGTGGCCACGGCATTCGCCTCGACCGCGCACTACAGTCTGCTGGCAGCGCTGAACCAGGCCGGACTCAGTGCCGACGACGTCCAATTGGTGGATCTCCAGCCGCAAGCATCCCTCGCAGCCTGGCAGCGCGGTGACATCGATGCCGTCTACACCTGGCTGCCCACGCTCGACGAACTCCGTAAGGACGGAACACAGTTGATCGCCAGCCGTGAGCTCGCGACAGCAGGAAGGCCGACACTCGATCTTGGTGTGGTGTCGACTGCGTTTGCCAAGAATCACCCCGAGATCGTCGACACCTGGCGCCAGGTTCAGGCCCGTGCGCTCACGACGATCGCCACTGATCCGAACGCGGCAGCGGAAGCTGTTGCCGCACAATTAGGCGCCTCGAAGGAAGACGCGGCAGCGCAGTTGAAACAGGGTGTGTTCCTCACTCCGGAGCAGATCTCTTCGCCGGAATGGTTGGGCACCGAGGGCGCTCCCGGGAATCTGGCAGTGAACCTGCAGAGTGCAGCGCAATTCCTGGCCGAGCAGAAGCAGATCGACAGTGTGCCTGATCTGGCGGTCTTTCAGAATGCTCTCTATGTGAAGGGGCTTCCCGATGTCCTTGACCAGTAGCGTGACCGCACAGCAGGCCTCGGGAGGATTCGCCCCCGACCGCCCGGGCGCGATCCGAATCGACACCGTCTCACACAGGTACGGCCACGGTCGAGAGTCCGTCACGGCACTCGGGCCCGTATCGATCGACGTCACACCTGGTGAGTTTCTGGTTCTCGTCGGAGCGTCGGGTTGCGGCAAGAGCACATTGCTGCGGCTGATCGCGGGTTTCGAAAGTCCTTCCAGTGGAACGGTTCAGGTCTCCGGATCCGACCCGATTCCCGGGTCGAGTGCGGGAGTGGTGTTTCAGCAGCCACGGCTCTTTCCGTGGAAATCGGTGGGCGGCAACATCGATCTGGCACTCAAATACGCCGGCGTTGCGAAGAGCGAACGCGGGCAAAGGCGTGACGAGCTTCTCGACCGCGTCGGTCTGGTCGGCACTGCGGACCGGCGTATCTGGGAAATCTCCGGCGGGCAGCAGCAGCGGGTGGCAATTGCTCGTGCCTTGGCGGCCGAAACGTCGTTGCTCCTGTTGGACGAACCCTTTGCCGCGCTGGACGCCCTCACTCGCGAGCGTCTGCAGGAGGACCTGCGCAGTGTCAGTGCCGAATCGGGGCGAACAAGTGTCTTCGTCACTCACAGTGCCGACGAGGCGGCCTTTCTCGGCTCCCGCGTCGTAGTTCTGACAAGCCGACCGGGCAAGGTCGCGCTCGACCTGAAAATCGATCTGCCACGAACCGGCGTCGATCCCGACGATCTCCGAGGCTCACCCGAATACGCGGCATTCCGAGCCGAAGTCGGCCATGCGGTCAAGGTTGCAGCTGCAGCGTAGGTACCCTGCGCGTCGACTACCAGGTGGCCGCGTCGATAATAGGAAGGAGAACGTGCAGGACACGACGAACAAGGAGTGGTCATGGCAACTGAGGTGGAGTCCGGTGACCTCGTGCAGGCAGCCGGCCATGCGGGTCCGTGGACGGTAGTCGAAGTTCGCCAGGGGATGGCGCTGCTCGAACACAGTGACGGGCACAGGTTGTCGCGTCGAACGACGACGTTGACCGTCGTCCGCAAGGGCTCGGGCAAGAAGGCAACGGCCGTCGAAGACGGGAACGACGAAAACGGATCGCCAACTCTGTTCGACTGAAACCGCAGCTCGACTGATCTTCCGTCAGTTCGAGACGGCGTCAGCTGGAGAAAATGTCGTCTACGCGTTTGTCGAAGTATTCGGCGATTCGGAACGCCAGTGACAGACGCGGGTCGAAGTGTCCCTTCTCGATCGAGATGACGGTCTGGCGTGTGATGCCGAGCGCGTCGGCGCACGCTTGCTGTGACAATCCGGCTGCCGTACGAAGTTCTTGAAGGTTGTTGCGCATCAGATCTCGTCAGATCTCGAATGTGGGGTGCGGTCCCTCGACACTGCCCAGTACCGGATTCCGAAGTCGGCCAGACCGAGGGCTGTAAACATTACGAGCGGCAGTTCGGGAGCGCCGAAGACATTGTGCGCGATCAGCGCGATCCCCATGGCAGTGATCAAATCGGTGAACGCGCCGAAGCCGGCCTTGCGACTCCATTCTGTTTCGACGGTGTCCTCGGGGTAGGCGGGGGCCTTGTCGTTCTCCGATGGAAAAAGGGCCCACGCCGACCCGATACAAGCCGGTGCCATGACGATTGCGAAGACGATGAAGGCCAACGTCTTCCGATCACCGGCGGTCAATGCTGCGAAAAAGCTGAAGGCCAGCGTTGCTGCGACGCCGATACCGATGATCAGGCTCCACCGTGCCGTGGTGCTCATGAAGCCTCCCAGGTGTAAGAGTTCTTTGACATGCCTGAGCGTAGGTCTA
This sequence comes from Rhodococcus sp. MPR-R1B, assembly GCF_058793255.1. Lineage (NCBI taxonomy): Bacteria > Bacillati > Actinomycetota > Actinomycetes > Mycobacteriales > Nocardiaceae > Rhodococcus > Rhodococcus sp. MPR-R1B. Next base: position 26,771 of record NZ_JBXAFO010000002.1, read on the forward strand.
CGTGCGCTGGATGTCAAAGAACTCTTACATCGCGCTGAGGGTCAAGCGACCCCGAAACGCGCTGCGTATGAAAACTTCCCCGTCTGATCGGGGCGGTGCGTGGTGAGGGTCCTGATCTGAAAGTGCTCGCCCCACTCGGCTTCCGGAGACTCGATCCCGGCGTCCGTGCTGGTGACGAACCCGAACTGCGGGTAGTACTCGGTGCTGCCCAGGAGTGCGAGCAGTGGCACGTCCAGAGCGTCGGATGCACCGATCACCGCGTGCATCAACGCCGAACCGACGCCGCTGCGTTGGTTGTCCGGTGTGACTGCCAACGGGCCGAGGCCAACCGCCTCAACGGGACCGACCCATCCGCGTGTTCCGATCACGAAACCAACGATCTCATCACCGGCGACGGCGACAAGGGACAACTTCGGTAAGTAGTCGTTCGAGGCGAAGAGCTGACGTGTCAGTTCGATCTCGTAGGGAGACTCGCCGGGCGGCGCTTGGTCGGCAAACGCCGCCCCGAGCAGTGAATAGATTGCGTCACGGTCGGAAGAAGTTTCGCGGCGGATGTACATGGCCACGAAACTACCCGCTTCATCTCCGATCGTGCTCCTCGTTTTCGGCCTGACGTGCCACTCGCTTTTCGTAATCCGCACGCCCGTTCGGATCTACCGATGTCAGCGCGCGGCGATCGTCGATCACCCGGCGTCCGATATTTATCATCCATTCGGGTACTACAGCGTCGATGAGGTCCCAGCCCGCAAGGTAACGCGGAACAGTAGTTTCGGCTCGCCGGTGCGCGACCGTGTCGACGACAGCTTTGGCCACGACCTCGGGTTCAACCGTCGGCATGCCCTTTCCGAGTGGCACACCGGAGGAGAGCCCGGTGCGCACCGCGCTGGGCAGGATGGCGCTGACGCTGACGCCGGAATCTGCGAATTCGACACGAGCAGAGGCGGAAAGGCCCACCGCACCGAACTTGCTTGCGTTGTACACGGCCATTCCTGGCACCGGTAGCTTGCCTGCCATGGATGCGATGTTGACGACGTGGCCGCGTCGTCGATCCACCATGCCGGGCAGCACGGTGCGCATCCCGTGAATCGGGCCCCAGACATTGACGTCGAGGGTTACTCGACTGGTGGCGTCGGACTCGTCGAGGAAGCTGCCGAGCGGCATCACGCCCGCATTGTTGACCAGAATGTCGATGTGACCGAATTCGCCGATCACTGTGGAGACGAACACATCCCAGGATTCGCGTGAGGTGACGTCCAGAGCGTACCCGCGGGCCCGTGCGCCGATGGATGCGGCGGTGTCGACGGCCGTCTCCTCGTCGAGGTCGCCGACGCAGACGAGTGCGCCGCGAGCTGCGAACAACTCCGCTGTGGCCCGGCCGATTCCGCGGCCACCTCCGGAGATGACGACGACTGCTCCGTCGAGATCGATCGGCGGGTAGGTGGTGCCGAAAAGGCTCATGTGGTGTACTCCGGTTCGGGGGTGGTGGTGGGCTCAGCGGGGGTGTCGTCCGACGCAGGGTTGTCGGACAGCGTGTGGTTGTAGGCGTATGGATCGAAGGCCCGTAGCCGTCGACGCATGGCTCCTGACGACCACGGCCAGTTGAAGCTGTTGCGGCCGTTGACGTCGAAGAAATAGCTTTCGCAACCACCGGCGTTGTAGACCGTGGTACCCAATGCCTCCTGAACTTGAGAGTTGAAGGCCGCCTGTACTTCCGGGCGCACGTCGATGGTTTTCCAGCCGTGCCGACGAGCGTGGCCGATCGCCTGTGCCACATAGTTCAGTTGGGCTTCCAGAATCATGAAGGCCGACGTGTGTCCGGTGCCGAGGCTCGGGCCCAGCAGAATGAACGCGTTGGGGAATCCGCTGACGGCGGAACCGAAGTACGCCCGCGGGCTTCCCTGCCAATGATCGTCGAGTGATCGACCTTCTCCGTCGAATACCTTTGATGCAATGGGCATGTCGAGGATGTGGAAGCCCGTTCCGAAGATGATCGCGTCCACTTCCGATTCCACTCCGTCGGCTCCGATCACGGTGTTGCCGTGGATCTCTTCGACTGCGTTGGCATGGACGGTCACGTTGGGTCTGCCGAGGGCCGGGTAGTACGAGTTCGACATGAGTAGTCGCTTGCAACCGAGGGTGTAGTCGGGAGTCAGCGCCTTGCGTAGCTTCGGATCGCGCACCTGCAAGCGCAATTGGGCCGACCCGAGTTTCTGCACGATACGCAGGATCCACGGATTGCGGAACCCCAATCCAAGCGCTTCCATGATTCCATATTCGATGCTGCGTAGAGCCTTGTGCGCTCCCGGTACGAATCGCATGACGGACCTTTCGATCCGCGGTACGTAGTGATCGGGTTTGGGAAGGACCCATTGAGCGGTGCGTTGGTAAAGGTGAAGGGCGGACACGTCGGAGACGATGCGCGGCACGAATTGGACTGCGGAAGCGCCGGTACCTACGACGGCGACGCGCTTTCCGGTCAAGTCGTAGTCGTGATTCCACTGCGAGGAATGAAACACCTCGCCCTCGAACGTTTCCAGCCCGGGGATCGCCGGCGTCAAGGGTTCGTTCCACGGGCCGGCGGCGGCTATCACGAAACGAGCAGTGAGTTCACCGCTGGAAGTTGTGATCTTCCAGAGTGATTGCGATGCGTCCCACTGTGCGGAGAGCATTTCGACCCCGAAGCGAACGTGCTTGTCGACCCCGTGGCGGACGGCCGTGTCCTCGATGTACTCGCGGATCTCCGGCTGCTCCGCGAACAGTCGGGTCCAATCCGGATTGGCGGCAAAGGAATACGAGTACAGGCCGGACGGGACGTCGCAGGCGCAACCGGGATAGGTGTTGGCGCGCCAGGTGCCGCCGAGGGAGTCCGCTTTCTCGAGCAGGACAAAATTGTCGATCCCGAGGCGCTGCAGGTGAATTGCTGCACCGATCCCGGAGATCCCGCCACCGATGATCACGACCTCGAAGTGGTCAGTTCTGTTGTTCACTGAGTCTGCGCTTTCACTGGTGGGACGGGGTGGAGTGGAACGGGCGCGCATCGAGTTCGCGTTTCACGCTCGCACGTGTTGTACGTAGTGATGATTCGAACGTGGCGAGCCGCCGTCGGCCGTCCATGAAGTTGGCGCCCATGACGGCGAGATCGTCGTCGGTGGCGTCTATGCGCAAGACCCTGGTTCCCGCAGCGCGGACCAGTTCGATTTCCCGGTCGAGGCCCTTGGACATGGAGTTCCGCAGGGCGCCGCGTTCGATGCGGGCAGCACCGCGCGCCGGCTTCAGTGTTCGAGATGCCATGGGCGCCAGTACAACCAGCTCGTCGAGTTCGAGGGGGAGTAGGAGGTCTACCGATGCCGTGGATGCCGCGCCGCCGTCGATGTACCTGACACCGTCGATGGTGACAGGTGGGAACCAGCCGGGAATCGCCCAAGACGCTCGAAGCGCTTCACCGACTGTCGCTTTCGGAGCCCCCTGTGCCCCGAACGCGACCCGTCGCCCGGTTCTGTAGTCCATGGATACCATGTACGCGCACGGATGTGGGAGCCACGAATCGCCAGGGGCAAGAGATTCGGCGAGCGTGGTGAGCCAGGACGGGTCGCCGCCACCACGCGGTGCGATACCGCTCATCCGGCTCAGAACGGGAAGATCTCGACGCGTCACCAGTCGTGGATTGCCGATCCCCAAACTCGGTAGTGGCGGGATTTTTCCGGGTGCCGATGCTGTGTGGGCGAGGAGTTCGGGACGTGCGGCGGGTTCTCCGAGTTGCATGGCTACCAGCTCGTCGACGCCGACTCCGCTGCCGAGCATTGTCACGAACTCGGCTCCGGCGGACGTGCCGATGATGGCGGTGGCTTCGCGGGGATCCCAGTCGAGGGCGTCCCGAACCGAGGCGAGGGCAGCAACGGTCCAGGCGAAGCCGAGGGTGCCGCCGCATCCGATTGCCAAGCCGCGTCTAGGCGCGCTGTGTCGTCCGGGCCCGGGCGCGGTGGTGCCGGTCACTTCTGAAGTCATATTTCGGAGACTATCAGTATCTGAATAACGTGGGTACCCCAAATTTGGGTTTCGGGAGTGCGCCTGCGGTGCGCTTCCGGTATTCGGCTACCGTTGGAATCTCGATACTCAGAACCGCGAGGAGGTTCCGATGGCGCGATTGACCAGGCAGGAAGCGCAGGCGATGACCCGCGAGACCTTGTTGGCGACGGCCGTCGAACATTTTCTCGATCGCGGGTACGCCGCCGCGTCGCTCGATCAGATCGCCGAGGATGCCGGTTATTCCAAAGGTGCGGTGTACTCGAACTTCAAGAACAAGGACGAGTTGTGCGCCGAGGTGCTCGGCCGAATCAGGTTGACCAAGGTCGGCGAGATCACCTCACAGCTCGGAGCCAATTCGACGCTCGACGACGCGGTGGCCGAGTTCGCGCGATGGGCCGAGCGAACCATCGGGGACAAGAGATGGACGCTGCTCGAAGTCGAGTTCTCGGTGCGATCGCGGCACAGCGAAGAGATCCGCGAAAAGATCGCGACGGGTGCCGATCAGGTGCGCGGACTGATTGCCGGAGTGGTGCAACATCTTGCCGAGTCCAACGGCGTGACGCCGACACTGGACCCGAACGCCGCGGCACTGCGCATACTCAGCGTCGGAATCGGTTTGGGGCTACAGCGTGCGATCAGCCCTGAGCTGCCTGTTGATCCGCTGGTGGATACGTTGCGGGAGATTTTGCTGGGTGGGTGAGTAGAACGCGGAGCATTCCGCCGATCTCGGCGACGGCGGTGCGCGAACCGACGCTCGGTCCCAGAACGTTGACGAAGCCGTGGATGAACCCGCGATAGCGTCGATCGGTCACGTGAACACCGTTGTCGCGCAATCGAGCTGCGTAGGCTTCGCCTTCGTCCCGGAGTGGATCGAATCCCGCCGTGATCACGATGGCCGGCGGCAGTCCGGTCGCGTCGGGGGCGCGTAGCGGCGACACCATCGGATCGAGTCGATCGGCATTGCTGCCGAGGAAGCTGGACTCGTAGAAGTTCATGTTGGCCTCGGTCAGGAAGAAACCTTCACCGAACGTCGTTCGCGAGGGGGCCTTCTCGTGAAAGTCGGTCGCGGGGTAGATCAACAGCTGCGCCGCCGGTGGGGTCTTGCCGTCGTCGCGGGCACGCAGCGCGACCGTTGCGGAAAGATGCCCGCCCGCGCTGTCGCCCCCGACAGCGATGCGCGTCGGGGCTGCGCAGAACTCGTCGGCGCGGTCGACGATATCGAGGTAGGCGGCGTAGGCATCGTGTACCGGTGTGGGGAAAGCGAATTCGGGTGAGAGCCGGTAGTCGACCGAGATGACCCGTGCGCCGGAGGTTTCGGCCAACAGGCGGCACGGGGCATCGTGGGATTCGATGCTGCCCTGTACCCACCCGCCGCCGTGGAAGTAGACGAGCAGAGCGCCGGTGTCGGCTGTCGGGACGTAGAGCCGGGCGCGAAGCGGGCCGTCGGCACCCGAAACGGAGATCTCCTCGGTGTGGACGGGCGTGGGCCTGCCGCCCATCATGATCGCGGTTCGGGTGAGATTGGCGCGAGCAGCGGCGAGTGACTGGGGATCGGTTGAATGCGAGGGGAGTGGCCGCGTCTTCGCGAGCGTGAGCAGAAGGTGCGCGTCGGCGTCGAGCGTGTTGCCCTCGATGACGACGGGTGGTCCGGTGATTCGACGTTTCACCGCGCTGGGCAGTGCGAATGCGGCTGCCACCAAGGATGCTTCGGCGCGATCTCGAATGCTGCGGCTGCTGGCCTGCTTCACGGATTCCGACACGTGGCGCAGACTACCAAGCATGACTACTGCGGCACTGTCGATCACGCAGATCGAGAACACACATCTGGTTCGGTGCGGTCACGCCAATTGGGTCCTGGTCGAAGAGGGGTCCGATCTGACCTTGATCGACGGCGGATATCCGGCCAACGGCACCGACGTCGAACGCTCGATCGAACAGATCGGTCACCAGCTCGGGGATGTTCGGGCAATCCTCGTCACGCACGCGCACATCGATCACATCGGTGGGATCGCGGACATCGTGACTCGGCTCGAGGTTCCGGTCCTGATGGATCCGTTGGAAGTGCCTCATGCGAAGCGGGAGTATCTGCAACAGTTGTCGCCGGCCGGAGTTCCGTTGCTGTTGTGGCGGCGAGGTGCTCCGAAATGGCTTCGCGACGTGATCGGAGTCGGCGCGTTGAAAGGTGCGGAACTGCCTCGGGCACAGTCCTTTGCGTCCGGTGGTGCGCTGGACGTTCCCGGTCGGATCGTGCCGATTCCCACTCATGGGCATACCGACGGCCACAGCGCTTACCTTGTTCCCGACGCAGGAGTGATCGCGTCGGGTGACGCTCTGGTGACCGGACACGCGACGTCGAGTGTCGCCGGACCACAATTTCTGGTGTGCCCCTTCAATCATGACCGTGAAGCGACCGACCAGGCGTTGGACAATATCGCCGGTGCACCTGCCGGCGTGCTGTTTCCCGGACACGGTCCGGTTTACGAGGGCAGCATGACTGCCGCGGTCGAACAGGCCCGAGCGGGCCGGACAAGGATGCGTCCATGACTACTGTCGAAACGGTCGACGAAGGTGCGGTGCACGGTTTCCTTCATCGACCTGCTTCTGTGTCCTTCGCGTCGCCCGTCGCCACGCTTGCACTGACTCACGGCGCAGGAAGTAACTGCGACACCGTGCTGTTGCGTGCTGTTGCCGACGGCTTTGCTGCGGCAGGAGTGCAAGTTCTGCGCTTCGATCTCGCGTTTCGGGTGCGTCGAGCTTCGGGGCCTCCGCATCCGTCGCGTGCTGCGGAGGATCGCGCGGGCATTGCCGAGGTGATTGCTGCTGTTCGCAAGGACTACTCGGTGCCCGGACCCGTTCTGCTCGGCGGACATTCGTACGGCGGTCGGCAGGCGTCGATGCTTGCGGCGGAGAACCCGGGACTTGTCGACGGCCTGGTCCTTCTCTCCTATCCACTGCATCCACCGAAGAAGCCCGAGAAGCTCAGAACCGAACACCTGCCCGACCTGAACACACCGACCGTTGTCGTCCACGGATCGAAGGACGAGTTCGCGACAACGGAGGAGATGCGGGCAGCACTCGCCTTGATTCCCGCCGCGACGCGTCTGGTGGAGTTCGAAGGAGCTCGACACGACTTGTCCGTGGTGAAATTTCCGGTGGTGGAGGAGACAGTCGCGGCCGCATCGGCGGTGTTTGCGTTCTGAACGCCGAGCGGGCGGTTGCCCGTGTCGGTGGTTCCTGGTGAGATCGAACCATGAGTGCCCAGCCGTATCAGCCCAGTGCCCTGTCCGACGTCATGGTGAGCGTCGACGGTGACGACACAGTCGTCAGCTTTCCTCGGGTTCTGCCGTATTCCGTCGAGAAGGTGTGGGAGGCGATCACCGACCCGGAGATGTTGGCGCAATGGACGCCGTACACCGCCGATCGGAATCTGAGCCGTACCGGTGATGCGGTGATCACCATGCTCACCGAGGACGGCGCCCCCGAAATGTCGCTGCCGGTCACCGTTCACGTCGTGGAGACTTCCCGGCGTCTCGAACACGAGTGGGGCCCGGACGAATTGGTGTGGGACCTGACCCCGATCGAAGGCGGTACCCGCGTCGTGCTGACGCAGAGGTCGCGCGCCGAGGGGATGGCGTCGGCGCTCGCTGCGGGGTGGCATCTGTGCTTCGACGTACTCGATGCCCTTCTGGCAGGCGAGCCCTTCGGACCGATCGTGGGTGAACGGGCGCGCGAGTACGGCTGGGACGCACTCAACTCCGGTTACGCGCGACAGTTGGGCATCGACGAATCTCAGATCTGGTAGCTGCTCAGAGTTTGCGACTGGCAGGCTTTCTGGTGGAGGCACGCGCGATCAGTTCGACGGGAAGCTTCACGGATTCGACGTTCTTGCCGGAGATCAGTGCGAGTAGGTGCTCGAGCCCGGTCGCGCCGATCTTTCGGGCGGGGGACCTGACCGTCGTCAGGGGCACCGGGAGTTGGGAGACAACCGGAATGTCGTTGTAGCCGACCAACGCAAGATCGTCGGGAATGCTCAACCCGAGATCACGGGCCACACCGAGTACGCCGATCGCGATGGTGTCGCTCACCGTGAAAACGGCGTCAGGGCGCGTGTTCCCGCTGAGCAGTGTCGCCGCCGCATCGACACCCCCTTGAACTTCGAACTCGGACGCCACTATTCGGTTCGGCGGCAGTTCCAGACCGGCTTCGGTCAGGGCATCGCGGAAACCCGCGACGCGTTCCCGCGACGTGCTGGCGTGATCCGGCCCCGCGATCACTCCGAGATCGCGATAGCCGCAGTCCAGTAGATGCTTCCCCGCGAGGTAGCCGCCGAGGCGGTCGTCGCCGCTGACAAAGGGAAGGCTTCGGTTGACGGATGACGTCGCCGAGTCGATGTGCCGGTTCAGCAGCAGGATCGGCAGTGAGCGCAGGGGGAGCGAGTCGACGAAATCGGTACCCGGCAGGTGGATGCTGCTCAGCATGAGACCGTCGACCTGTCGGCTCACCAGGAACTCGACCGCTTTGCGTTGCGCTTCCAGATCGTCGGGCGGGCTGGAGAGCAAGACGGAGTACCCGGCTGCGGTGGCGGCTTCCTCGATGCCTTGGAACATGGTGGCCACTACAACGTCTGTCAATCTCGGCATCACGACGCCGATGGTGGTGGTCTTGCGGGTACGAAGGCTGGCCGCCCACAGGTTCGGTTGGTAACCGAGTTCCTCGGCAACCTGACGAACTCGGAGTGCGGAGTCGGACCAACCGTCGGCGGGCTCGGGCTGACGGAGGACCCGCGACGCCGTCGAGATGTGGACCCCGGCCTGGTCGGCGATTTCGCGCAACGTCGGCGGACGGCCGTTGCTGCGGTTCGACGGATCGGGCGTCATCTGCGTCGTGGCTCCTGGTCTGCGTCGGTTCTGAGTTGGTTCGGTGTCGGTCGGCAGTTCGGGGATTGACGGGTGCGCAACCGGGCTCTACTCTAGGCGATGCAAACGATTGCGCAATCGTTCTCGCAAAGGATTGCGCCCGAGAACACTGGAGGCCCCGTGACCACGCCGCAGTCCCTGTCCGAGCTTTTTGCCATCGACACCCTGCTGGACGCCGAGGAGATCGCGATCCGCGACACGGTCCGCAAGATGGTCGACGATCGCATTCGCCCGCACGTAGGTGAATGGTTCGAAGCGGCAGCACTGCCGGCTCGTGAGCTGGCCAAGGAACTGGGCGCGCTCGGCGTACTGGGCATGCACCTCGAGGGCTACGGCTGTGCCGGGATGAGCGCCACGGCGTACGGGTTGGCCTGCCAGGAACTCGAAGCTGTCGATTCGGGCATTCGCAGCCTCGTCTCGGTCCAGGGCTCGCTCGCCATGTTCGCGATCCACCACAACGGAAGTGAAGAGCAGAAGGAAGAATGGCTCCCGCGAATGGCGGCGGGTGAAGCCATCGGCTGCTTCGGTCTCACGGAACCCGATTTCGGATCCAACCCCGGCGGTATGCGAACCAACGCCAAGCGCGACGGCGACGACTGGATCCTCAACGGCACCAAGATGTGGATCACCAACGGCTCCATCGCGGACGTCGCCGTGGTCTGGGCTCGAACCGACGACGGCGTGCGCGGATTTGTCGTTCCCACCGACACTCCGGGATTCTCCGCCCCCGAGATCAAGAACAAGATGTCGCTCCGGGCGTCGGTCACCTCGGAACTGGTGCTCGAGGACGTGCGTCTGCCTGCCTCGGCGATGCTGCCCAAGGCTCGCGGACTGTCCGGCCCGCTCGGCTGCCTCAACGAGGCACGCTTCGGCATCATCTTCGGGGCAATGGGTGCAGCACGTGACTGCCTCGAGACTGCGATCTCATATGCACGTGATCGCAAGGTCTTCGACAAGTCGCTCGCCGCGTATCAGATCACCCAGGCCAAGATCGCCGACATGGCAGTCGAATTGGGCAAGGGGCAGTTGCTCGCCATCCACCTCGGGCGCCTCAAGGACGCCGGGACGGTTCGCCCCGAGCAGGTCAGCACCGGCAAGCTCAACAATGTCCGCGAGGCCATCAAGATCGCCCGTGAATGCCGAACCATTCTGGGCGCCAACGGCATCACGCTCGAGTACCCCGTGATCCGGCACGCCAACAACCTCGAATCCGTTCTCACCTACGAGGGCACGTCCGAGGTTCACCAGCTCGTGATCGGCCGCGCTCTCACCGGTGAAGAAGCTTTCCGGTGACGGCAGACGCTGTCGGAGCGCTCGACGGGTTGGTGATCGCTGATTTCGGCCGCGTCCTCGCCGGTCCGTACGCCACGATGATTCTCGCCGACCTGGGTGCCGAGGTCGTCAAGATCGAGCGGCCGGGTGTCGGTGACGACACTCGCAGCTGGGGCCCACCGTGGGTGGGGGACGAGTCGAGCTACTTTCTGTCGGTGAACCGCAACAAGAAGTCGGTCACTCTGGATCTGCGCGAGCGCGAGGATCTGGAGAGTGCACGCGAGCTGGTTCGCAATGCGGACGTCGTGGTGCAGAACTTCCTGCCGGGAACGATGGACCGTCTGGGGCTGGGCTACGACGCTGTCCGAGAAATGAATCCGCGTGCGGTCTACTGCTCGATCAGTGGCTTCGGTGGCAACAACTCTCTGCCGGGATACGACCTGTTGATTCAGGCGGTCGGCGGATTGATGAGTATCACCGGACCCGATCCCAAGACTCCCACCAAGGTCGGTGTCGCGGTGGTCGACGTCATCACCGGCCTGCATGCCAGCGTGGGAATCCTTGCAGCACTGCGCCATCGCGATCGCACAGGCGAAGGGCAGCACGTCGAGGTCAATCTGTTGTCCTCGTTGCTGTCCGCACTCGCCAACCAGTCGTCCGGCTACGTGGCCGCGGGCGTGGTGCCGCAGGCAATGGGCAACCGGCATCCGAGCATCGCACCATACGAGGTGTTCGACACCGCGGACCGTCCGCTGGTCCTCGCTGTCGGCAATGATCGGCAATTCAGTTCGTTGACAGAGGTTCTCGGAGTTTCCGAACTTGCCGCTGATGCGCGTTTCGCGTCCAACAGCGACAGGGTTGCGCATCGAGAAGAACTGTTCGACGCCGTCACTGCTGCATTGGCCAAGGGCTCTGCGGACTCGTGGTTCGAGGCACTGACCGAGCGAGGTGTTCCGTGTGGGCCTCTCAACGACATCGCCGACGCGATAGCGCTGGCGGAACGGCTGAATCTCGATCCGGTGGTGTCCATCGACGACCCGCGTCGCGATGCACCGACTCGGCAGGTAGCCAATCCGATTCGGATGAGCGGCACGCCGGCAACCTATCGGTCGGCCCCGCCGCGGTTGGGGGAGGACAGCGTTCCCACTCCGTCCGGAGTCAGTTGACCCAAGCGAATCGGCCACCGGAATACCGGTGGCCGATCTGCGTGTGTGGCCGACTCAGCTGACCTTCAAGACCAGCTTTCCGGTGTTCGCTCCGGCGAAGAGAAGATTGAGGCTGTCGCCGAACGCGTCGATACCGCCGTCGACGACGTGCTCGCGAGCAGTCAATTCGCCACTCTTGATCCACTTTCCGATCTGCTCTTGTGCTTCTGCGTAGCGATCGAGGTAGTCGAAGACCACGAAGCCGGCCATCGTGGCGCGGTTGACGAGAAGTGACAGGTAGTGAGCAGGGCCTGGCTGAGGTTCGGTGGCGTTGTAGCCCGCGATGGCGCCGCAGATGACCACCCGAGCGCCGAGGCGCAGACGGGAGAGAGCGGCGTCGAGAATTTCTCCGCCGACGTTGTCGAAGTACACGTCGATTCCGTCGGGAGCGTTGGACTTGAGCGCCTTGTATACGGATTCGTTCTTGTAGTCGATGGCGACATCGAAGCCGAGGTCCTCGGTGAGCCACGCGCACTTCTCCGGACCGCCGGCGATGCCGATGACCTTGCATCCGTGAAGCTTTGCGATCTGGCCGACCAGACTGCCGACCGCACCCGCGGCACCGGACACGACGACGGTGTCACCGTCTTTCAGCTTTCCGACGTCGAGTAATCCGAAATACGCAGTGACGCCGGGAAAACCGAGAGCGCCGAGCCAGGTCGGTAGGGGAGCGATCGATTCGTCGACCCGAGTGACGTCTGTACCGTCGGAAACGCCGTACTCGGAAGCGCCGAAGGATCCGGCCACGATGTCCCCGACCTGGTAATCGGGGTGCTGTGATTCGGTGATGCGTCCGACGCCGTGGGCGCGCATGACGGAACCGAGCTTGACCGGCGGAACGTACGACTTGACGTCGTTGAGCCAACCGCGCATCGCGGGGTCGAGGGAGAGGTATTCGACCTTGACGACAAACTCGCCCGGTCCGGCGGACGGGATCTCGGCATCGACGTATTCCCAGGTGGATGCGTCGGGAAGTCCTGTCGGGCGGGCGGCGAGGCGTACTTGGCGGTTGGTCATCTCTCCCCTTCGGCGAAACGAATTGAACTTGAGGCCGGATTCAATATAGGTGATGGATCACGAACTGGGAAGAGTTGGATGAACCGATTGGCGACTATGTATGTTCGATCGATGAGCAATGTGGTCGAAGACGCGCCTGGTTGGTTCACTCGGGCGTTGGCAGCGCCGGTCGAGACGGGGTCGGTGGAGGTCGAGGGTGCCTCGGTGCACTTTCGGGCTTGGGGGCCGACGGGGCCGGGAATCGTGCTGATTCACGGCGGCGCCGCCCACAGTCGCTGGTGGGATCACATTGCGCCGCAGTTCGCCGAGGGGCGCCGCGTCGTCGCTCTCGACTTGACGGGCCACGGCGACAGTGACACTCGCGACGCCTACGCGATGTCCCAGTGGGCTCGCGAGGTGCTGGCGGCGGCCGAGGCCGGGGGAATCGACGGCAAGCCGATTCTGGTGGGGCACAGTATGGGTGGGATTGTTTCTTTCGTGGCCTCGCATCTGCATGGCGAACTGTTGGACGGGGTTGTCATCATCGATTCTCCGCTCAAGGCGCGTACGCCCGAAGAGGAGGCGGCTCGACGCCAGAATGCGTTCGGCCCCAAGAAGGTTTATCCCACCAGGGAAGACGCGATGGGCCGTTTCCGCTTCGTTCCGCCGCAGGATTCGGGTCTGCCTGCGGTGCGTGACCATGTGGCGGCCACGTCGATGGAGGAAGTCGAGGGCGGTTGGTCGTGGAAGTTCGATCCGAATTTCTTTCTCCGAGTAGGCGCCGAAGATGTCCTCGACAGCGAACCACGTTGCCGCGTAGCCTATTTCCGAGCCGAGAACGGCATCGTGTCCGATCGACTCATGGAGCACATGCGCGGATTGTTCGGAACGGAGGCCATCGTGGCGGAGATTCCCGAAGCCGGACATCACGTCATGATCGATCAGCCGTTGCAACTCGTGACCGGGGTGCGAACTGTGTTGAGTGCGTGGTCCGTCGCAAGTCAAGTGCCGGTAGATCAAGCGGCAGGTAACGTCGAGGGAAGGGTAGAAGCATGAGCACGGAATTGACGCTCGAACCGAAAGTCGAAGCTGCACTGAAGTTGTGGCACACCATGATCGAAACCGGCGATCTGTCGGCGCTACCGACGATCGTCGCGCCCGACGCGCAGTTCCGATCGCCCACGGGATTCAAGCCGTACCAGTCCGCGGATGCCGTTGTGCTCATTCTCAATACGGTGATCCAGGTGTTCGAGAACTTCGAGTACCACCGTCAGTTCGCCGGAGCCAACGGTCGACAGGTCGTGCTCGAATTCAGTGCGAACATCGGCGACAAGAGTCTCAAGGGAATCGACATGGTCGAATTCGACGAGGACGGCAAGATCGTCGATTTCGAGGTCATGGTGCGTCCGGCCAGCGGGCTCGCGGCTTTGGCTGCCGAAATGGGTAAGAGGCTCGGGCAGACGCTACCGACCTACAAAGCCTGAACTGAGTCCGGCCAAGGCTCAGTTCGTACTGAATCCGCCGTTGGAGTGAAGGAGTTGTCCCGTAATCCAGCCTCCGGCGTCGGACATCAGAAACCGAACGAGGTTTGCAGTGTCGCCGGGAGTACCCAGCCGGCCGGCAGGAGTCTGGAGGGTTGTGGCCTGTCTGATCGCGGGTGTCATCCATCCTGTGTCGATAGGTCCTGGGTTGACGACGTTGGCTCGTATGCCGCGTGATCCAAGTTCGACTGCGGCGGCGATGACGATGCGGTCGAGAGCGCCCTTGCTGGCCCCGTACGGAAGATTGTGGGCCGCATGGTCGCTGGTGAGTGCGATGATCCGCCCGGCCACCTGACTGACGTCGCGCTGTTCCGGAAGCCGTTCAGCGAACGCTTTGATCAGCAGCCAGGAGGCGCGAGCGTTGACGGCGAAATGTCGTTCCCAGCTCTCGACGGTGGTATCGAGGATCGAGCTGTCGACGCTTTCGCAATGTGAGAGCACCAGCCCACGGAGGTCGTTCCGCGCTGCGGCAGCGTCAACGAGCTGATCGGCCACGTCGGGCGAGGCCAGATCTCCAGGAACGAGGTCGACACGGCTTCCGAGTGCGCGACACTTCTCGGCAATGTCTTGCGGATCGTGCGCTCCGCGCCCGAACCCGACGCGTTCGTCGTAAGGCTCCCAGTAGCCGATAGCCAGATCCCAACCATCCTCGGCAAGGCCCAATGCGAGGCTCGCTCCGATCGACTTGCTCCGACCGACACCGGTGATCAATACGGTCCCGCGCTTGTCAGACACTGCTCGCCTCCAGAGATGTCCTGCAATTCAAATGGGGTGAGGTCACTTCAGATGGAAGCATCACTGTAGCGGGCGAGCTGTCGCCTGTATCGAGCGAGCTGTCGCTGTGCCTCGACCTGACCAGTGTCTTGACACGGCGCTGGTCACAGCGTTTGACTGAGATGCAAGCTCGAGTTGATTCGCCGGACTGTGTCCCGGGAGGTTGACCTATGCGCGGCAATGGAATTGCAGGCAAGGCTTTCTCAGGCGAGGGCTGTAGACGTGGACAAGAATCTCACCGAGCACGGTCTCATCGCGGGACCGTCTCGGTTCTGGCTTTGGTTGGGGTGTGCGTACTTTCGTTTGCCACCACTCAGATGGCCGGCGCGCAACCGGTTGCAGAGAATGTCGATACCGGGTTCGTGATCCCTTTTGCCGGGGCACCGGTCTACGAGAGCGTCGCGCCCACGCAGATGACTACTCCGGATCAACTCAACCAGCCACTCGGTCAGCAGACTGCGGAAGAGATTGCCGCGCAGATCGGACTCGAGCCAGCCGACGCTTTGACCGAGGAGCAGTATCGCGACCTCATGGCCGGTGGTGGGGTCGGTGGCAATCTCGAGGATGCCGAGGTGATCGACGAATGCGCCCGGATTCTCACCAATACGAACGGGCGGCCCCTCTATTCCGGCACTACGCCGTCGGTTCTGGCCAGTTACGGGTTGTACGTGAATCCCGACGGATTGCTGGAGAGTCCGGCCAACGCGGATGCGCCGACGCGACAGGTGAATACGCTGATCGCCCCTGGCGGTTTCGTGGGCACCTGGTTGCGCAACAACGGTGCAACGCACACTCTGATTGCGCTCTATCAGTCGGCATACACGGTGCAGGCAGTCTACGGATTTGCAGCGCAACAGATTTCGGGAGCAGCGCAGCTGGTGGCCAACACCAAAGGCGATGTGAATTCGGAAGTCGGCATGTCGATGGCACCGCCGCTCTGGATAGTGAACTTCGCACTGCTCTACATCTTGAAGCCGTCACTGGCGGCGGCCATGCCTGCGCACTGGGCTCCCATTCCGCCTGCCGTTGCCGACGCCGTGAAAGCGAGTCCCACCGGTCAAGTCGCTTTCAGTGACTACGCGTCCTATTTCGAGTGATCGGTCTGGCGGACAGCGCTCACGAACTTCTCGATCAACGCGTGGTCCTTGACGCCGCGGGAGGATTCGACGCCGCTGGAGACGTCGACGCCCCAGGCTCCGGTGGCATCGAGTGCGTCGCGAACGTTGTCCGGGGACAGTCCGCCCGCCAGGATCCACTTGCCTTGCGGGCGGGATTGCTGTTGGGCCCAGTTCCACGGCACCCCTGATCCGGCGTCTGCGCCGTCGATCAGGAGTTCGTCCTCGCCGAGGTCGAGATTGTAACCGTCGCGGACGTTGCTGGAGACGACCGCGCGGATGACGGTGAGGCCGGCATCGTGCAGTCGCTGCACTTGCTCGGCGTCGACAAGATCGTGAACCTGTACGGTGCGAAGCCCGGTGATCTTCGCGATCTCGAGGATCTGATCGATCGGGTTGCCGAGAAAGACTCCGATTGCACGGATGTGATCGGGAACTCGCGCGAGCAGAGCGACTGCGAGTGTGGGGTCGACTTTGCGGACGCTCTCGGCGAAGACGAAACCGATGGCGTCGACGCCCAGGCCCACCGTGAGGTCGACCGTGTCAACGTCGCGTAGGCCACAGACCTTGATGAATGTCACCTGATACAGAGTACTAGCGTCGTCGTCTAGCCTCGTGCGTGCGACATTTCTACGCGCGAGAGGCTTGACGTGGACTGGCTCTACCGAATCAGTTTGATCTCGGGACCGCTGCCGGTGATCCTGACTGTCCTTGGGGTCCTGGGTGGTGTGTGGCTGCTCGGTTCGAACGTGCGCTGGTACTACCGCAGAGCGGTGCCGATCGCGGGGCTGATTGCGCTGGTGATCATGATCGCCGTGTGGATCACCGTCGAAAAGGTGATCGTGCCGTTCCCCGATCCCATCGAGATGTCGATCTACGTGTGGATCGGTCTCGGTATCTACGCGCTGCTACTTCTCGGGCCGCGAATCAAGGCGGGCGGAACCGTCGCGAAAGCGCTCCTGTCCGTGATCGCGACGGTTCTGGTCGTCATCACTGCCGCGACGCAGATCAATCTGGTTTTCGCCGCGTATCCGACTGTGGGAATTGCGTTCGGACACGACGATTTCGACCGCATCTCACTCAGTGAAGTTCCCGGTCCGACCGATCCTGTTGTCACCGGCGATCCCACCGACACTGTGTGGAAAGCGCCGGAGGGCATGCCGATTCGCGGACGGGTCACGACTTTGCCTGTCCCCGGGACGATTTCAGGATTCTCCGCGCGCGACGCGCAGGTGTATCTGCCGCCGTCGTACTTCACCAATCCGCGTCCGCTTCTTCCCGTGCTCGTGCTCATGGCAGGTCAGCCTGGCAAGCCCGAGGACTGGCTCCAGGGCGGAAAGCTGACCGCGACAATGGATGCCTTTGCACGAGATCACGAGGGGTTGGCTCCAGTCGTCGTGATAGCCGATGGAACAGGGTCGCAGATGGCCAATCCGCTGTGCACCGACTCGTCACAGGGCAAGGTCGGCACGTATCTGGCAAAGGACTTGCCCGCTGCGGTGGCGAATGCGTTCCAGATCGACACGAATCCGCGAGCGTGGGCAATCGGCGGGCTCTCCTACGGTGGCACCTGCTCACTGCAGATGGCGACCAATTACCCCGAGGTGTACCCGACATTCCTCGATCTGTCCGGTCAATTGGAGCCTTCGCTCGGTGACCGACAGCGAACCGTCGACGAGATATTCGGCGGCGACGAAGCGGCGTTCGTGAAGGTGAATCCGATGGACCTGCTGGCGACTCGGAAGTTCCCGAACTCGGGCGGAGTGTTCGTCGTCGGAACAGATGACAATGAGTTCAAGCCCGGTCAGCAAAAGGTGTACGAAGCGGCCAAAGCGGCCGGAATGGACGCCAGGTATCTCGAGCTTCCCGGTGGTCACAGCTTTTCGGTGTGGTCGGCCGGCGTCGAGCAGGAGCTGACGTGGATCTCGCAGCGAATGGGACTGATCAGCTGAATCCTGTTCCGGTTTTGGAACGTGTTCTATATTCGGTGTGTGGCTGCCGTTCGGCAGTCTCTCGATCGTTCACCGACTGGAGTTCAGGCACATGTACGAGTGGTCCGACACCGACCTGATGTTCCGCGACGCCTTGCGGGGCTTTATCGACAAAGAGGTGCGACCTCACGTCGACGAGCTCGAAAGCGGTGCGCTGCCGCCGTTCGACATCATTCGCAAGCTGTACTCGACCTTCGGTCTGGCCGACATGGCACGCGAAGGCCTCGAGAAGTCGCTGGCACGCGAGCGCGGCGAAGCGCCCTCCGGTGACGGTGAGAAGTCGAGCGCCTTCAGCGGCGCCGGCAGCATGGGCGTCGTGCTCAACAGCGAATTGGCCGGAGTCAGCCTCGGCCTGGTCGCATCGTTGGGTGTCAGCCTCGGATTGGCCGCCGGAACTATCCGCAGCCGCGGCACACTCGCGCAGAAGGAACGCTGGCTCCCCGGCCTGGTGACATTCGAGACCGTCGGCGCCTGGGCGATCACCGAACCGGACTCCGGCTCGGATGCCTTCGGCGGCATGAAGTCCTACGTACGCCGCGACGGCGACGACTACATTCTCAACGGCAACAAGACCTTCATCACCAACGGTCCGTACGCCGACGTGATGATCGTGTACGCAAAGCTCGACGAGGGCGATGCGTCGGTTGATCGTCGCGATCGCAAGGTGCTCGCCTTCATCCTCGACAAGGGCATGGAGGGTCTCACACAGAGCCCGCCGTTCAAGAAGATGGGCATGAACTCCTCACCCACAGGTGAGCTGTTCTTCGACAACGTCCGCATCACCAAGGACCGTCTGCTCGGCGAGACCGAGGACAGCGGAAAGTCGGACGGCAAATCCAGCGCCAAGGAGAGCTTCGCCGCCGAACGCATCGGCATCGCGTCGCTCTCACTGGGCATCATCAACGAATGCCACCGTCTGAGCATCGAATACGCGAAGTCCCGCAAACTGTGGGGACGTGAGATCGGGCAGTTCCAGCTCATCCAGCTCAAGCTCGCCGAGATGGAGGTCGCTCGAATCAACGTGCAGAACATGGTCTTCAATGCGATCGAGCGCACCGCAGCCGGAGACAAAGTGAGCCTGGCGGAGGCGTCGGCGATGAAGCTGTACTCCTCGCGCGCAGCGACCGAGGTCGCGATGGAAGCCGTGCAGCTGTTCGGTGGAAACGGCTACATGGCCGAGTACCGAGTCGAGCAGTTGGCGCGTGATGCCAAGTCGCTCATGATCTATGCGGGCAGCAACGAAATTCAGGTCACCCATATCGCCAAGGGCCTCCTGGGCTGACACCGGTACGTTTTCGCTTGTCGGTCGATCGCAGCAGGAACCAGATAGTCTTGCTGCGGTCGGCGACACCGCGCCGACGGATCGGAGTAAGCAGTGAACGCGTCAGATCCCATTGCGTCAGATTTCACTGCGCCGGATCCCACCAATGTTCATCCGATGGCCGGGCAACCGCGAGTGGTGTTGCTGAGGCCGTTGATCGACAACCCGTTGATCGAGGTAGGGGAGTACACCTACTACGACGATCCGGAGTTCGCCGAAGAGTTCGAGACTCGAAACGTGTTGCATCACTACGGTCCCGACAAACTGGTGATCGGAAAGTTCTGCGCCCTGGCCACCGGTGTCACCTTCATCATGAACGGCGCGAACCATCGTATGAACGGTGTCTCCACCTACCCGTTTCCGATCATGGGCGGTGATTGGGCCAGGCACATGGATTTGGTGCAGGATTTGCCGTCGCGCGGTGACACCGTCGTGGGGAACGACGTGTGG
This sequence comes from Rhodococcus sp. MPR-R1B, assembly GCF_058793255.1. Taxonomy (NCBI): domain Bacteria; kingdom Bacillati; phylum Actinomycetota; class Actinomycetes; order Mycobacteriales; family Nocardiaceae; genus Rhodococcus; species Rhodococcus sp. MPR-R1B. Next base: position 46,378 of record NZ_JBXAFO010000002.1, read on the forward strand.
TTCGGCGGGAACGTGACAGTCATGCCCGGTGTCCGGATCGGTCACGGGTCGATCGTGTCCACTGGCGCCGTCGTAACGCGCGACGTCCCGGACTACGCAATTGTCGGCGGCAACCCGGCAACGGAGATCAAGCGCCGCTTCAGTGCCGAAGACATCGAGAAGTTGGTGCGAATTGCGTGGTGGGACTGGCCGATCGAGAAGATCACCCGCCACGTCCGGGTGATCTCGGACGGGAGTGTCGCGGAACTCGAAGCGGTCGAGTGATCTACCGATCTGCTAGTTCGATCGAGTGAGCGAGTAGTTCCGGAGATAAAGCAGGGCGGCCGCGAGAAGGCCGACGGCAAGACCTGTTGCGGTGAAGGTGATCAGGTTCGGCTCGAGGTCGAAGTGGATGATGGTCAGGCGAGCACTCCGAGGATGCTCAGGAGCATGCCGGTCGCGATGAAAACTGCGAAGAGTGGTTCTGCAACACGGTCGCGCAGCGTTGTGAGTCGCATTCGACGATCGTCTCATCTCAGCCCGAGATCGAGAGTCTTTGTCGGTGGCTTCCATTAACGTGTGCGCATGACTCTCACACTCGGCATGATCACCTTCGACAGTCTCGATCCCGGTCCGCTCGCAACGTGGTGGGCAGCGCAGTTGGGCGGAAACATCGTCGAGGAAAACGACGGTTGGTTCTACATCGTCTCGGTCCCTGACAGCGCCACCAACTTCGCATTCCAGAAGGTCCCGGACCCCACCGCCGGCAAGAATCGCATCCATCTCGATTTGGGGAGTCCGGATCTCGACGCCGAGGTGGCGCGGCTCGTCGAGGCCGGAGCAACTGAGCACCACCGCGAAAACATGGACGGTTTCCGCTGGGTGACGCTCCTCGATCCTGATGGGAATCAGTTCTGCGTGTCCGGTCCTCACGCCTGAGCTAACCGATTCTGTGCTCACCTGATTCGTGGCCACTGATATCCCGGACACCTGTTCGGGCATGATGAGAGGCATGACTTCTCAGACTTCTCGGGCGGCTCGGGCCAGGGCGGCTTCTCTGACCGGGGCCGACGCAGACGGCTTGTGCAGCTTCGTCGATTCGTCACCGTCGCCGTTCCATGTGTGCGCGACGGTGGCGACCGAGCTGACGGCCGGCGGGTTCGTCGAAGTCCACGAAACGCAGTCGTGGCCAGCCGAGCCCGGACGGTACTTCCTCGTGCGAGGCGGTTCGCTGATCGCCTGGAGCACCGAGGGCGTGGGAAACACCGCTCCGTTCCGGATTGTCGGAGGTCATACCGACAGCCCGAACCTGCGGGTCAAACAGCATCCCGACCTCACTTCGGCCGGGTGGCAGATGGTGGGCCTCGAACCGTATGGCGGTGCGTGGCTGAACTCCTGGCTCGACCGCGATCTCGGTATCTCCGGCCGATTGAGTGTCCGGGTGGGAAACACTGTGGAGCAGAAGCTGGTTCGCATCGACGACCCGATTCTTCGTGTTCCGCAGCTGGCTATCCACCTGTCCGAAGATCGCAAGGGTGTGACGCTGGATCCGCAGAGGCACGTCAACGGAATCTGGGGCGTGGGTTCGAAGCCCAAGTCGTTCATCGGCTTTGTCGCCGAGCGTGCGGGTGTAGCCGCGTCGTCGGTTCTCGGCTGGGAATTGATGACACACGACCTTGCGCCCAGCGCAGTCGTGGGGGTGGACAAGGAATTGGTCAGCGCCCCCAGGCTCGACAATCAGGGCACGTGTTATGCAGGGACACAAGCACTTTTGGCCGCGGCTGAGTCGCCCGGTCAGCAGGTCCCAGTGCTTGCTCTCTTCGATCATGAAGAGGTCGGCAGCATGTCCGATCGCGGAGCTTTCTCGGACCTGCTGAACACCGTGCTCGAGCGGATCGTGTTGGGACGCGGTGGTGGCCGCGAAGAATTCCTGCAGGCGATGGCCGGCTCGGTATGCGCGTCGGGCGACATGGCACACGCGACGCACCCCAATTACCCGGACCGCCACGAGCCCGCTCATCGGATCGAGATCAACGGTGGGCCGGTACTCAAGGTGAACCAGAACCTGCGCTACGCCACCGATGCGGCCGGTGCCGGCGAATTCGCGCTCGCGTGCGATCAGGCGGGAGTGCCGATGCAGCGCTACGTCCACCGCGCCGATTTGCCGTGCGGCTCCACCATCGGACCGATCACGGCATCACGCACCGGACTGTCCACCGTCGACGTCGGCGCGCCTCAGCTCGCGATGCACTCTGCCCGCGAGCTGATGGGCGCGGCAGATGTCCGCATGTATGCCGACGCGCTCGGTGCGTTCCTCACGCCGCGTAGTTAGAGGGTGGGTAGCTGGGAGCGGGCAGTCAAACGGCTGAGAGCCCAGCGGGTGCAGCCGGTAGATCCTCGAAGAAGTCGGCGCTCGGAGTGAAGAACATCGAGCCCGTCACGGCCGTCGAGAAATCGAGCAGACGGTCGTAATTGCCGCGAGGGTTGCCGAGAAACATGTTCTCGAGCATCCGTTCGGTGATCGCCGGCGTGCGGCAGTAGCCGATGAAAAAGGTGCCGATCTCGTCGTCGCCGAGGCGCCCGTACGGCATGTTGGCACGCAGGATCTCGAGGGCCTTGCCGTTCTCGTCCTTGATTGCGTTGAGGGCTACGTGCGAGTTGGCCGGCTTCACTTCGGACGTCATCTCGATGTCTTCGAGCTTGCTGCGTCCGATCACACGTTCCTGCTCGTCGACGGTGATTGCTTCCCAGTCCCGCATCTTGTGGATGTAGCGCTGGATATGGACGTAGCTTCCTCCGGTGAACGCAGGATCTTCGTCTCCGATAGTCACGGCGGCGACGGCGTCGCGGCCCACCGGATTTTCGGTGCCGTCGACGAAGCCGATGAGGTCTCGGTTCTCGAAGTACTGGAAGCCGTGAACCTCGTCGACCACCGTGGCTGCGCCGTGCAGTCGCTTCGTGATCTGCCGAGCCACCTCGAAACACGCATCCATGCTCATCGCGCGGATGTGGAAGAGCAGATCGCCGGGAGTCGACGGCGCCCAGTGAACGTCGCCCTGCAAAGCGGTGAACGGGTGCAGTAGCGCGGGGCGCGGACCGGCGAACAGTCGATCCCAAACCGACGAACCGATGCTTGTCACCACATCCAAACCTGATCCGGGGACGCGCAGCCCCACGGCGCGCTGTAGGCCGGCGACGTCGGCGAGTAGTTCTCGTGTGGTGTTCTCGCCACCCGGATTCACGGTCGCGACCAGGAAAATCGCAGCCGGAGTGAGGGGAGTGGTCACCGACTGGGACTGTGCCGTGAGGTCGGACTGACGAACATCCTGGGGCATGCGAGACCTTTCGAGGGAGAGAGTGGACCGGCCCTGACTTTAGGAAAACCGACCGGATCACCCAACCGGGGCGGGTGTGACCGGCGATACTTCGCAGGCCCGGAGGTGTTGCGGGTGCTGCCGTCTGCGGAAGTCGTCGGCCCACACCGATAGACTGTCCCCCGGCACGTTCTTTCGTTGGGCACATTCGTGGTGTCCCGCTCCGCGCCGGCTTGCCTCTTGACTCCCGTAGGGAAGGGACCACTATCCAGTGTCTGCTCACCAGGTCGATACCGTCACGCACGCATCGGCTGATCCCGATGCCGCTCAGCCGTTCAAGGAGCTCGGTCTCAAGGACGACGAATACGCACGCATCAAGGAGATCCTGGGCCGCCGTCCCACGGACGCCGAACTGGCGATGTACTCGGTGATGTGGAGCGAGCACTGCTCGTACAAGTCCTCCAAGGTCCACCTCGGATACTTCGGCAAGACCACCACCGACGAGATGCGCGCCAACATGCTGGCCGGTATCGGTGAGAACGCCGGCGTCGTCGACATCGGTGACGGCTGGGCAGTCACGTTCAAGGTCGAGAGCCACAACCACCCGTCGTACGTCGAGCCTTACCAGGGTGCGGCGACCGGTGTCGGCGGCATCGTCCGCGACATCATGGCCATGGGTGCTCGTCCGATCGCCGTCATGGATCAGCTTCGGTTCGGTGCTGCTGACGCCCCCGATACCCGTCGCGTCGTCGACGGTGTCGTGCGTGGTGTCGGTGGATACGGAAACTCCCTCGGCCTGCCGAACATCGGCGGCGAGACGGTCTTCGACGAGTCCTATGCAGGTAACCCGCTGGTCAACGCCCTCGCTGCCGGCGTCATGCGCGTCGAGGATCTGCATCTGGCCTTCGCTTCGGGCGCGGGCAACAAGATCATTCTGTTCGGTGCTCGCACCGGTCTCGACGGAATCGGCGGCGTCTCGGTCCTCGCGTCGGCGACGTTCGACGACGAGGGTGGAGACACCGGCGGACGTAAGAAGCTGCCCGCGGTTCAGGTCGGCGACCCGTTCACCGAGAAGGTGCTCATCGAGTGCTGTCTCGACCTTTACAAGGCCGGCCTCGTCGTCGGCATCCAGGACCTCGGCGGCGCCGGGCTGTCCTGCGCCACCTCCGAGCTGGCCGCGGCCGGCGACGGCGGCATGCACATCAACCTCGAGAAGGTTCCGATGCGCGCCACCGGCATGACCCCGGCCGAGGTGCTCTCGAGCGAATCGCAGGAGCGCATGTGCGCCGTGGTCACGCCCGAGAACGTCGATGCGTTCATGGAGGTCTGCAAGAAGTGGGACGTCCTGGCCACCGACATCGGCGAGGTCACCGACGGTGAGCACCTCACCATCTCCTGGCACGGCGAGACCGTCGTCGACGTTCCCCCGCGCACCGTCGCGCACGAGGGTCCGGTTTACCACCGCCCCGTCGAGCGTCCGGCAACGCAGGATGCCTTGATCGCGAATACGACCGCCGGACTGAAGCGTCCCGAAACCGACGCCGAGCTCGAAGCGACCCTGCTGAAGATGATCGCCTCGCCTGCCCTGTGCAGCCGCAAGTGGATCACCGAGCAGTACGACCGCTACGTCCGCGGAAACACCGTCCTGGCCGAGAACGCCGACGGCGGTGTCATCCGCATCGACGAGAAGACCGGACGCGGGATCGCACTGTCCACCGACGCTTCGGGCCGCTACACCGCGCTCGACCCGTACACCGGTGCGCAGCTCGCGTTGGCCGAGGCTTTCCGCAACGTGGCAGTCACGGGCGCAACGCCCAAGGCCGTCTCCAACTGCCTGAACTTCGGTTCTCCCGAGGACCCGGGTGTCATGTGGCAGTTCCAGCAGGCCGTTCGCGGCCTTGCCGACGGCTGCGCCACCCTCGGCATCCCCGTCACCGGCGGCAACGTCAGCTTCTACAACCAGACCGGATCCACGGCAATCCTGCCGACGCCGGTGGTTGCCGTCCTCGGTGTGATCGACGACGTTCACCGCCGCATCCCGACGGGCCTCGGACTCGAGCCCGGCGAGACGCTGATCCTGCTCGGCGACACCCACGACGAGTTCGACGGCTCCATTTGGTCGCAGGTCGAGCACGGTCACCTCGGTGGCGTGCCGCCGAAGGTCGACCTCGCCCGTGAGCAGCTGCTCGCCGACATTCTGCTCGCCTCTTCGCGTGACGGTCTCGTCACCGCAGCCCACGACCTCTCCGAGGGTGGACTGGCCCAGGCTGTCGTCGAAGCCGCGCTGGCCGGCGAAACCGGTTGCCGCATCCTGATTCCCGAGGGCGCAGATCCGTTCGTGACCCTGTTCTCGGAATCGTCGGGACGCGTCCTCGTTGCAGTTCCGCGCACCGAGGAGACTCGCTTCACCGGTATGTGCACCGCCCGCGGCTTGCCGTGGACGCGTATCGGGGTCGTCGACGAGGGCAGCGACTCCGTCGAGGTCCAGGGACACTTCTCCGTCACGATGGCCAAGCTCCGTGAGGCCTTCGAGGGAACGCTGCCCGCACTGTTCGGGTGATAGATGGTCGATTCCGGAGAACTGACTTCTTCTGACAGCCAGCCGCAGGAACACCACCTGCGGCTGGCTGTTCCCGCACCCCTCGAGAAGCTCGACAACCGCTTCACCGAGTGGGCGTGGGGGCTCCTCAAACTCGACTTCACCGGCATCGCGTTTGCCGCGTTCTTCTTCTGCTGGTCGTTGACCCCTTCGCTGTTGCCGCGCGATTGGCTTTTCCAAGGTCTGATCGGCGGTATCAACTCGGCCATCGGCTACGGCGTCGGTACTGCGATCGGTTGGGCTGTCGAGCGATACCTGCTCAGCGGGCGACGGTGGTGGCCACTGCCCGAGCCGGTGCCTTCCGCGATCAAGGTCTTCGTTCCGGTCGCGTCCATCGTCGCGGCGATCATCATGCTGGTCTACGCGGCCGGGTGGCAACGTGAAATCGCGGCACTGACCGATGCCGAAGGCACGACCACTTCCGGCTACATCCGAACCCTCGGACTGAGCCTGCTCGTCGGTGGCCTGCTCATCTCGATCTGGCGGGTCCTCCACGATCTGGTGAAACTGATTGCCCGACAGCTGATGCGGCGGTTCCACTGGTCACGGTCGGTGGCCAATGGCGTCGGTGTCCTGGTTGTCACCGTCCTGTTCTTCATGCTGGTCGACGGCGTCCTGGTCCGCGGAATCTATGCAGCGACCAACTCGATCTTCAGTCTGCAGAACTCGACCACTCGCGACGGCGTCGTCGAACCGCAGGATCCGATGAAATCGGGTAGCCCCGAATCAGCCGCTCCCTGGGACACATTGGGGTTCGAGGGACGAAACTTCGTCTCGCGCGGACTCGACGCGCAGGAACTCGAAGCGGCAACCGGTAAGCCTGCGATGGATCCGATTCGCGTATATGCCGGACTTGAAAGCGCCGAAGATCCCGAAGAGCGTATGGATCTGGTCATCAAGGAGCTGGAGCGAACCGGCGCCTTCCAACGCAAGGTCCTCGTGGTCATTCCGACGACGGGTACGGGGTGGGTCAATCCCACTGCGGCACAGGCAATCGAACTTGTGCATGACGGCGACACTGCTCTTGTCGCCAGCCAGTACTCGTACCTGCCGAGTTGGATCTCGTTCCTCGCCGACCAGGAGAAGGCGCAAGCTGCCGGACGCCTGTTGATCGAGCGGGTACACGAAAGATGGCTCCAGGAACCGGAAGCCACCAGGCCGAAGTTCATGGTCTACGGCGAGAGCCTCGGCGTCATGGCCGGCGCCGGAGCCTTCGACACACTGCAGGCGGCGCGCGATACCGCCGACGGAATTCTGTGGGTGGGCCCGCCGAACGCGACGCAGTTGTGGCGTTCGATCGAGAAGAGGCGCGATCCAGGCACTCCCGAAGTAGCTCCTGTCTACGCGGACGGCTTGGCCGGTGTGCGGTTCGCGGATCGCTCCGAAGACATTCCGACCGACGGGATGACGTGGCCGCAGCCGCGGGTTCTGTTTGTCCAGCACCCTTCCGATCCAGTGGTGTGGTGGTCACCCGACCTCATGTTCAATCGGCCCGAGTGGCTCAAGGAAGTACCCGGTTTCGACCGCTCGCCGTCGATGAAATGGTTCCCGGTCGTGACGTTCTGGCAGGTGTCTGCAGACCTCGGTAACGCCGCGGGAGTTCCCGACGGTCACGGTCACAATTACGGAACCTCCGTTCTGGACGCCTGGATCAGCGTCGCCCAGCCCGAGGGATGGACGGCCGCAGAAACCGAGCGAGTGCGGTCGGCATTGGTTGTCGCCGTGAAATCAGAGGGCCCCGAGAAGTGAGGGGAGTCGCCTCGATCGCGCTCTCCGCTACCGCGATCACCTGGAGCAACGTCGTGCTTCCGGCATTCGGTCTTTCGCCCCGAGCCCGCGCCGTGGTCAACACTGCGGCCGGTCTGTCGGCCATCGGAGTCCTACTCGCACGTGGTTACACCCGCGAGGAACTCGGCTTGGCGCACACCGGCATTCGTGGTGGTGCTCAGTTCGGCGGAGCCGCGGCGGGGGCGGTCCTCACCGGCTACAGCGTCGCTTTGGCCGTTCCGTCCTTGCGCGCGACTCTCGCTGCCGACGAGCGAGCAGACGGCCGCGAAGACTTCCTCGAATGGATCATCCTGCACATCCCGTTCGGGACGGTGCTCTCCGAGGAACTGTTGTTCCGCAGCGCGATGTCCGCGGTCTGGAACCGCGAATTGAACAGGCCGACCGCGCAGGCCGTTCATGCACTGACCTTCGGGCTGTGGCACGTCGCCCCCGCCCGCGGCGCCGGCGACAACGTTCCCGCAGCAGTGGCGTTCACCGGCGCTTCGGCATTGCTGTTCGAGTGGCTGCACCGCCGTGGCGGCAGCGTACTTGCCCCCGCCCTGCTGCACCTGGCCACGAATGCCGGTGGCGCACTTGCCGTTCGTATCGCTACTCGCAGACAGGGAGTGAACTGATGCCGCCCCGCCGCGCCGTCGACCCCGCCGAATTTCGTGCCGCCGTCCTGGCCGTCGGCCCGTGGCTTCGAGATCCGGAACTGCCGAAGCCTTCGCGCAGTGAACTCGGTGCGGCAGTGAAGATGAGTGCGCGCACTCTCGAACAGATCGCCCCCGGATCGAGCGTCGAGGTGCGGGTCCCACCGTTTGTTGCGGTGCAATGCATCGAAGGTCCGCGTCACACGCGCGGAACCCCGCCCAACGTCGTCGAGACGGACGCTCGGACGTGGTTGCAGATGGTCACCGGATTGCTCGAGTTCTCCGAGGCCTCAGGTGACGGAAGAGTCGACGCCTCAGGTAGCCGCGCTCCCGAAATTGCGCACTGGCTCCCACTGCTGCGGTTGACCTAGCAACAGAGGGGTTGGCGCAGCAACAGAGTGGTTGACGCAGTAACAGTGAGAGACCATCCGGTTCGCTTCGGCGTGATCTGAGAGCCAAGGCAGCCCTCAGGGGACGTGAGTCCCAAAATGGCCGTAGACTGTGGATGCCCCCCAACCCCTGCCCACAAAGGGAGCGCCCGGTGACTCGTGCCGATCTGTCGGTCAACAGTCCAAATCTCCTCGCTTCGAACCCGTCCGACGAGGACGAGAACGAGCCCCGCGAAGAATGCGGTGTATTCGGCGTCTGGGCGCCGGGAGAGGATGTGGCGAAGCTCACTTATTACGGCCTGTACGCACTTCAGCACCGTGGTCAAGAAGCTGCCGGCATTGCGGTAGCCGACGGCTCCCAGGTGTTGGTGTTCAAGGATCTCGGCCTGGTCAGCCAGGTATTCGACGAGCAGACCCTCGCAGCGATGCCAGGTCACGTCGCCGTCGGACATTGCCGTTACTCCACCACCGGTTCCACGACGTGGGAGAACGCGCAGCCCATCTTCCGTACCACCACTGCCGGTACCGGCATCGCGCTCGGCCACAACGGCAACCTGGTCAACACCGCTGAACTCGCGAGCCGCACCCGTGCAGCCGGCCTGGTCAACGACAAGCGCCCCAACGCAGCGACTTCCGACTCCGACCTCATCGGTGGTCTCCTGGCACACGCTGCCGGCGACAGCACCATCGAACAGGCCGCAATGGAATTGCTTCCCACGTTGGAGGGCGCGTTCTGCCTCACCTTCATGGACGAGCACACGCTGTACGCAGCGCGCGATCCGCACGGCATCCGCCCGCTCTGCCTCGGTCGACTCGACCGCGGTTGGGTAGTCGCCAGCGAGACGGCAGCCCTCGACATCGTCGGTGCGTCGTTCGTTCGCGACATCGAACCCGGTGAGCTGCTTGCGATCGACGCCGACGGCGTTCGCTCCTCACGTTTCGCGAATCCGACGCCCAAGGGATGTGTCTTCGAGTACGTCTACCTTGCCCGTCCCGACAGCGTCATCGGTGGCCGTTCGGTCCACTCGACCCGCGTCGAGATCGGCCGTCTGCTCGCCAGCGAGCATCCCGCCGAAGGTGACTTGGTCATCCCCGTTCCCGAGTCCGGCACCCCCGCAGCAGTCGGGTACGCACAGGGCTCAGGCATTCCTTACGGCCAGGGTTTGATGAAGAACGCCTACGTGGGCCGTACCTTCATCCAGCCGTCGCAGACCATCCGTCAGCTCGGTATCAGGCTCAAGCTCAACCCGCTCAAGGAAGTCATCCGCGGCAAGCGCCTTGTGGTGGTGGACGATTCGATCGTCCGCGGTAACACCCAGCGTGCGCTCATCCGGATGCTCCGCGAAGCCGGCGCCCTTGAAATTCACGTCCGTATCGCCTCGCCGCCGGTCAAGTGGCCCTGCTTCTACGGCATCGACTTCGCCTCACCGGCCGAATTGATCGCCAACGGCGCAGGCGGACAGGATGCGACGTTCGAGGAAATGCTCGACGGTGTGCGTCGTTCCATCGGAGCGGACACCCTCGGATACATCTCCACCGAAGGCATGATCGCCGCCACCGAGCAGCCGGCCAGCCGTCTGTGCGCCGCGTGCTTCGACGGGACCTACCCGATCGCGCTTCCCAAGGAAACGTCGATCGGCAAGAACGTCCTCGAGGGGATGCTCGAGAGCACCGCAGGTTCGACGGCCACTCGCGACAACGACAATGCGAGCGCGCTCAGCCGCCCCTGAACATCAGAATCGTTGAAATTCGACAGCCGAGAATCTGCCGTCCACAGCATGTGGGCGGCAGATTTTCTGTTCACGACTTTCTGTTCCACGACACGGCATACGTCGTGAGCATCTGGCATAGTGCCCTCCGTGGCGCAACTGAGAATGGATGGGCACCGGGTCCTGGTCGCAGACCTGGTGGGGGACACCATCAAAGCGATCAACGGCTCGATGGTGGCGTACGAGGGTGCGATCACCTTCAAGAACGCCGGAATGGGCGGTGGCGGTGGGTTACGTGCCGCGCTGAAACAGAAGGCGGCAGGTGAATCACTGTCCCTGATGGAAGTCAGCGGTCAAGGCACCGTCTACTTCGCGGTCGACGCCCAGGACATCACGATCATCGAGCTCAACAACGACGCCTTGCACGTCGAAGCGTCACAGTTGCTCGCATTGGTCGGACAACTGCAAACCGACGTGAAATTTGCCGGCCTCCGCGGCGCAGGTTCCGGACAGGGCTTGTTCACGACGGTCGTCAGCGGCACCGGTCTGGTGGCCGTGCTGTCGAAGGGCGGACCGATCATCGCGCTCGAAGTCAGCCCGCAGTATCCGCTGGTTGCCGATCCCGACGCATTCGTCGCGCACCGTGGCCAGCTGAACCAGAGCTTCGTCACCGACGTCACCTGGCGCTCCGCGATCGGCGGTGGCAGCGGTGAAGCGTTCTCGCTGCGATTCGACGGATCCGGAGTCGTCTACATCCAGCCCGAGGAGCGCTGAACCATGCCGTTGGAATTGGTGAACAGCAAGGTCGTCAAGTCGACCCTCGCGCCGGGCCAGAACGTGCTCGCCCGCACCGGGTCGATGCTCTACTACACCGGTGACGTCCGCTTCATCCCGCACAGCATGGGCGGTGGGCCCGGCGCCATGCCGAACATGGGCGGGATCGCCGGGATGGCCGGCCGCATGATGTCCGGCGAACACGCACGCATGATGGCGGCCGAGGGAAACGGTGAGGTCTTCTACGGGCACGCCGGCTTGTACGTCGAGGTCATCCACCTCGACGGTTCGTCAATGCTCACGGTCGAAGCCGACCGGCTCCTCGCACACGACGGTTACCTGCAGAGTTCGATAGTCGCTCTCACGTCGCAGGGCGGTGTGCGCGGAGCGGTACGTGGCGCCATGACCGGTCAAGGCCTGTTCACGACGCAGTTGCACGGACAGGGAAGCGTCGCGGTTCTCTCGCACGGCGGCGCGATTCCGTTGCAGGTCGGTCCGAACAATCCTCAGGTCGTCGTCGACCCGCAGGCATACGTGTGCCACATCGGTCAGATCAACGTCGACATCTCCGCGAACGTCGGCTGGCGCGAGGCCGTCGGCAAGGGCTCGGGGGAGTCCATCCAGCTGAAGATGACCGGCGCCGGCACCGTTTGGGTCCAGGCGTCCGAGCAGAAGTTCTGAGAGGGCACAGAGCATGGGTATCGAAATTCACAATCCGGCAACTCTGCCCGCCAACGACAACGTCCCGGGCAACGACTACGCCTTCTGCGTCGAGATGGCCGGGCAGCCGTGGTTCACGTCCAAGGGCGCGATGATCGCGTACTACGGAAACATCAACTTCGAGCCGCTCGGGCGCACGAGTATGACGGCGATCGTCGCGGCCAGGTTCTCTTCGCCGCTCTACGCGGACGACTGGGTGCTCGCTCAGGGACAGGGCAAGTTGATCCTCGGGGACCGCGGATTCAACATCAATTCCTACGACCTCGACGACGGCAACCTCACGATTCGCGCGGCCAATCTCCTCGCCTTCGAGACGAGCCTGGACCTCAAACAGTCCATCGTCCCAGGCTTTTTGACGCTACTGGGGACAGGCAAGTTCCTGGCGTCGTCCAATGGCCCGGTCATGTTCGCGGAGCCGCCGCTGCGCATCGACCCGCAGGCGTTGGTGGGTTGGGCCGACTGCCCGTCGCCGTCCCACCACTTCGACGCCGACTGGATGCAGAGCTTCCTGGGCGCGGTTCGCGGAAGCATGTTCGGCGCGAACACCGGTGAAGAACGCCAGTTCGATTTCACCGGAGCCGGGACGGTACTGATCCAGTCGAGCGAGAAGGTCGTCCACGACGGACACCTCCTCAAACACATCGAATCCGAGACGGTCGCACTCGGGCAGAACAGTCTGCGCGCACTGCACGCCTCGATCGGTGCCCGGCTGCAGAACTGACGTCTCGGGGTACGCGAGGTCTCACCGAGGGGGCCGGTCCGGTAGCGTATGGGCGTAATCGTCGGTATTTGTGTGCGCGCTCTGGGTCTCGAGTCGAATGATCCATCTCGCGTCACGAGGATTGCAAACACTTCACATTGCAAGACCACTTACCTGTGCACGAGCAATACGTGCTCGCGAGAAATACAAGGCTGGAGTAGTAACCCGATGACCGAGGACAGTCACCGCACCGCAGGCGCCTCCTACGCGGCAGCAGGAGTCGATATCGCCGCAGGCGACCGGGCGGTGGAACTCTTCGCCCCTCTGGCCAAGAAGGCCAGCCGCCCCGAGGTCATGGGTGGCCTCGGTGGTTTCGCCGGCTTGTTCTCCCTCAAGGGTGACTACAAGGAGCCGTTGCTCGCCGCATCGACCGACGGCGTCGGAACCAAGCTCGCTGTCGCCCAGGCGATGGACAAGCACGACACGGTCGGACTCGACCTCGTCGCCATGGTTGTCGACGACCTCGTCGTCTGTGGCGCCGAGCCGCTGTTCCTCCAGGACTACATCGCCGTCGGCCGGGTCATCCCCGAGCGCGTCGCGGAATTGGTCAGCGGAATCGCCGAGGGCTGCATCCAGGCCGGCTGCGCTCTCCTCGGCGGCGAGACCGCCGAGCACCCCGGCATCATGGCCGACGGTGACTACGACCTTTCCGCCACCGGTGTCGGCGTCGTGGAGGCAGAGAAGCTGCTCGGACCGGATCGCGTTCGCCCCGGCGACGTCGTCATCGCGATGGGTTCTTCGGGACTGCACTCCAACGGTTACTCACTGGCCCGCAAGGTCCTGCTCGAGATCGACCGCATGAACCTGAGCGCACACGTCGACGAGTTCGGCCGCACGCTCGGTGAGGAACTGCTCGAGCCCACCAAGATCTACGCCAAGGACTGCCTGGCACTCGCTGCCGAGACCGACGTGCGCACGTTCTGCCACGTCACCGGTGGCGGCCTCGCCAACAACCTCGCGCGCGTCATGCCCAAGGGCTTGGTCGCCGAACTCGATCGCGGAACCTGGAGCCCCGCTCCGGTCTTCGCCATGATCGCGCAGCGCGGACGCGTCGAGCGCGCCGAGATGGAGCAGACGTTCAACATGGGCGTCGGCATGGTCGCCGTCGTCGCACCCGAGGACGTCGACCGCGCACTTGCCGTCCTCACCGCACGCCACATCGACTGCTGGACGCTCGGTAGCGTCAAGAAGGCGTCGGACGCCGCTGCAGAGCGTGCGTTCCTGGCCGGAGACCACCCGCGCTTCTAGACCGCAACGTCAACTGCCCCATCGGAGAGATCCGGTGGGGCAGTTTTGTGTGTCCGTGCAAGCAGGCGCGAGGCGGAAAACGGAACGCAAAAATGAGGAAGAGCGATCAGCTCTTCCTCATTTCACAGTCTGCGCGGTGGCAGTGCGCGGTCAACGCCGCCAGTCGTCGTAGTCGTCCTCTCGCGCATGCCCTTCCCTATCGGAAGTCTGGTCCGATCGGACACTGCTCCGATGCGAGTTGGTCGATCCACCTGCGAGCTCTCTTTGCAGGCTGTCGAAATCCGTGGTCGGTACGCTGTATTTCAATTCGCGTGCAACCTTGGTCTGCTTTGCCTTAGCCCGGCCGCGGCCCATGGCTGACCCCCTCGCGCTTTCGCGGGGCGGCCTGGGGAATTTGGCGGCCCCGTTTGAGTGTGTAAGTTTCCTGACACACACTCTAGCGTGGAAAAGTCGCTTCCGCTTCCACGAAGGCCTCACCGCCGTGTCTGATTGCTCTCACTATGGCCGCGAGCTGCCAGGATGCTGAAAGAACTCGTCAGAACTTTGTGAGAACTGCTCAGAAGTTTCCGGGAATTGCGCGAATCGTCCCCACTCGGGCGTCGCCGCCGAAGACCGGAGCGGATGCGAGAGCCGCCAACTCCTCGGTCCACTCGGTGTTCATCCGCTTGAGCAGAGCTGCCGCCAAGGGCAGGAGCGCCCGCTCGTGACCGTCGTCGATCTTGAGGGCGAAAGCGGACCCGTCGGGAAGCGCTCCGGCGTAGATGCCGTCGTATCCGGTCTTGGAGAACAGACCCGGCACTGCGGACATCAGGCGCTGATCGTTGCGGCCGGTGCCCGAGACGAGGAAGGGGTTCTCGCGGACCGCGTCGGCCACAGCTCGTTCGGGTGAGTCGGGCTCAGCCGAGGGCAGGCGTCCGAATGCCCGAGCCAGGTTCGTGAGCGAAAGCGGGACGATCGGGAGACCACAACCGTCGATGCCGAGTTCCTGCTCTTCCTCGCCGCTGAGATCGAAGATCGTCTCCTGGATCGCGAGTTGGAGGGGATGAGTCGGCTCCATGTACGTCTCGAGCGGCCAGTCGTTCACGACGCACGTGGCGAGCATCGCGGAGTGCTTGCCCGAGCAGGTCATGTAGATCGGGCTGGGAAGCTCGCCCGCTGCGATCAGTTCGGCTCGGGCCAGTTCGTTGCCCGGCAGATCGGAGGGGCACTGCAACTGGTCGACACCGAGTTGGTAGCGAGCGAGAAGCGCTGCGACCAGTTCGATGTGATCGGCCTCGCCCGCATGTGAGGACGACGCGACGGCCAGCTCTTCCGGGCTGGTGGGTGCAAAGCCGTTACGAAGCGCAGCGACGGCTTGCAGCGGCTTGTTCGCCGAGCGCGGGTAGATGGGTGTGTGAATTTCCCCGAGTCCGACAACGACCTCGCCGTCGGCGCCGAGAATGACGGCCGATCCGCGATGCACGCATTCGCGGAATCCGGAGCGGACCACTTCCACCAATTCGATACTCACGAGTGCACCTGCGCTTCTGCTTGTTCGATGAACCTCTGGACGCGCGCGGTGACGTTCGGTGCAAGGTCGGTGTGTTCTGCGAGGAGCCGTCGAAGCCGCTCAGGATCCGTTCCGGCGAAGACCTCTCGAACAGTCACTCCGTGATCCGGTACGTGGACTCGGGTGACCGAATCGCCCGCGGCGATCGTGCCGGTCCGGTTGACGCGAAGGTAGGCGCCGACGTCGGTCCGCTCGGTGAATCTTTTGACCCAGCCCTTTTCCGCGGCCCAGATGCCGAAGGTGCCGCACGGGACGCGGGGCGCGGTCACCTCGAGTTCGAGAACGTCCGACGCCTCGGCTCCGGTGATGTGCCAACGCTCGCCGATCACGGCGTCCGTGACGAGCATCCCGCTGATGTGAAGATTCTCGCCGAACCATCCGGGGCCGAGAGGTCGGCCCAATTCGTCCGACCAACGCTGCGCTTCGTCGCGCTGATACGCGTAGACAGCTTGGAAGGCACCGCCGTGGAACTCGGTGTCGCAGACGTAGTCGCCACCCAGACCGAGTCGTCCTACCGCGACGCGGCCGTCGACGGGATGCTTGTCGATCGCGGTACGGGGGACTCGCCTGACGCCACTGTCACGTTCGGTGTGGACGACGCAGACCGCGTCGACCATGCCCGTCACTTTCCGCGCAATCGGTTGACAGCCTCACGTCCGGCCTGGGGTGCGTCGTCCGCGACGATCGAATCCGGATCGATGGACGCAGCGCTGGGGCCGGCCATCAGTTCGGTGTCGACCGGGATGTTCCGCTTGATCAGAGCGAGTGCGATGGGGCCGAGCTCGTGATGATTGACGACGGTCCCGACGCGTCCGACGGCCCGTCCGCCCGCCGTGATCGGGTCACCCGGTTCCGGGACGGCTTCGGCGCTGCCGTCGAGGTGCAACATGACGAGATGGCGCGGGGGCTTGCCGAGATTGTGAACCCGGGCGACGGTTTCCTGACCGCGGTAGCACCCCTTGTCGAGGTGGACGGCGCCGTGCTCGGCCGGCCCACCGATCCAGTGGACCTCGTGCGGGATCGTGCGTTCGTCGGTGTCCAGTCCGAGGCGAGGCCTCGTCGCTTCGACGCGCAGTGCCTCGAAGGCCCAACTGCCGGCGGGCTTGGCACCGGCATCGGTCAGCCTGGTCCACCACGCTGCCAGTTGCTCACGTGGGACGAGAAGATCGAAAGAGTTCTCGGTAGGCCACGGCATGCGGCGGACAAATCCGCCGTCGGCCAAGGCGAGAGCGTCGTAGGCCTCGGTGGGTGTCTGAACCTCGAGTGCGGCGAGGACAGTTGACGCTTCGGGTCCGATCAGGCTCAGGACCGCGAGTTCGTTGCCGTCTCGGGGTTCGGCCTTGGACCAGAACACCATCTTCTTCAAGAAGGAGAGAAGGTCGGGTCCGCGGTTCGCCTCGGTGTCGATCCAGGTGACACCTGCCAGGTCCGTCTGCACGAAGTGGTGCTCGACGCGTCCGTTGACGTCCAGGCTCAAGTTCTCGGCACTCTTGCCGTCGGGGAGCGCGGCGATGTGCTGGCTCGAAATCGTGTGCAGCCACGTGAGGCGTTCGTCGCCGGGAATGGCGATCACGAATCTGTGACTGCGGTCGACCACCACTGCTGCGCGCTGCGCGGTTCGCTGTTCGCCGAGGGGATCGCCGTAGTGCCACGCGACACCGATGTCGGCCGAACCGTCCGGTGCGGTGACCGCGCCGGGGGAAGTCAGAAGTGGGCTGTTGGGCACAAGAGCGTTGTCGACCACGAGACCAGTCTAGGAGTGTGGGCGGGATCGCGGTTACAGGGCGGCCCCGGCGGCTCGGCGGATCGTTAGGGTTGATGGCATGCCTGATCGCGTATTGGTGACTCTCGACCACGAGGTGCTCGATGCTGACGCACCGTTTCTGCACGCCGACGACCTGGCGGTGGTGCGCGGCGACGGAGTCTTCGAGACGCTGTTGGTGCGCGACGGTAGGGCGCGGGTGGTCGAGGGACATCTGAGTCGACTGGTTCTGAGCGCGCGGGCGCTGGGTCTGCCCGCCCCCGTTCTCGATGACTGGCGTCTGGCGATCGAGATGGCAGCCGAGGAGTGGGGGACAGAGAAAGAAGGCGCTCTTCGTCTCGTTCTGACCCGCGGCCGTGAGAGCGGCGACAAGCCGACAGCCTTCGTGATGGTCGGTCCGGTGGCCGATCGGGTCAGACAGGTCCGCGAATCGGGGTTATCGGTGATGACTCTCGAGCGAGGTTTCTCTGTCGATCTCTCTGCCCGGGCACCCTGGCAGCTACTGGGCGCGAAGACGTTGTCGTACGCAACCAACATGGCAGCGCTTCGATATGCGGCGAATTTGGGTGCTGACGATGTGATCTTCGTCAGTTCCGAGGGCAATGTGTTGGAGGGGCCACGCTCGACGGTGGTGATCGTTCGGGACAGGACTTTGATCACACCGCCTCCCGCACAGGGCATTTTGATGGGCACTACGCAGCGCGCCCTGTTCGACGTTGCCGGCAGTGCTCGCTTCGATTGCCGATACGAAACCCTCCGACCTGCGGATTTGATTGCGGCCGACGGAGTGTGGATGGTTTCGAGCGTCACGCTGGCCGCACGCGTCCATACACTCGACGGGCTCACATTGCCAGAGCCGAAGGTCTCCGGGGAATTCGCGGAATTGGTTGAACGTGCAATTGATTCGGATTCAGCAGGGCGATAGGCGAATAGGAATCGCGACAGGTCTCTACTACATTTGGTAGTAGCAAAGTCCTGCGGTCCAAACCGGACAGCAGTACCGTGTCCGCAGGGGCCGAGCGACTGCCCGCGTCTCGAACCCCGAAGCCTGTCCCAGGGCCCTACTCTCGGAGTAGCCAATGGATACTTTGGACGTCTCCAGGTGGCAGTTCGGTATCACTACCGTCTACCACTTCATCCTTGTTCCGCTGACCATCGGACTTGCGCCGATGATCGCGATCATGCAGACGATGTGGGTGGTCACCAAAAAGGACCACTGGTATCGGCTCACCAAGTTCTTCGGCAAGCTTTTCCTCATCAACTTCGCACTCGGTGTAGCCACCGGCATCGTGCAGGAGTTCCAGTTCGGCATGAACTGGAGCGAGTACTCGCGATTCGTCGGTGACGTCTTCGGAGCTCCGCTCGCATTGGAAGGCCTCGTCGCCTTCTTCATGGAGTCCGTCTTCATCGGACTCTGGATCTTCGGTTGGGGCAGGCTGCCCAAACTTGTACACCTGGCGTGCATTTGGCTCGTGGCGATCGGCGTCAACGCGTCGGCATTCTTCATCATCGCGGCCAACTCGTTCATGCAGCATCCGGTCGGTGCGACGTACAACCCTGAAACGGGTCGTGCCGAGCTCACCAGTATCTGGGAGCTGCTGACCAACAACACCGCTCTCGCTGCCTTCCCGCACGCGGTTGCCGGCGCCTTCCTGACGGCGGCGACGTTCGTCGCCGGCATCAGTGGTTGGTGGATGGTGCGGAACATGCGCCGCGCCAAGCAGGCTGAGGCCGCCGAAGCCGAGCGCCTCGAAGCCGACGCACGGACGATGTACCGCCCGGCAACACGATTCGCGTTGCTCGTCATGATCGTGGCCGGAATCGGCATCATCTATACCGGTGACGTCCAAGGCAAGCTCATGTTCCAGCAGCAACCCATGAAGATGGCGTCGGCGGAATCGCTGTGCGACACCGAGATGGATCCGGACTTCTCGATCCTCACTATCGGCACTCACAACAACTGTGACAGCGTGACGCACGTTCTGAAGGTGCCGTTCGTTCTTCCATGGTTGGCCGAGGGCAAGTTCACCGGCGTCGAACTGCAAGGCGTGAACCAACTGCAGGAGCAGGCGGAGCAGGACTTCGGACCGGGTAACTACCGACCGAATCTCTTTGTCACGTACTGGTCTTTCCGCGCCATGATCGGCCTCGCCGCCGGTTCGGCAGCACTGGCTCTCGCGGGACTGTGGGTCACTCGTAAGGGGCGGGTCCCGGACCAGAAGTGGTTCGGAATACTCAGCCTGGTCGCGATCCCCACTCCGTTCATGGCG
Source organism: Rhodococcus sp. MPR-R1B (assembly GCF_058793255.1). NCBI lineage: Bacteria > Bacillati > Actinomycetota > Actinomycetes > Mycobacteriales > Nocardiaceae > Rhodococcus > Rhodococcus sp. MPR-R1B. Next base: position 65,871 of record NZ_JBXAFO010000002.1, read on the forward strand.
AACAGCGCCGGTTGGATCTTCACCGAGATGGGCCGTCAGCCCTGGGTGGTGCATCCCAACCCGACCGGCGTCGACATGATCAGACTTACTGTCGACCAAGGTGTTTCGGACCACGCGTCGGCTACCGTCTGGGCTTCGCTGATCACCTTCACCCTGCTGTACGGAGCGCTGGGAGTCGTCTGGTTCAAGCTGATCGTGCGGTACGCGAAGGAAGGCCCGTTGGAGCACGACATGCATCCGCCGGGCGATACAGATCATGATGAGCCGGAAGATCCGGACAAGCCCAAACAACTGTCGTTCGCGTACTAGGAGGCGATCATGGGACTTCAAGAAGTATGGTTCGTGCTCGTCGCAGTACTGTTCATCGGTTACTTCGTCCTCGAAGGGTTCGACTTCGGTGTCGGAATGCTCATGCCGATCGTCGGCAGAGGCAGTGACCTCCCGGCCGATACGCGTCGACGGGTAGCGCTCAACACGATCGGCCCGGTGTGGGACGGCAACGAAGTGTGGCTGATCACCGCCGGTGGCGCGATGTTCGCGGCATTCCCGGAGTGGTACGCGACGTTGTTCTCCGGGTTCTATCTACCGCTGCTGATCATCCTGGTGGCCTTGATCGTTCGTATCTGTGCCATCGAATGGCGAAGCAAGATCGACGACGACAAATGGCGTCAGCGTTGCGACTGGGGCATCATCTTCGGCTCCTGGGTCCCGGCAGTTCTCTGGGGCGTGGCTTTCGCGAACATCGTTCGGGGCGTGGCGATCAACGCAGACAAGCAGGTCGAGTCGGGATTCTTCGATCTGCTCAATCCGTACGCGCTGCTCGGCGGTCTGACCACCGCGCTGGTGTTCGCTCTCCACGGTGCAGTGTTCCTGGCACTCAAGAGTGCCGACGAGGTTCGTGAAGATGCCGTGAAAATTGCTGCACGACTGGCAATTCCAGCTATTCCTGTTGCCGGCGGATTCGTTCTGTGGACGCAACTCGCCTACGGCAAGGGATGGACGTGGATTCTGGTAGCTGCCGCTGCTGCGGCACTGATCGGCGTCGTCTTCCTGACGCGGGCCGAGCGCGAAGGCTGGGCCTTCGTTCTCACCTGTGTGGCCGTCATCGCCACCGTCGTGCTGCTGTTCGCCTCGCTGTTCCCGAACGTCATGCCGTCGACGCTGGATCCGGCGTACAGCCTGACCATCGAGAACGCGTCGTCGAGTCCGTACACGCTCAAGGTGATGACGTGGGCCGCGGCATTCATGACGCCGGTGGTGATCATCTACCAGGGTTGGACGTACTGGGTGTTCCGACAGCGCATCTCCTCCAAGCAGATTCCGGCGTCGATCGGTCTGCGATTCAAGGAGAAGACGTGGTAGTCACCAACCTTGAATCACGAAACATTCGAATCACGAAAGAACTGACGGTCGAATTCACGTGACTATCGAAGTAGGCGACGCTCCCACCACTCGGGAGCGTCGCCGGGGGCCGATCGACCCGCGGCTGTGGCGACATTCCGCTTCTGCGCGCGGCTATCTGATCCTGACTGTTGCTCTGTCGATGGTGAACGTCGTGATGGTCATCGTCGCGGCGCTCATGATCGGCCGGGTGCTGGCCGGAGTGATCACCACTCGAACTGTGGATGTTTCCTCGTGGACAACCGAATTGGTTGTTCTCGCCGCAGCTGTGGCGGTCCGAGTTCTGGGGACCTGGCTGCAGACCAGGTATGCGCACCGGGCGTCGACTCGCGTCGTTGCCGAGATCAAGAACGGCGTGCTGACGTCGGCGACGGCGATGAGTCCTCGCGATCTGGATCCGCGGCGTGACGAGATCGCGACCGTGGTCACCCGAGGTGTCGACGGCCTTGGTCCGTACCTGACGGGATACCTTCCGGCCCTGGTCTTGTCGGTGACGCTGACACCCATCACCCTGATAGTCATTGCGGTGCAGGACATGACGTCTGCGGTCATCATCTTCGTGACGCTGCCGCTGATCCCCATCTTCATGATTCTGATCGGCCTGCTGACAAAGGGTAAGTCGGAGAAGACGCTGGCAGCGATGACCACGTTGTCTTCGCAACTGCTCGATCTCCTTGCCGGTTTGCCGACGCTGCGGGCGCTCGGTCGTCAGCAAGGTCCTGCCGAGCGCGTCCGTGAACTCGGTGACGCTCATCGGCGAACGACGATGTCAGCTCTCCGCGTCGCGTTCCTGTCCTCGATGGTGCTGGAACTGCTCGCAACGCTCTGCGTCGCGTTGGTGGCCGTGAGTATCGGCTTGCGACTGGTGTACGGCGACATGTCACTCGAGCCGGGGATAGTCGCGTTGATCCTCGCCCCCGAGGTGTACCTGCCACTTCGGATGGTGGGAACCCAGTTCCACGCCGCCGAGGACGGAATGGCGGCAGCCAACAAGGCATTCGAGGTTATCGAGGCGGATTCTGCCGCACCGGAGGGTGGTAGCACGACGGTGGTCGCTCGCGGTGCCGACATCGTCTTCGACGGACTCGGCGTGACCTCTCGTGGGGGAGTCGCACCGTCTCGACTTTCCGCCGTGGCATCGCCAGGGGCGATCACCGTGCTCACCGGTCCCAACGGCTGCGGCAAGTCGACGGCAGTGCACGCGCTGCTCGGGTTGATCGAACCGAGCAGTGGGCGCGTGACGGTCGCCGGCGTCGATGTCCGAGACCTGGACGAGCACGCGTGGTGGAGTCAGTTGGCCTGGCTACCGCAACATCCGGTCCTCCTGCCCGGCACCGTTCGTGAAAATCTCGATCTCACCGGGGTCGTCGATGCGCAAGCATTGGCTCGCGCCGCTGCTGCGACGGGATTCGACGCGGTACTGGCCGAGCTGCCTGCGGGCGTCGAGACCGTGATCGGCGTCGGCGGTACAGGTCTGTCTTTGGGGCAGCGGCAACGGCTGGCACTGACACGCGTGCTTGCCTCGGACCGCGCAGTTCTTGTCCTGGACGAACCCACCGCTCACCTCGACTCGGATTCGGAAGGGACAGTGTTGGCTTCTCTGAGAGCACGGGCGGAGCGTGGCGACACCGTTGTCGTGATCGGCCACCGTCCGAGTGTGCTTGCCGCAGCTGACCGGATCGTCGAGGTGCGCGCTCATGAGAAGTGACGCTCACGATCCGCTTCTGCGTGCTCTGCGGCTACTGGAACTTCGGCCACGACGCGTACTGACGGCGGTAGCGGCGGGTGTGGCAACACTCGGTAGCGCACTCGCCTTGGCCGCGCTGTCCGCATGGTTGATCACGCGTGCTTGGGAGATGCCCCCCGTTCTCGATCTCAGTGTTGCGGTAGTTGCCGTACGCGCATTGGGAATCTCACGTGGTGTCTTCCGCTATCTCGAACGATTGACGACGCACGACGTCGCGTTGCGCGGAACCACAGCAGCGCGATCGAGGATCTACCAGCAGTTGGCCGCAGGAGATCCCGCGGCAGCAGCCGGACTACGGCGAGGTGACCTGCTCTCACGTACGGGCGCCGACGTGGATGCACTGGGCGACGTCGTCGTCAAAGCACTGATCCCGATTGCGGTTTCGATTGTCCTCGCGTTTGCTGCGGTGGGAATCCTGTTGTTCATCTCGGTTCCGGCCGCGCTCATCCTGGCTGTTGCGCTGGCGGTGTCCGGGATCGCGGCACCCTGGCTGTCGGCTCGTGCTGCTCGACTAGCCGAGGCCGACAGTTCTGCTGCCGCAGCGCGATTCAGTGAGTCCGCGGTGACCGCCCTCGACCATTCCGCCGAGCTCCGGGTATCGGGTCGCTTGGATCAGGCGGTGAGCGAGGCGGTCTCTGCCGAGAACGATGTGGTCGACGCAACCGATCGCGCGGCGGTCCCGAGTGCCTTTGCCGCCGCTACCACGCCCCTGGCAATCGGAGTGAGCGTCCTCGGTGCCCTGCTGATCGGAATTACGCTGTACGGAACCACCGAGATGTCACCGATGTCCATGGGAATCCTTGTACTGCTTCCGCTGTCGGCTTTCGAGGGAACCGCGATACTGCCCAGCGCGGCGGTGGCATTGACCAAGGCGCGGCTGGCGTCGGCACGCATCATGGCGGTACTCGATCGAGCCGACGCCGAACACGTTGAAGGAAATCGTGCGTGGCCGGAGGACGGGGTCCTGAGTGTGCACGCGTTGCGGGCGGGTTGGCCCGGGGGAAAGGTGACCGAACCGCTGTCGGTGGATCTTCCTCGCGGTGCTCGTGTTGCCGTCGTCGGCGAGAGTGGATCGGGAAAGACCACTGCGCTGATGACGATGGCGGGACTGCTGCCGCCCGTCGCGGGAACAGTTCGTGTTGACTCGGTGGACGTTTCGGATATCGATCCGGCCGAGCTGCGTCGGCACGTGGGGTACTTCGCCGAGGACGCACACCTCTTCGAGACGTCGGTACTCGAGAACCTGCGCGTCGCACGCGGTGACCTCACCGCCGAGGACGCGGAGAAAGCACTTGCCGCAGTTGGTCTCGGCGACTGGCTGTCGGAACTGCCGGACGGGCTCGACACCTACCTGGTCGGCGGCATGCGAGCGGTTTCGGGCGGTGAGCGTCGTCGGTTGCTGTTGGCGCGCGCGATCGTCTCGCCCGCGGAGGTGCTGCTGCTCGACGAGCCGACCGAGCACATGGACGCGGAGGCGGGCGATCAGTTGCTCCGCGAGTTGCTCAGTCGCGACGCAACGCTGGTCGATTCTTCGCGAACCGTTGTTGTCGTCACCCACCAACTTCCGGACGGCACACCAGCTGACCAGGTGATATGCGTCGGAAAAGTTTCTGTGGAAAATACGTTGCCGTCATCGTGAAGTGGGCGTACTTTCTCCTGTACACAAGGAAGGAGGTGGTCTGAAATTGAAGTACAGACGGACGCGTGAGGTGGCTGCCAGCTAGCCGCAATCGCTGATGGAATTCACTTACCGCGTGAGCGGCCGGCGAATCCCAGGCAGCCACCCGACCCCCGAGCCCCCGATCAGTCCGACCGGGATCCGCGCGAAAGCGTGGGTGTGGCTCGGGGGTCGCTTCGTGCTGTGCGCCTTTATCAACCCCCGGCGGTTAATAAAGGCGCACAGCGTGGACAAGGATTAGGCCCCCACCATCCACCGCGCTCGAGGATCGCTCTGACCTCGGCTGCAGTTCGGCACGAGGCCCCCTCCACCTCCTCCCAACCGAAGACCAGTGTGGCGTTGCCTGACAGTTCGGATGCGTTTCCTCGCCGACGATCCCGCAGCGCAGTCGCCCGAGAAGAGTGGAAGGCAAATCCGTCGAGTCGAACGATCAGTGCGACACCGCAATTGCGGTAGTCGACGTCCTCGTAGAAAGTTCTCCCATCGACGAGGACCGGCGATTGCCGTCGTGCTTCCGGCAAACCGTGTGCTCGCTCGACCTCGATTGCGTAGCGATGCTCGAGTACCGACTGGACACCGCGATCCAACAGGTCCAATGTCGAGGACAGTGCTTTGACATATCGCCTCGGCCGTCGGCATTCCATTCGGGTGCGCAATTCCATCCGTGACACTTTGCACGCCGTGGCCGAGCGAACCAGAGAACGAGCGGCGTCGCGAGCCGACGGCTCTGCAACCGCCAGGTCAATTGCGGTGTCGGCCAGCGAAGTACGAGCAGGCTGAGTGGCAACGCCGATGTGGGCCTGAGCGCGTGAACGATGAACGATCACTCCGGGATGGGCAGTGGACCACCCCAACGGAACGGGGCGCGCCGGGGAGCGTTCGGGTCTGACCGTCGGACTCTGACAGCGGGAGGATCTGCCGTATCGGACCGTGATGTGGATCGGCAGTTCGGACTCGATGTGCGTGAGTCCCCACTCTTCAGCTGCCGTCCGGTGACTCAGGTAGGTCTCTCCGCCGCCGAACAGAAGGGCGGCCTCGAGAATCATTGCTCGGTTGAGCGGGCCGTTGGTGCTGGATTGAACGCCGTGGAGGACGGTTGTCCATTGACCCGATTCGACCAGATGTTGGATGCGCCGCGGTGAATAGCCGAAAGGGCGTAGTTGTTTGTTGGTCGCGAGTCCGTGCTGGAAGTCGAAGAGTCTTCGGAGATCAGGATCGATGTAGTCGCAGCTCATGCGAATACCGTGAGATCGCGGACCGACAAGAATCGGTCGAAGATGCCGCTCCGAAGCCCGCCTGTGGAATTTGTCGGTGCCTGTGGATGAATCTGCTGTGCGCCTTTATTAACCGCCGGGGGTTAATAAAGGCGCACAGCAGAACTAGCCGATGTAGCGCGTCAGGCGGGCCGAGAGACGCGGTTCCAGGCCACCGTCAGACATGATCCGCTCTTCGACGTACGCGAGGTCGCCGCCTTCGACGATGCCGTAGAGGCGCTTCGCGCCGCCGTACAGTGCACCGGACTGGCTGCGGATCACCACGTCGGTGGCAAGTTCCCACGACGCTTGGGTGAGTGCGCGCCCGTAGTACATTTCGACGACGCCGGAGCTGTGGCTGAGCAGGAGTTCGACCACTTCCTGGTTGACGCTGCCCGGGATGCCGTCGCCGCCCATGCGCCAGTAACCGCTCTCGCGCAGATCGGGGCTCACGTACTTGCCCTCGGCGTCGAGGCGCCAGGACCGGGACTCCCAATTGAGGTAGGGGCCGCCGTCGTGCGAGATGACGATCTGCTGACCGAAGGCGTAGTCGCCGTTCTCGTCGTGTCCTTCACCTTCGCCGCGCCAGACACCGACGAGGGGGAGAAGCGCGAGGAGTTCGGGATTGATATCCGGGCCGAGGCGCAGGTTTGCGGTGTCCTCCGGCAACGGAAGGTCCGGCAGGGTCGGAATGTTGAGCGACGCCGTCGACTTGGAGCGTTCGACGGCGATGGCGACAGCTTCGTCCCCGCTGCCGCGCCTCACGGCACCTGCAGCGGCGGAATCGTCAGCGGTCGCGTCGGACCCTGAATCCGGAGCCTGACTCACGACTCGTCGGTGACCAAGCGGTACACGACGTACACGGAGAACCAAGCGATCATGACGGATGCGAGTGCGAGGAGTACCTCGAAGAAAATGACCACGAGTACATCTTAGACCGCGGCGACCGACCGGAAAAATCGGGAGCCGGAATGCAGAAGGCCCCGCACCGGAGGGGTGCGGGGCCGCCTGACAAAGCAGGAATTACTTGCTGACGGTCACGTCCACGTTGTGCACGCCCGAGCCCTCGGGAGCGACGGTGGAGGTGCCGTTGCCCGAGCTGGACAGTGCACGCACGGTCCACTCGCCCGGAGCGGCGAAGAAGCGGAAATCGCCGGTTCCCGATGCCACGACCTCGGCCGTGAACTCTCCGGAGCCGTCGAGCAGACGCACGAATGCGCCGCCGATGGGCTGGCCGTCAGCTGCGAGAACGCGGCCGGTGATGACCGTTTCCTTCTCGACGTCGACGCCGGCAGGCAGGGTCTGGCCCTGGGTAGGTGCTCCACACATGATCAGGCTCCCAATTCGATCGGTGCGCCGACGAGTGAGCCGTATTCGACCCAGCTGCCGTCGTAGTTCTTGACGTTGTTCTTGCCGAGGATCTCCTGCAGGACGAACCAGGTGTGGCTCGAACGCTCGCCGATGCGGCAGTAGGCGATCGTTTCCTTGGTGTCGTCGAAGCCCTTTTCCGCGTACAGCTTGGCGAGGTCGTCGTCCGACTTGAAGGTGCCGTCCTCGTTGGCGGTGGTGCTCCACGGGATGTTGATGGCTCCGGGGACGTGGCCACGCTGCTGCGCCTGCTCCTGCGGAAGGTGGGCGGGAGCGAGGATCTTGCCCGAGAACTCGTCAGGGCTACGAACGTCGACGAGGTTCTTGCTGCCGATGGCGTCGATGACCTCGTCGCGGAAAGCGCGGATCGAGAAGTCGGGGGTCTCGGCCTTGTACTGCGTGGCTTCGCGGTTGACTGCGTCCTTGGAGAGCGGGCGTCCGTCGAGTTCCCACTTCTTGCGGCCGCCGTCGATCAGCTTGATGTCCTGGTGGCCGTACAGCTTGAAGTACCAGTAAGCGTAAGCGGCGAACCAGTTGTTGTTGCCACCGTAGAGAACGACGGTGTCGTCGTTCGCAATGCCTTTGGCGGAGAGCAGATCCGAGAACTGCTCCTGGTTCAGGAAGTCGCGTCGGACGCCGTCCTGGAGGTCCTTGCGCCAGTCGAGCTTGACTGCACCCTCGATGTGGCCGCCGTCGTATGCGCTGGTGTCCTCGTCCACCTCGACAAAAACGGTCTTGGGGGTGTTGAGGTTCTGCTCAGCCCAGTCAGCGGAGACTAGGACGTCGGAGCGAGCCATGGTGTTCCTTTCGATATGGTCTTGCATCGGTCGTTATCTAGCAGGGGTTCAGCAGGGTTGTGGGGCAAGCGTTTTCACGCGGTGGTAGCGCGGCCGGTATTTCGCAGCCTTGCGACGAGTGGATAGATCTGGCAGCCGAGGCAGATACCGAACGCGGCGTTGAGCAGGGCCGCGAACAAGGCGAAGCCGGTGGCAACGGTGCCGACGATCGTCGACCCGGCCAGGAAACCGACCGTGCCTGCCAATGCGAAGACGAAGCCGACGAACTGCGCGAAGCGCAGCGGTGCCACGGGTTCGCGTTCGCTGACCGGCGAGAGTCGCGGGGCGACGAGCTTGCCGAAGATCTGGCCGTACGGGCTGCGCTTGGGGCCGAGTACCGCTCCGACCGCGAAGACTATGGCCTGCAGTGCGAGAACGACGGTGGCGGCGGGCAGTGAGAAGGTCGAGAGGACGAGCGTGAGTACGAGAACGCCGGTGGTGACCCACGCGGCGAATCGAGGTCCGCGGACGTCGACCTGCTCGAGCTGGGGTGTGGTTGTGGACATCGGGAGTGCTCCTGCGCTGGATTGCATGATGCTGTGCCTGGACCGAGAAAACGGGACGTCAAAGTCCCACTCGGTGGATTGATCACGTGAGCGAAAGCTCGAAGGTCAGAGAGATCTGACGGATGAGGTGATCAGCAACAGGTACAGCAACAGCCCCCGAGGCGGCACAGGTCTACTGCGCGGCGTCGGGTGAGCATCAGCTCGTGGCGGGTTTGCACGTCGGCGAGTTTACCCCGAATTCTCGGATTTTGGCTCGTGGGGTCCGGATAGTGGTACGAGTGCAGCTTTCAGATCGGCTGCGGATGGCACTCCGGACACCCGGAACTGTTCCTCCAGGCCACCGTCGAGGATGAAGGTGGTGGGCAGCGAGAGGACACTCATCTCGCGTGCCAGAGCCGGTTCCTTGTCGATGTCGAGCTCGATCTCCACCGGCGGACGGGGAGCGTCGGCCATCGAGATCACGACCTGACCGACGACGCGGCGTACTGCGGCGCACGGTCCGCACCAGTCGGCAGAGAAATGCAGTACGACGGGTCCGCCGTTCGGCGAAGAGACTCCAGCGGCGCGGAGCAGTTCGAGGCGACTGTCCGCCGCGCCGGTCGCGGCCGGCGTGGTGACTCGGACCTTTCCGTTGCGCGACTTGAGAAAGAGCCCGACCGCGACGACGGCCACCAGCGCGACCAGCAGAATTGTGATCCCGGTCATCGGTTCTGCAGCTCTGCGAGATCGATCGTCGTGTTTTCGGCGCTGCCCTCGATCACGATTCTTCCGCCTTCCGCGTAGACCAGGCTCGGCTGAATTCCGTAGGGAAGTGCCTGCGGATCGATCGTGTAGCTGAACAAGCCGAGGACGACGGGTTCGAGTGCTGCGGGGATCGAGAAATCGGCTTTGCCCTCCGGACCGAAGTACAGATTGCTGGCGACGATCTTGACCTGCCCACCTTCCAGAACGAGGTTGGCCTGCACGCTCACTGCAGTCTCGACCGGACCGACGGCAACCGTTCCCGTCAGCACGACGGCGCCCGCGGTGCTCGCTCCGGTTCCGCCGCTGCCCCCGGTGCCATCCGACTTGTTGGCCGGCGGCGAAGATACCTGCAGGTCAGGGATATTGAGCAGCTTTCCGAGGTCGGTGGCGTTGATTCCCATCCGGCCGTCGAGTTTGTCGACGGGGAGTTGGGTGACATTGCCGTTCACGATGTCGGAGAAGGGAACGGTGACCCCGCGCAGATCGGCCTCGACGGTCACTTCGCCCACCACGTCGCTCTGGACGCCGGTAGCTCTGACGTAGACGTCCTTGTATTTCCCGCCGAGTGCCTGGGTGAGGAAGGGGAACCCGTTGAAGGTGACCTCCGGATCCGACTCGAGTGATGCGCCGGTTCGGAGCTCGCGGGAAACCCGGTACTCGGCGTACGCGGCCGCGCCGAAATCGGCCACCAGTCCGAGGCCGAGGAGAAAGACGATGCCGATGATCAGTTTGCGCACCGCACCATTGTGACGGACTCCGGTCGGGGTTCGATGCGACGGCCCCGGTACCAGGCACGCTAATGTAGGGACCGACCAAAAGCGTCGAACTACTCGAGCGTTGCCCTCACGGGTTGCGCGGGCTACTAGATAGGAGGCCGTGTGGAACTGCTCCTCCTCACCTCCGACCCCAACCCGGAAGCTGTACTACCGGCGTTGGCGTTGCTGGCGCACTCGGTTCGGCCTGCCCCCACAGAGGTTTCCTCGCTACTCGAGGCAAGTTCCGCGGACGTGGCATTGGTGGATGCGCGCACCGATCTGGCTGCCGCACGCGGGTTGTGTCGATTGCTCGGAAGCACAGGATCCGCAGTACCTGTGGTCGCCGTCCTCACCGAAGGCGGACTCGTTGCCGTCAACGCCGACTGGGGGTTGGACGACATCCTGCTTCCCGGTACCGGTCCGGCTGAGGTGGACGCCCGATTGCGGTTGTTGGTCGCCCGCAGCGGCGGTGTGGCCAGTCCGGAAGCGTCGGGAAAGATCACGCTGGGCGAACTGGTTATCGACGAGGGGACGTACACGGCACGACTGCGTGGACGGCCCCTTGATTTGACTTACAAGGAATTCGAGCTGCTCAAGTACCTCGCGCAGCACGCCGGACGGGTATTCACCCGGGCGCAGCTGCTGCAGGAAGTGTGGGGCTACGACTTCTTCGGCGGCACCAGGACGGTCGACGTCCACGTGCGTCGTCTGCGGGCGAAACTCGGCACCGAATACGAGTCCTTGATCGGTACAGTCCGAAATGTCGGATATAAGGCAGTGCGTCCGACCAGGGCCAAGGGTGGCGCAGCTGCTCCCGTTCAGTTCGAGGACGACGAGGACGTCGACTACGACGCGGCCGACGGATCGGTGGTCTGACGTGGGTTGGACAGATTCACTGCCGGCTGGATTCGCCGAGCAGGTTTCCGCGCTTCTCGATCGCGCAACCGAGTTCGACGGCAAGGCCCCCGTGTCGGAACAGGGGCGCCATGCCGTTGCCGGGCGCGGCGCCGCGCGACACTTCCTCGAACTCGACGGCGATGCGGTCGTCGGTTATGCGCAGCTGCAAGCCGGTTCGGACGAGCATCCCGACATGGCCGAGTTGGTGGTCGACCCGCAGGCGCGGCGCCGCGGCATCGGAACCAGGCTTGCCGCAGCGGTATTCGACGAGGGCCGGCCGGGCACGCGTGTCTGGGCGCACGGAAACGTCGACGCCGCAGTCGAATTCGCCAAGAGCCTCGATCTGGTCAGCGTTCGTGAACTCCTGCAGCTGCGTCGACCACTCGATGCTCCGCAGCTTCCGGAAATCGTTGTGCCCGAAGGTGTGACGATTCGGACGTATCGTGGGCCCGAAGACGATTCCGAGATCCTTCGCGTCAACAATGCGGCCTTCTCCTGGCATCCCGAGCAGGGTGGCTGGACCCAGGCGGAGATCGACGAGAGAACGGCCGAAGGTTGGTTCGACCCTGCTGGTCTGTTCATGGCGTTCGCGGACACCGATCCCGATACTCTTCTCGGCTTTCACTGGACCAAGGTGCACGCACCCGAAGGTGACGATCCGGAGCTGGGGGAGGTGTACGTCGTGGGGATCGATCCCGCGGCGCAGGGACGCGGCCTCGGCCGAGTGCTGACTCTCGCGGGCATGCATTACCTGCGTGATCGCGGCCTCGGAACCGTCCTTCTGTACGTCGAAGGCGACAACACGGCCGCCCTCCACACGTACGAACGACTCGGCTTCGATCGCTTCCACGTGGACATGGCTTACGCCCGCGCGCTCTGACGTCACAGTCGGACACGCAGAAATGTCCAGTCTGTTCATTCTCCGTTAACCATGTGTGGTCCAGCCGGACACCGCGCCCGCCTACTTTTCTCTGTGGGCAGCGCCGTGTTGCCTGATGCAGATTTCAATCATTCTGCGTCTCATGTCGCCGCCCGATCGTGGGCGTGGCGGTAGCGATTTCCGGAGGATCTTGGTGAATCTCAAGCGCAGTGGTGCCCTGCTCGGTGTAGTGGCCGTGGGCGCCATGACCTTGGCCGCATGTGGCAGCGACAACAACTCGTCGTCGACGGGTGTGGACGCGTCCGCATCGAACGCAACGTGCGAAGGCAAGAGCAACCTCTCTGCCGCTGGTTCCTCGGCACAGAAGAACGCCATGGACCAGTTCGTCGCCACTTACATCTCCGTGTGCCAGGAAAAGGGCAAGACGGTCAACGTCGCGTACAACCCCAGCGGTTCGGGCGACGGTCGTACACAGTTCATCGCCGGCCAGATCGACTTCGCCGGCTCCGACTCGGCCATCAAGGACGAGCAGGCAGACAAGGCCAAGGAGCGTTGCGTCGGCGGCGAAGCCTGGAACCTTCCCCTCGTCTTCGGCCCGATCGCAGTTGCATACAACCTCGACGGCGTCGACAAGCTCGTTCTCAACGCAGAGGTTCTCGCGAAGATCTTCAACGGCGGCATCACCAAGTGGAACGATCCGGCAATCGCCGCGCTCAACTCCGGTGCATCGCTTCCCGACGAGAAGATCACCACCGTGATCCGCTCCGATTCCTCGGGTACCACCGACAACTTCCAGAAGTACCTCGACGCGGCATCGAACGGTGCTTGGACGTCGGGCGCAGGGTCCGACTTCACCGGTGGCGTCGGTGAGGGCGCCAAGGGTTCGGCGGGCGTTGCACAGGCAGTTGCCACGGCACCGGGTTCGATCACCTACGTCGAGAAGTCGTTCGCCGATCAGAACAAGCTCTCGGTTGCCGAAATCAACACCGGCTCCGAGGCAGTCGCACTGACCAACGACACGGCCGCGAAGTCGATCGCAGGCGCGAAGTTCAAGTCCGACGCAACCGGCGACCTGACGCTCGACCTCGCGTCGATCTTCAAGACCAACGAAGCCGGCGCCTACCCGCTGGTTCTCGCCACGTACTCGATCGTCTGCTCCAAGGGCTACGACGCGGACACCTCCGCAGCAGTGAAGTCGTTCCTGACGAGCGCGGCCAACGAGGGTCAGGCCAACCTGGCCGAGCAGGGTTACGTCCCGCTGCCGTCCAACGTCCAGGATCGCCTCAACGCGTCCATCACGGCAATCAGCTGACCTAGAGACTCGTGCGGACAAGCTCATGGATCTACATTCAGACGTGAAGGAAGTGAGCGCGCATGAGTGACGCGCCCATCACCTCGACATCTCGTTCTCCCGGCCCCGCAACCAGCGGGGCCGGGGTGGGCGGTCCGAACGGCACCACGGAGGACACGATTACTTCCACCAAGGCTCCAGAAACCGAGCATCCTCCGAAGGGTGACGGTCCGGGTAGCGGCAACAGCAAGACGGTGACCCGTCCGGGTGACCGCATCTTCAGCTCGCTCGCATCCGGTTCGGCAATCTTCATCACGGTTGTCATCGCGGCGATCGGCGCGTTCCTGATCTGGCGTGCTGTTCCTGCTTTGAGCCGGAACCAGGTCAACTTCCTGACCAGCCGTGAATGGGTCACGCAGAACATCAACGCGATGGCGTTCGGTGTCCTCGATCTTTTCCAGGTCACGGTGTTGGTCTCGCTGTTCGCACTGGTGCTCGCGATGCCGATCGCACTGGGCATCGCGATCTTCCTGACTTCGTACTCACCCAAGTGGCTCACGCGGCCACTGTCGTACACGATCGACCTTCTGGCAGCTGTGCCGTCCATCGTCTACGGCCTGTGGGGACTTCTCGTCTTCGCTCCGGCGATCACCCCGGTCGCGGTGTGGCTCAACGACACTCTCGGCTGGTTCCCGCTCTTTGCCGACGGCAGCGGATCGATCACCGGTGGCGGCACCATCTTCACCGCAGGCATCGTCCTCGCCGTGATGATCCTTCCGGTCATCACCGCAGTGACCCGCGAGGTGTTCATCCAGACCCCGCGATCACAGATCGAAGCCGCACTCGCCCTCGGCGCCACGCGCTGGGAAGTTGTGCGCACCACGGTCATCCCGTTCGGTAAGTCCGGCTACATCAGCGGCTCGATGCTCGGTCTCGGACGCGCACTCGGTGAGACGATGGCGCTCTACCTGATCCTGCGAACCACCTCTCAGGCCTTCGGCTGGTCGCTGTTCGACGGCGGCTCGACCATCGCCTCCAAGATCGCCCTCGGCTACGCGGAGTTCAACAACGACATCCAGGCAGGCGCGTACATCGCGGCCGGACTGGTGCTGTTCGTACTGACCTTCGTCGTCAACGCGGCTGCCCGCGCAGTGATCGCCGGAAAGAAGGACTGACCCATGACCTCCACTCTGGACCGGCCGGTCAAGGCCCCCACTTTCCAAGGCGTCGGCGCTCGTCGTCGTGCCAAGGACGTCATCGCGACCATCCTGGTGAGCCTGGCAGTCGTCATCGCGCTCATCCCGTTGGTCTGGGTGCTCTTCACGGTCATCGCCAAGGGCCTGCCCGCTCTGACGTCGCCTACCTGGTTCACCAACTCGCTGAGCGGATTGACGGCGTCGGCCGACGGCGGCGGTATCTATCACGCATTGATCGGCACCCTGCTGCAAGGCATCGTGTGCGCGGTCTTCTCCATCCCGCTCGGTATCTTCGTCGCGATCTACCTGGTGGAGTACGCCGACCGGAAGTCGAAGCTGGGCAAGCTGACCACGTTCATGGTCGACATCCTCAGCGGTGTTCCGTCGATCGTGGCTGCGCTGTTCATCTACGCCCTGTGGATCGCGACCTTCGGCTTCCCCAAGTCCGCGTTTGCGGTGTCACTGGCTCTGGTCCTTCTGATGGTCCCGGTCGTCATCCGCTCCACCGAGGAAATGCTGCGCATCGTCCCGATGGATCTGCGAGAGGCGTCGTACGCGCTCGGTGTGCCGAAGTGGAAGACCATCTCGAAAATCGTTCTGCCGACGGCACTTCCCGGCATCATCACCGGCGTCATGCTGGCCCTGGCCCGCGTGCTCGGTGAGACCGCACCGCTGCTGATCCTCGTCGGCTACGCACCGTTCATCAACTTCGACCTGTTCAACGGCGAAATGGGCACACTGCCTTCCGTCATGGTCGCCGAGATGAACAACCCCACCGACGCCGGCACCAACCGCATCTGGGGCGCAGCACTGACCCTGATCCTGCTGATCGCGATCCTCAACATCGTCGCGAAGCTGATCGGTCACTTCTCACAGGTCAGAAGTAAGTGATGCGGCCTCGGAACATGTTCGTACTCAACAGCGTCAACAACTCAGTAGGGAGCCGGTAATGGCCAAGCGTCTGGATCTCAAGGACGTCAACATCTACTACGGCAAGTTCCACGCCGTCGCCGATGTGGGCCTGTCCGTCCCGCCCCGGAGCGTCACCGCCTTCATCGGCCCGTCCGGTTGCGGCAAGTCCACCGTTCTCCGTTCACTCAATCGCATGCACGAAGTGATTCCCGGTGCGCGCGTCGAGGGTTCGGTGCTGCTCGACGGCGAGGACATCTACGGCTCGAACGTCGATCCGGTCGGTGTTCGCAAGACCATCGGCATGGTGTTCCAGCGACCCAACCCCTTCCCGACCATGTCCATCAAGGACAACGTCGTCGCGGGCTTGAAGTTGCAGGGCGAGCGCAGCAAGAAGAAGCTCGACGAGGTGGCCGAGCGTTCGCTGCGCGGTGCCAACCTGTGGAACGAGGTCAAGGATCGCCTCGACAAGCCCGGTGGCGGCCTCTCAGGCGGTCAGCAGCAGCGTCTGTGCATCGCGCGTGCCATCGCGGTCTCGCCCGACGTCCTGCTCATGGACGAGCCGTGCTCCGCGCTCGACCCGATCTCGACTCTCGCGATCGAAGACCTGATCACCGAGCTGAAGAAGGATTTCACGATCGTCATCGTCACGCACAACATGCAGCAGGCTGCGCGTGTGAGTGACCAGACGGCATTCTTCAACCTCGAGGCAACCGGCAAGCCCGGTCAGCTCGTCGAGATCGACGACACCGAGAAGATCTTCTCGAACCCGACGCAGAAGGCCACCGAGGACTACATCTCCGGCCGCTTCGGATAGGTCCCGGGATCAACCCTGCACGATCATGTTTCACCCCCGTTTCCAACAGGAGACGGGGGTGAAACTTTTTGGTTGTGGTGATAGTTCCCACTCCGGTGCGCAGAGCTGAGCGTCGTTGGGCGCCCGAATAATTCGATGAGCAGCGCAAGTGCGCCGAGTGGGCGCTGAAGTAGCCGACGATGTGAATCTCGTGGATACTGACGACGCTTCGGACAATGCTAATCTCGGCCCGACAGCACGCTGTCGATCGATGTCGTTTCACAACCGGAAGGGCTTGTCAGTGCACCTCACCCCTTCAGATACCGAAAAGCTGCTCCTGAGCGTCGCGGGCATGGTCGCCCGTGACCGCCGCGAGCGCGGGGTACTGCTGAACTACCCCGAAGCGATGGCACTGATCTCGTGCTGGATTCTCGAGCGCGCGCGTGACGGAATGACGGTTGCGGAACTGATGAACGCCGGTCGGCAAGTGCTCACCCGCGACGACGTGATGGAAGGGGTACCCGAGATGATTGCAAACGTCCAGGTGGAGGCCACTTTCCCGGACGGTCGCAAACTGGTCACCGTGACGGAGCCCATTCGATGATTCCCGGCGAAGTACGTGTGTCCACCGAACCGCTCGAGTTCGGCACGGACGCGGAGAAGATCACGATGGTCGTCGTCAACGACGGCGATCGCCCCATTCAGATCGGTTCACATCTCCACCTTCCCGCGGCCAACCCGGCGTTGACCTTCGATCGCGAAGCGGCAGACGGCTTCCGGCTCGACATCCCCTCGGGAACGTCGGTTCGGTTCGAACCCGGGGTCAGCAGAACGGTGACACTGATCGCGCTCGGCGGACTCAAAAGGGTTCCGGGCCTGCAGATCGTGCCGGACGAAGACCTACCGACACATGCGCGCGAGCCCAAGACAGTCATGCCGTTCGGCACGCCCGGCGTCGAGGTCGAAGAACCTTTGCGAGCGTCCTCGGTGAACGTGCGTGTGAGTGATGTTCCAGTCGAGGCGGATTCACCGGACGACGCCGCGACGACAGTTGAGAGGACAGCCGAATGAGCAGGATCGATCGACGCGGCTACGCCTCCCTGTACGGCCCGACCGCAGGCGACCAGATCCGTTTGGCCGACACAGATCTGTGGATCGAGATCGAGCACGACTACACCGCGACCGGCGACGAGATGGTCTTCGGCGGCGGTAAGAGCATCCGCGAGTCGATGGGCCAGGGCCTGACCACTCGCGACCAGGGCGCTCTCGACGTCGTCATCACCAACACGGTGATTCTCGATCACTGGGGAATCGTCCGGGCAGACGTCGGAATTCGCGACGGACGCATCGTTGCGATCGGCAAGTCCGGTAACCCCGACATCATGGATGGCGTGCACCCCAAGTTGCTCATCGGGCCGAGCACCGACGTGATCGCCGGTGAGGGAAAGATCCTCACCGCGGGTGCGATCGACACTCACGTGCACTTCCTCAGTGAAGTCGAGATGATGGAAGCACTCGCCACTGGTACGACGACCGTGGCGGGCGGCGGAACGGGCCCAACCGAAGGAAGCAAGGCAACCACCGTCACGCCCGGCGCCTGGTCGCTGACGATGATGCACCGCGCCCTCGACCACATCCCGCTCAACGTCCTTCTTCTCGGCAAGGGCAGCACCGTCAGCCATGAGGCCATGCGCCAGGAAGCTCTCGCGGGCGCAGGCGGATTCAAGGTTCACGAGGACTGGGGTTCCACTCCGGCCGCGATCGACGCCGCTCTGCGCGCAGCCGACGAGTTCGGCCTTCAGGTAGCGCTGCACGCCGACAGCCTCAACGAAACCGGTTACGTACAGCACACTTTGGATGCGATCGCCGGACGCGGGATCCACGTGTTCCATGCGGAAGGCGCCGGCGGCGGGCACGCACCGGACATCATCGTGACGGCAGGTGAGCCGAACGTTCTTCCGGCATCGACCAATCCGACGTTGCCGCATACCGTCAACACGGTTGCCGAGCACCTCGACATGCTCATCGTGTGTCATGCGCTCAATCCCCGGGTTCCGGAGGATCTTGCCTTTGCCGAGTCCCGGATCCGTCCGACAACGATTGCAGCAGAAGACTTTCTGCACGACATCGGAGCCATCTCGATCACCTCGTCCGACGCCCAGGCGATGGGCCGTATCGGTGAGGTGACCCTGCGGACATGGCAGGTGGCTCACGTCATGAAGGCCCAGTACGGCAAGCTGGGCACCAGCATGCCGGCCGACAACGAGCGTGCGCGGCGTTACGTCGCCAAGTACACGATCTGCCCCGCGGTGGCGCACGGTATCGATCACGAGATCGGCTCGGTCGAGGCAGGGAAGATGGCGGACCTGGTGCTGTGGGATCCCGCGTTCTTCGGAGTCCGTCCTTCTGCCGTGATCAAGGGCGGGGCGATAGTTGCTGCGCCGCTTGGTGATCCGAATGCTGCTATCCCGACCCCGCAGCCGGTGTTCGTTCGCCCGGCCATCGCGGCGACTCCGGGATCGGCCCCGCACCTGTCCACGACGTTCGTCTCTCCGATGGCCATCGAGGACGGTCTGGCCGATCGTCTCGGTCTCACCCGCACCCTTACCGGTGTTCGTCCGACGAGACACCTCACCAAGGCGGACATGCCGAACAACACGGCGCTGCCGTCCATCGACGTCGATCCGGAGACGTTTGCCATCAAGGTCAACGGCGACCTGATCGCGCCCAACCCCGTTGACGTGGTGCCGATGGCTCAGCGCTACATGCTGTTCTGAAACCATGTCGATCGAGACGGCATCTGCCGAGATAGCATCGATGCTCTTGGCAGACGGGCGTCTGCCTACCGGCGGTCACGCGCACTCGTCGGGGTTGGAACCGGCACTGGCGGGCGGACTCCTGCAGAGTCAGGTCCCTGACTTCATTCGCGGTCGACTCGAAACAGTCGGACTTGTCGAGGCCGCTTCAACGGTGGTCACGCGCCGCTGGGCCGTAAGTGAGGGTAGTGCAGGCGAACTCGAGGACATCTCGAGGGAACTGCTCGCTCGGACTCCCAGCGCACCGCTGCGTGAGGCGTCGATTCAGCTCGGCCGTGGGCTGGCGAGACTGGCGTCGCGATTGTGGCCGCAGCACCCCGCGGTGCAGATGCTCATGGCGCTGCCTGGGCATCCGATGCGTCCGCTCGCGTTGGGCGTCTTCACGGCGGTCTCCGGGATGGACGACCTACAGGCAGCCAGATCTTGTTTGTACGACGACGCCCAAACGGTGGCGTCGGCGGCATTGAAGCTACTGCCGGTGGATCCGGCAGAACCGGTCGAATGGTTGCTCCGAGCAGCCCCGACCATCGAAACCGTCGCCGCGGCTGCCGTAGCCGTCGAGGGCGTCGCAGATATACCCGCAACAACAGGGCCGTTGGTCGAACAATGGTCACTCGAACACCACGCTCGATCCAGGAGGATTTTCCGTGCTTGACAACCTGAACAACACCACCACTGCTGCAAGAGGTTTGAGGCTCGGCGTTGCCGGCCCCGTCGGCACCGGCAAAAGCACCCTCATCGCCACCATCTGCCGCGAACTCGCGGCGGAGTACGAGATCGCGGTGGTCACCAACGACATCTACACCGACGAGGACGCGCGACTGTTGCGCGCGGCCAACGTTCTGCCGATCGAGCGCATCGTCGCAGTCGAGACCGGTGCGTGCCCGCACACGGCAATTCGTGACGACGTCACGCCGAACCTCATTGCGGTCGAAGACCTCGAGCGTCAGTTCCATCCCCTCGACATGGTGATCGTGGAAAGCGGCGGTGACAACCTGACTGCCACGTTCAGCCCGGCACTGGTCGACGCCCAGATCTTCTGCATCGACGTCGCGGGCGGCGGAGACGTCGCACGAAAGGGCGGCCCCGGAATCGAGCGGGCAGATCTGTTGGTGGTCAACAAGATCGATCTGGCCCCGTACGTCGACGTCGACGCGGTCCAGATGGTTGCCGATGCCACGGCCGCGCGTGACGGACTTCCCGTTCTCGCGCTCAGCCAGAAGGATCACTCAACGATCGACCAGCTCAGTGCGTGGCTCCGCCAGGTCATCGCATCTCATCGCGCGGGTAGTCACACCCCGCAGGATCCGGGGCCGATGGCGCCGCACTTCCATGCCGATGAAGAAGACCACGGTCACGGTCACGGGCACAGCCACTCTCACGCTCACTGATGCGCACTGGAGCTACGCGGGTCGTCGTCGAGAGAGTGGGTGACACCGCTGTTGCGCGAGAGCTGATCTCGGGCGACTTCCTGGCCCCGCGGTTCGTCGACGCTCGCGGGCTCACCGTGCGAATTGCCCTGGTAGGGCACAGCGCAACGCTGTTGGCCGGCGACGACCTGCGTATCGAGTTCGTGGTCGCACCCGGTACGTGTCTCGAGGTGATCGAGCCGTCCGGGACCGTCGCGTACAACGCACGCGGTGGCCGGGCGTCGTGGTCGGCTTCGGCGAGCGTCGGTGCCGGTGCGGCGCTGATCTGGCGTGCGGCACCGTTTGTCGTCGCCGGCGGCGCGGATGTGACCAGGCGCGTGGATATTTCACTGGAATCCGATGCCGTTGCGCTGCTCGACGAGATGATCATATTCGGCCGGACCGGCGAAACCGGCGGTGCGCTTCGCTCGGATCAGCGCATTACCGTCGACGGTGACGCGCTGCTCGTGGAAACTCTCGACCTGCGTAGCGTTCCTGGCCGTTCGCTGCCGGGAATTCTCGGTGGCCATCGCGTGCTCGGTACGACCATGCTGTTGGGGATGAAGACTATCGACGACGTCGAAGGGCACGTGACGCCGCTGGCGGGAGCAGGGATGCTGGCACGGGCCGCTGCCGATCACGCACATGAGGCGAGCGCAGCGTTGGATCCGATCTGGTCGCAGTGGCGTGGGCGGGTTTCGCAGGAGTACACCGACTGATTCGCCCTACCGTCACACTTCGGGAGGCTGCGTCGTCCAGTATGTGACCAGGCCGAAGAGAGCCGGGCGCACAGGTTTGACGGAGGCATCATGCGAATTGTTGTTCTGGGCGGAACCGGCCAGATGGGAAAGCTGGTCGTCGAGCAGGCAAAGGCAGGGGGCCACGACGTGGTCGCTGCCGCTCGATCGACGGGAGTCGACATCTCCACGGGTGCGGGGTTGGACGAAGCATTTGTCGGTGCCGACGTGGTTGTCGACGTGAGTGATCACGTCACCAACAGTGCCAAGAAGGCAATCGAGTTCTTCGAGACGGCAGCGAAGAACATCGCCGCGGCCGAAGCCAGGGCCGGCGTGAAGCACCACGTGTTGCTCTCGATCGTGAACTGCGACGATCCGCAATTGAAGTCCTTCGGTTACTACCAGGGGAAGGCTGCGCAGGAACGCGCGGTGGAAGCGTCGAGTATTCCCTTCACGATCCTGCGATCCACTCAGTGGTTCGAGTTCGGCGAGAAGACGATCGCGCTGTTCGGACTGGGGCCGATCGCTATGGTTCCTCGGATGCGGTCACAACCGGTGGCAGCGAAGACCGTTGCCGAGGCGCTCGTGACCTGCGCTCAGAACGGTCCGACCGGGAGGGCTCCGGACCTGGCCGGGCCCGAGCTCCTCGAGATCCCGGCCATGACGCGCGAGATCTTGAAATACCGTGGCCGACGTAAGTGGCTGATCCCGATCTCGATGCCGGGAGCGGGTAAGGCGATGAAGGGTGGGGCGCTGCTGCCCGGGCCGGGATCCACAACTGCAGGACCCACGTTGGAAACCTGGTTGCACGAGAACTGAATAGGAAAGGCGGGGGGCCCGCCTTTTACTCACGTGGACGGTTGGGTTCAGAGATCCGGGTAGTTCAGAGATCCGGGTACGAGGTGAGGTTGTCGACCTTCTCGGTGGTTTCGGGCTCTTCGGGCAGCTTGCCGGTCACCAGGAAGATGACACGTCGGCCGACCTCGACGGCGTGGTCGGCGAATCGCTCGTAGAAGCGGCCGAGCAGCGTGACGTCGACTGCGGCGGCAACGCCGTGCTTCCACTCACGGTCCATGAGGACGGTGAAGAGGTGGCGGTGGAGGTCGTCCATCGCTTCGTCTTCTTCGCGCAGACGGGCAGCGCGCTCGGGGTCGCGGGTCTCGAGGACGACCTTGGCGGCCGCACCGATGGAGACAGCGATGCGTCCCATCTCGGCGAAGTAGCCGTTGACCTCTTCGGGAAGCACGTGGTTGGGATGTCGGCGGCGCGCGATCTTGGCGACGTGCAGGGCGAGTGCGCCCATGCGGTCGATGTCGGCGACGATCTGGATTCCGCTGACCACCGAGCGCAGATCTCCGGCAACGGGAGCCTGCAGGGCGAGCAACGCAAACGCGCGCTCCTCGCAGATGGTGCTGAGTTCGGTGATCTTGTCGTGTTCGCCGATTACTTGTTCTGCCAGGGACAGGTCTGCCTGGAGCAGGGACTGGGTGGCGCGCTCCATAGCGGCACCTGCCAGTCCTGCCATCTCGCCGAGCGTGTCTGCAAGCTCGGTCATCTGTTCGTTGTAAGCCACGCGCATGAGGTCAGAGCCTACGTGCCGTGAAAGACCAAGTCACAAGCACCAGGTGAACGCAAGGTGAATGAACGCGTGTCAGTCGCAGGTGGTGTCGCCGGCGTTGACGCTGGCGATGTCGGCGGGCAGAGCCGTCGAGGTGCTGGTGTCGACCGACGTCGGATTTGCCGCCAGGATGGTTCCCGGGTCCGCGGGGGCGACGACGGTGCCGGCGAAATTGCTTCCGACGACGACCTCGATCATGTCTCCCATACTCGGAGCGAGAACCAGAACCGCGCCGGGAATCGAGGACGCGACGGTCACCGCTTCAGCCTCGTAACCTGCGGCGTAGCGCACGACGGTGGTCGACGCTTGAGCATTCGCCAGGCCGGTGGCTGCGCTGAAGTTACCGACCGTGGAGATCTGGAAACCGTAAGCCGCGAGGCTGTCGGCGATCGTCGCGGCCTGCCCGGCGATTCCCGAGGCGTTGGAGACGTCGACCGAGATGTTGTAGGCGCTCATTGCCTCGACGGAAGTGGCGGCCGGCGGCGTGCTGGACGTAGGAGCGGTTGTCGTGGAACTGGTCGACGACGGTGTGGTGTCCTCGCGCTCTTCGCCCGGAAGCGGATCGTCGTCGATGATCGCCTGGAAGAGGGACTTGATCTCGTCCGTGCGAGGAATCTCGTTGCCCCAGTCGTTGGTGCCGTCCGTGGGGACCGTCAAGAACGTGACCGCGCCTGCGTCGACGTTCTGGAGCGAGCGACCGAGGGTGACCAGTGACTTGGTGTCGATGTTTTCGACGAACGTGTCGCTGGTGAAGGCGTTGATGAATCCGTTGAGCTTGCTCGGATTCAGGAGGACCTGGTTGGACAGGGCCGAGCGGAGCAGCGCCGACAGGAACTTCTGCTGACGGGTGATGCGCCCGTAGTCGCCGTTGCCCTCGGCTTCGACGTGGCGAGCACGCACGTAGTTGAGGGCGGTACGGCCGTCGAGCATCTGCGTGCCGCCGGAGGCGAGGACGGTTCCGAGGATGCCGTCTTCGATCGGTCCGGGGGAGCAGACGTTCACACCGCCGACGGTGTCGACCATGCGCTCGAAACCGGCGAAGTCCATTCCGACGAAGTGCCCGATTTTCAGGCCGGACATCTTCTGGATGACCTTGACCAGGCATTTGGGGCCACCGAGTGCGTATGTCGCATTGAGTTTGTCGCCGCTCGCTGCCGGGAAGGTTTCGCTGGTGTACTTGCCGGCGTCGTTGTCCCATCCCTGACAGATCGGACGTTCGACGTCGAGGTCACGCGGGAAGGAGACGGCGACGACGCGGCTTCGGTCGGCGGGAATGTTCACCAGCATGACCGTGTCGGCTCGGGCGCCTTCGGCGTCTTCGACGGTTCCGGCGCCGATCTCACCGCTCGCACCGGCGCGGGTATCGGTGCCGATGATCAGGTACGTCTCGTCGCCGAGTTGACCACCGGCGTCGATGATGTCGTCGGACTCGGTGTCGAGTGCCGCAATCTGATCGAATCCGCCTTCGACCGAGCGCAGATAGCCCCACACGACGCCGGTCAATGCGAGAGACATGACGGCCAGGAACGCTACTGCCGATCGGCCGATCACTTTTGCGCGATGGCGGCGGCGAATCTTGCTTTGCGCCAGACGAGTGGCGCCGGTGTCACCGACTACCCGCGGCACTGCGGAGGTGACGGGATGTTCTTCGGTGATCCAGTCCGCAGCGGCGGGCGGAACGGTCGGACGGGCGGGAATCGGCCGGGCGGGGGGCGGCGACGACGCTGCTGAAGATTGAGTCTTGGGTGGTACGGATTTGTTCGGCGCCGGCTTGGGCGGCGTAGCCGGGGCTGGTGGCGGCTTCTTGTCGCCTACCCGACGGACCAACTCGGCGACCGAAACAGAGTCGTCGGTCGGAGGCGAGTCCCGTCGCCCGGTACGTCCACTGCTGCGACGCTCCGGGGGACTGGGTGGTTGCGGTGTTGGTCGCTGGGGTGTGGCAGGGCGCTGGGGCGTTGCCGGTTGGTCCGGTCGGGCGTTGCGGAAGCGCTTGTCTGCGAGCGGACGTTCCCAGGGGGCGCGGCTCTCGGGCGGAGGTGGGCCCGAATCGTGATCATCACCCACCGATGCAACCTGTCCCGTCGTCGACTGTCAGTAACTCGTCATTCAGATGCCGGCGTCAACCGGTTGTCGACGAAGCTGGAGCCATATTACTGGTGAATCCTGAGTGCTTCACTCAGAAAGTGATGTGAGTAATCCGACGGCGTGTTTTCGCTAGCCGCCAGAGTGCATCATGTCAGCTCCTACCGGCACAAGGTCGTCTTCGGGATCGTCGAGCCAACCTTCCGGGAGTGCTACCTGACCGGGTGAGCCTTGGCGTCCGCGCGGGCCTTCGGCGTCCTTGGGGAACGGGACGTCGTGGTCGAGCTGTCCGAGCAGATCGTCCAGTTCGGACAACGTGCTGACCAGAGCCATCGAGACCCGCAGATCCGATCCGACCGGGAACCCACGCATGTACCAGGAGACGTGCTTGCGGAGCTCGCGCAGACCCTTCATTTCACCGTGATGTGCGGCGAGCAGTTGGGCGTGACGGGCGATGATCTTGGTGACTTCGCCGAGCGTCGGCGGCGTGGCGATCTGTTGTCCGTTGAGAGCTGCGCTGAGTTCCGCGAACAGCCATGGCCGTCCGAGGCAGCCGCGTCCGACGACGACGCCGTCGCAGCCGGTCTCGTTCATCATGCGGGCAGCATCCGAGGCGTCGAAGATGTCGCCGTTGCCGAGGATCGGCACGTCGGTGACGTGTTCCTTGAGGCGCGTGATCTCGTTCCAGTCAGCAGTGCCGGAGTAGCGCTGCGACGCGGTACGTGCGTGAAGTGCGACGGCAGCGGCGCCTTCAGCTGCCGCGATCCGGCCGGCGTCGAGGTGCGTGTGATGTTCGGGGTCGATGCCGACGCGCATCTTGACGGTGACCGGAATGTCGGTGCCTTCGGTGGCGCGCACGGCTGCCGCGACGATCTGACCGAACAGTCGACGCTTGTACGGTAGCGCCGATCCGCCGCCCTTGCGGGTCACCTTGGGTACCGGGCAGCCGAAGTTCATGTCGATGTGATCGGCCATGTTCTCGTCGACGATCATCTTGGCCGCGGCGTAAGTCGTATCCGGGTCGACGGTGTACAGCTGCAGCGACCTGGGCGTTTCGGTCGGACCGAACGTGGTCATGTGCATCGTGGCGGGTTGGCGTTCGACGAGCGCGCGGGCGGTGACCATCTCGCAGACGTAGAGCCCGGACGTGCTGCCTGCACGTTCGAGTTCGAGTTCACGGCACAGCGTGCGGAAGGCGACGTTGGTGACGCCCGCCATGGGTGCGAGGACCACGGGGCTGTGCAGCTCGAGTGAACCGATACGAAGGGATGACATGTCTACCTCTGAACAAATACTTGTGACAATTGGAAGTGCCCGGTACCGAATCCGGTACCGGGCACAGAATAGCTGGTGAAACTAAGAAGCCTGCTGTTCGCGCTTGGCGGCTTCGCGTGCGAGCATGCGATCGCGCTGTTCCTCGAACTTCGTCGCGTTGGCGGCGAGTGTCTCGAGGAAGGCCGCCAACTCTTCGCGCGTGTTCTCGCCTTCGGCGCTGAAATCGTTGCGCTCGAAGATGTTCCACTTGCGCAGGACAGGCCAGACGACCTCGTCGAGGTGCTGGCGAAGGTCGTAGATGCCGTGCTTGGCCATGAGGGCGCCGTTGCGGCGGAAGTTCGGCATGCCGGCACCGGGCATCTGGAAGTTCTGGACGATGTTCGCCACAGCCTTGAGTGCCTGATCGGGAGCAAGATCGAGCGCGGCGGCGCAGATGTTGCGGTAGAAAATCATGTGCAGGTTCTCGTCGGCGGCGATGCGCTGAAGCATCTTGTCGGCAATCGGCTCGTCGCAGGCCTTGCCGGTGTTGCGGTGGCTGACGCGCGTCGCGAGTTCCTGGAAGGTCACGTAGGCGACCGAGTGCAGCAGGCCGGCGTCGCCCTCGTCGATGGGTGCGCTGTAACCGTTTGTCATGTGTTCCATGCGGAAGCGCTCGAGCTCGACGGGGTCGACTGCGCGCGTGACGACGAGGTAGTCACGCATCACGATGCCGTGGCGGTTCTCCTCGGCGGTCCACCGGCCGACCCACGTTCCCCAGGCACCGTCCTGCGAAAAGTTCTCGGCGATCTCACGGTGGTACGACGGCAGGTTGTCCTCGGTGAGCAGGTTGGTGATCATCGCGGCGCGAGCTACCTCGCCGAGTTGTGACTGTTCGAGACTCCAGTCTTCGCCGCCCATGGCTGCGAAGTTACGGCCCTCGTCCCACGGAACGTAGTCGTGTGGATGCCATTCCTTGGCCATGGAGATGTGGCGGTTGACGTTCTCCTCGGCAACCGGCTGCAGCTCTTGTAGCAGCTCCAGCTGCGTCAGAATCCTCGTCATTTCTTGCCTCCATGTTGAGTGAATGCGCGACTTCGCCCCAGCCTACGGCACCGTAGGTTTGAAAAGAATGGCATGAAAATTGCTCCCCTCGAGGGATGTTACCGATCCGTAGTTATCCGGGGGCACTTTCACTACCAAGTCGTTCTTTCGACGTAGTCGCGGAAAGTCCGGGCGGGATCGGACAGCTCGCGGCTCTTCGACCAGATCAGCCCTATTTTTCGCTGTGCTCCTTCGATCGGTACGTAGACGACTCCTTCGGCCCAGATCGGTGGATCCTGAACCGGCATGACCGAGACGCCGAAGGACGCGGAGACCAGTCCGCCGACCGTTGCCAGCTCGCTGCTCTCGAAGACGAAATTCGGAGTGAATCCTGCGGCCGCGCACAGTTCATCGAGAATTCTTCGCATCCCGAAGTTCGGATGCATACCGATGAACGGTTCGTCGGCCGCGTCCGCAAGCTCGACCGAATGCAACTTCGCAAAGCGATGATCAGCCGGAACAGCCAATGCCAGTGACTGCTGGGCGATCTGCATCCACGCCACCTGCGGATCGCGCGGCTGAGGCGAGACGACGGCCAGGTCGGACGTGCCGGCGGCGATTCTGTCGACCAGGAACTGCGCGCTGTCCTGATGCAGTTCGAATCGCACTCCGGGATGCTCGACGCGGTATCCGCGCAGCATGTGCGGCACCAACCAGGTGCCGAACGAGTGGAGGAAGTCGAGCCGGACCGTGCCGCTCTCGGGGCTCGCCAGCGACTGGATTTCGGTCTGCGCGGCGTCGAGGGCACGCAGTGCGATGCGAGCATGTCGATAGAGGATCTCGCCGTACCGGTTCAGTTCGAGTCGGCGTCCCTGACGGTCGAAGAGTGTCACGCCGATCTGTCGTTCGAGGCGAGCGAGTTTGCGCGAAAGGGTCGGCTGCGACAGGTGAGTCAGATCCGCGGTAGCGGTCACCTGTTGGGTTTCGGCGAGCACGACAAACCATTCGAGGTCTTCGGTCAGCATCACGAACCCAATCTATATACCCCCAGAGCATATAGAACACCAAGTTTATGCATTTTCTTTTGCCAAGTCGGGGCGGGAGGATTCTTGCCGGAGGTAAGTGATGCCTGGAGGTACGTGGTGACTGTCGAGAATGTGATCGAATCCGAAGTGATGCCGCTTCGCCGCGGAACATCGGGATATCGAACCGTGACCGTTGCGTTGTTCGCGGCCGGGCTGTCGACGTTCATCTCGATGTACGCGGCACAGGCGTTGCTGCCTGCGTTCGCCGAAGACTTCCACGTCTCGCCTGCGGTGTCTGCGCTGTCCGTCTCGGCGACGACGGGCATGTTGGCGTTGGCAATCATTCCGGCCAGTGCGCTCTCCGAGCGCTTCGGTCGCACGCGGGTGATGATCGCGTCGGCGTCGGCGTCCTGTGTGATCGGTTTACTTCTGCCGCTGAGTCCGACGATCGAGGTTCTGCTGGTCGGACGCGCAGCACAAGGATTGGCTCTGGCCGGTGTCCCGGCGGTGGCGATGGCCTATCTGGCCGAGGAGGTCGATCGGAAGGACCTCGGTGCAGCGATGGGAAGGTACGTCGCCGGCACGACGATCGGTGGGCTGATCGGACGGCTCGTGCCGTCGGCCGTCGTCGATTTCAGTACGTGGCGTTGGGCGCTGTTGACTGCGTCCGCGCTGTCGGCATTGTTCGCGCTCAACATGATCCGGCGGCTTCCCGCGTCGAAGTTCTTTCGCCCGCAACCGATATCGGCGCGCACGATCGCGTCGAATCTACGACGCCACCTTGCGAACCCGTCGCTGCGAACACTCTTCGCTTTGGGATTCATCCTGATGGGCGGCTTCGTGTCGATTTACAACTTCCTCGGGTTTCGGCTCACGGCAGCACCTTTCGGCCTTCCTGAAGCGCTTGTGGGCCTGGTGTTCCTTTTCTACCTTGCCGGAACTTTCACCTCGGCGGTAGCCGGCGGGGCCTCTGACCGACTGGGTAGGCGCAGCGTGCTGCTCGGGTCGGTTGTCGTCATCGGTATCGGCCTGGCACTGACCGTTCCGGACAATCTGGCGTTGACGCTCGTGGGGATGCTGCTCTTCACCGGAGGATTCTTCGCCGCACATTCGGTGGCCAGCGGTTGGGTGGGGCTGATCGCTACCGATCACCGGGCCGAGGCGTCGGCGTTGTATCTGTTTGCCTACTACGCGGGTTCGTCCGTGGCGGGCGCCCTCGCGGGTCTTGCATACGCGGGTGGCGGTTGGGTCGGGGTCAGTACTTTTGTGGGCGCGCTGCTGTTGGTTGCGTTTGCCTTGTCACTGAGGATGTTTCGATCTTCGACGATTGACTGAACAGAGCACTGCGGCGACCCCGAACGGGATCGCCGCAGTGCGTTCTGTCGAGCGTCTTACTTCTTGCCGCCGCCGAGGAGGCCGCCGAGCAGGTCTCCGAGGCCGCCGCCACCGGATCCACCCAGGATGCCGCCGAGTGCGCCGCCGATGCCGCCGCCGGAATTGCCGCCGCCGCCGAGAATTCCGCCGAGGAGATCCCCGAGCCCGCCGCCACCGGAGGCCTGAGTCTGCGCGCCGGCACCGCCACCGGTGAACTGCTTGGCGAGGTAGGCCAGGACGATGGGAGCGAGGATCGGCAGCAACTGCTTCACCAGATCGTTTCCACCGCCGCCACCGACACCGCCCAGTGCGCTGGCGACCTGATCGGTGTTGCCGCCGAAGATGTTCGAGACGATCTTCTGACCGTCAGCGGTGTCGACTTTGCTGATGTCGACGCCGTCGTCGAGAAGGCTGGTGTCGGCGTGAGACTGCAACGCGCTTTCCAGCGAGGCTGCACCGGCGGGATCCTGCGCGTTGGCGCCGAGGCCACCGACGAGGGTCGGAAGTGCAGTCTTGACCGCCGATTCGGCAGTTGCCTGGTCGACGCCGAGTTGCTGCGCGATCTGGTCGATGGGGATCTGGGATAGAAGGTCGTCAAGCGATGCCATTGATGCCCTACCTCTTCTGGGGTACTACTCGTCAGTACCCGGCTGTTGCAGACACTAGTGAATGTCGGCGTCGACGGTAACCCTCCGGTTGCCGAGCGGTCAGGCTCGGGTCTTCTCGCGGGGGACCAGGCACGCTAGGAGAGCGAGAATCAGTCCGCCGGCCGTCAGAATGAATCCTGTCTGATTTGTCAGGATCGTGGAGTAGTTTTCCCTGATGACATTGTCGAACTGATCGTTCACGCGGTAGTAGAACGTGCCAAGAGTCCCCAATCCCACGATAATTCCGATCCATGCTGCGATGCGAGAACCGAACAATGCGGCGATCAGAATCAATACGGCGGCGGCGAGCAGAAGTATCGCCATCGACCGGTAGAAGGTCACGGACTGATCGCCGAGTTGCTCGATTGCCCACCCGGCCGGAAAGCCGTCCCGCAGGTCCTCGAGGCGAACGTTGTCGGGTTTGACCCCGGCCAGTACGTACATGAACGAGCCGACGGCAACGGCGATTCCACAAATGAGCAGGACGAGATGAACTAACGTGCGCATGCCAGTCTCCCTGTGTTCGGAGTTCGGTGACGCGGTCGTCGCCGAGCCTAGCTGTGTCGCGGGTGTCAAGCTCGGTATCGAGCGTGCAGAATCGTCTCCATGCCCGACAACATGCGTCGACTCGAAGAGATCTCGCTGTCGCTGCCGGAAGCGGAGCGCGTCGACATCGAAGCGTGGGACGGCCACCCGACGTTCCGGGTCCGCGGCAAGAACTTCGTGTTCTGCAACCTCGAAGCCACCTCCTTGACCGTCAAGCTGAGCAAGGAGGAAGCCGAAGCGGTGGTGGCCACCGAACCAGGCGCAAGTGCTGCGGGCTACGGACTCGGTCGACACGGGTGGGTTGCACTCGACATCGGCACCGACGTTTCCGAGGAGAAATGGTCGCAACTGGAGGAGTGGATCTACACCTCGTTCACCCTCGTTGCGCCGAAGCGGCTTGCCCGGATCGTTCTCGATGCGGATGAGGAACGCCCGTAACGGATAGATTCGTCAGTACAGACGCCGACTAGACGAGGAATTGTCATGACGACACCGGAAACTTCACCGGCCACCGCAAAACCGGGCATGCCGCCGTGGGCGAAGAAGGCCATCGGGATCGCAGTGATGGCGGTGGTCCTGGTCATCGCTTACTTCATCCTTGCCGCCTTCCTTCCGCGTTGGTGGGCGCAGCGCATTGCGTCGTTGGCGAACGGCAGTTTCAGCGCCGGAATCGCGTGGGGGCTGCTGTTCGGTCTCGTGTGCACCCTGGTCCCGCTCATCTTCTTCCGGGCGGTCTGGCAGGTGCGCAAGCGCAAGCATGCTCGAATCATGCAGATCACGGCTCTCGCGTTGGGTGTGATCTTCGCGCTGCCGAATCTGCTCTCTCTGACAGTTGTTCTCGGCAACAACAACGCTGCGCATGCGGGCGAGCGGATCCTCGACGTCGACGGCCCCGGATTCCGCGGAGCATCCGTTGTCGGTGCCGTCCTGGGCGTTGCGTTGTTCCTTGGACTTGTCGCGCTCGGCTACATGTACAAAAAGCGTGGCAAGGATCTCGACAAGATGCGCGGTGAGCTCAAGCAACACGAGCCGCAGAGTAAGGGCGAGGCTCCAGCCCCGGAAATCTGAGTCAGCTCTTCGACCGAGTACTCAGGCCGACACCGACTCCGACGGTTCCCGCCGCCACCAGTCCGGCGAGCGGGACCGCCCAGTGTCCGGCAAATGTGCAGGCGAGAACCAGGATTGCGCTCACCGGTAGAACAGCCTGCTCGATCCTGTCACGCTTGAAGTGTCGTGAGTGCATGAGCCACACGAAGATCAGGAACATCGCGGCGGGGATCGTGACCGCGGCAGATGCTGCGAACGTCGAAATGTGCGCTTCGCCAACTGCTTCCTCGACGGCTACTTCGATGCCGGCGCCGATGGCCGCAGCGGATCCGAATACGAAGTAGTGCCCGTATCCCCACAACAGGACGGCGCGATTGCCTTGGTCTGCGAGGTACTCGTGGATCGGGACGGCGAAGTAGATCCACAACGCGGAGAACACGATCAGAACTCCGCCGACGGCAATCGGAATCAGTAGATCGGCGGCGTCGAAATCCCGGATGCCGGATTGGACCGCGATGGTCGCGGCAGCGATGGTTTCGCCGAGCATGATGATGGTGAAGAGGCCGTAGCGTTCGGCGATGTGATGCGGGTGCCACGGCGTCTGGTGGTTGCGTTCGGCGATCGCCGGCACCGCGAGTTCGGCGATCATGAGAACGAAGAAGCCCGGAATCCACGCCGACGCCGGCATCAGAAGCAGCACGATCCAGCCGGCCTGGACGATCACGAGCCCGGCGGCATATTGCAGAGCAGTCGTTCGCGCTGCACCGGATTCACCGCTGGCGGCTCGAAGCCATTGGCAGGTGAGCGCAATTCGCATGATGAGGTAGCCGACGATGGCCGTCGTACGGTCGGTTCCGTCGAATGCGTCGGGGATTCCGGCGGCGAAGACGAGCACGCCACAAATCTGTACGAAGGTCGCGACCCGGTAGAGGACGTCGTCCGTGTCGTAGGCAGACGCGAACCAGGTGAAGTTCACCCACGCCCACCACAGCGCGAAGAAGACGAACATATAGCCGGCGATGCCGTCGGCGTAGTGGCCCTCGGCGACAGCATGCACCAGTTGAACTCCGGCCTGTGCGGCTGCAACCACGAAACACAGGTCGAAGAACAGTTCGAGTGGCGTCGATGCTCGATGGTCCTCGTCGCGGCTGCGTGCGCGCATCCGGATGATCGGCATTACGGCCCGGCCGTGGCCCGCGCCTGTACTGGTGTGTTCTGTCATCGTCCCCACCTTGCTCCGACGTCTAGTGCAGGAGCGCAGTCTAGGGCGAATTCCGTCGGGTCGACGAATGAGACATTTCGCCCCTCAGCACACGAGAACGGGTTTGATGACGCGCCCCGACGCTTGATCTTCGACGGCTTTGTTGATGTCGGCGAATGCGTAGCGCGTCACCAAGCGGTCGATCGGAAACCGGCCACCAGTGAAGAGTTCGACGAGTTCGGGGATGAACGTCGAGACTTCCGACTCTCCTTCGATGCATCCTCGAATTGTCTTTCCGCTCAGCATGATGTCGGCCATGTTCACCTCGACCGTGGATGCTCCGAGTCCGACTACCGCCAGTGTTCCCCGTGCTCGAAGTGATGTGACGGCTTGATTGATCACGGAGCCGATTCCGGTGGTGTCGAGGGAATGCGTCGAACCTCCGTCGGTGGCGGCGCGTACTGCTTCGACCGCGTCCTCGGTGGTCGGATCGACAGTGACGGCGCCGAATTCCTCGGCGAGTTCGCGCCGCTGCGCAACGGGGTCCACGGCGACCAGGGTGGAAACGCCGGCAGCCCTCGCTGCCAGTAGCGCTGCGAGTCCGACGCTGCCGGCTCCGAAGACGACAAACGTCGAGTCGGGCTCGGGGCGAAGTAGATTCAGCACGGCACCCGCGCCGGTTTGAAACCCGCAGCCGAGCGGAGCCGCGACGGTCAGGTCCACCGCAGGATCGACGACGACGGTGTTGTCGGCAGTGGCTATGACGTATTCCGCGAAGCTGGACTGGCCGAAGAATGCGGACCGTATCGGAGTTCCGCTTCGCCGGACCGGCGTCGAGCCGTCGGTGCGTGCGCCAGAGCTGTTGAGCCCGTGTGAGCTTTCGCAGTACGCCCGATGACCGCTGAGGCACTGCCTGCACACACCGCAACTGCGGTAGCTCAGCAACACGTGATCACCGGGCGCAATGCTGTCGATCGACGAGCCGACGGCCTCGACCACCCCCGCCCCTTCGTGCCCGAACACGCAGGGGCCGAGCCTTTCCGGTAGCACCGACTTCGTGAACAGATCTGTGTGGCACAGGCCGGTCGCGACGATGCGAACCAGAATCTCGTCCGTGCGGGGTTCGTCGATCTCGACGGTGTCGAGCGTGAAGGGGGAGTGCGGGCCGTGTGAGAGCGCCGCTGTCATCTG
This sequence comes from Rhodococcus sp. MPR-R1B, assembly GCF_058793255.1. Taxonomy (NCBI): domain Bacteria; kingdom Bacillati; phylum Actinomycetota; class Actinomycetes; order Mycobacteriales; family Nocardiaceae; genus Rhodococcus; species Rhodococcus sp. MPR-R1B. The sequence goes on from NZ_JBXAFO010000002.1 coordinate 100,116, forward strand.
CATGGAGGATCTCGAATTCTGTTCGGCGCGAATCACGCTCGCTCGAGCAGGAAGTAGTAGTGCTGCCCGCCGTCGAGAACCAACGCCGACTTTCCGTTCATGATGCCCATCAGTGTCGAGTCGTCGACCTTCTTGAAGTGGTCGAAGATCGGCGCACCGTCGTAGACCATCGTTGCCGTGACTTCGCCACGAAACTCGATGTTCCACAGGCTTGCTTCGCCATTGCCGCCCTTGACGTCGGAATAGAGGTTGCCGTCTTCGTCTCGGCAGATCAACGGCTTGGCATCCTCGACGGAATTGAAAGTCTTGCCGTACCAGCGGCTCGCGGACAGCTTTTCGTGCAGACGATGACCGGTGGCGAAGTCGTCACCCTTCCACTCGCCGAGGATTTCTTCGGCGGCGACGGTTTCCAGCGCGGCCCACACTTCGTCGAGTTCTGCTGGTGAAACACTACTTTCCGATCCACGGAGCCGGGTGAATGCGGTTCGAGCGTCATCGAGATTCATGTCTCTCCTTGCGTCGGCGGGTGAGTTGGCCGAAGTTCGCGAACCAAATTGTTCGTCAACTCTGCACGCTACGCCGAACCGGATGGTTCGGCAACGGCCGATTCGTTCTAGGCTGTGAACATGCGCTCAGCAGGGGAAGCTACGAGGGACCGCATTCTGGCGGCCGCAAAGGACGAATTTGCCACGTACGGGCTGGCCGGCGCGCGGATCAATCGGATCGCCGCGCAAGCGCGTGCCAGCAAAGACCGTCTCTATGCGTACTTCGCAAGCAAGGAAGAGCTGTTCGCTGCCGTGACCGAACAGTGGACGTCCGAAACAACAGCGGAGACAGCACTTCGAGGTGACGACTTGCCGGGCTATGCAGGTCGCCTCTTCGACAACTACGTTGCCCATCCCGAGAACGCCCGATTGCAGCAATGGGCGGATCTCGAAGCGCCGGACGTCATGAGCGAGGACGACATACGAAGCAAGACCTTCCGGCCTAAAGTTGCGGAAATCCGCAAGGGGCAGCTCGAGGGACACATCGACCCCGCGTGGAATCCCACGGAGTTGATCCTGCTGATCACGGATATCGCCCGGATGCTCGCGCTCAAGTCGTCTCGTTCCATCCCTCGGCGTCGGGAGGCGGCAGTCGAGGCGGTTCGGCGTTTGATTGTGGCGTAGCGAGTCCAAACGCGAACGTCCACGCCCGTCGCTGTGTGGTTGCCCGGATTTACGGATTTCTCAGTAACGGTGCGTACGTTGGGCGTCGGCTCGTTGACGCCCTCGGGATGTTGACGTGCCGCCAAAACTTTTGTCGTCGACTGTTCAGATGCTGGTGAGCAAAAGGATCGCGGCCGGCCACCCTGACTGAATATCGTCGACGCCGAGCGTGTTCCTTCGGTGCGCGCACCTGTTCAGCATCTGGAGTGGACCCGTGTCGAAGTGGCCGTGCATATGAAGATCTCGAAGAAGGTAGCGCTGGTCGTTGTGGCTGCTTGCGCCCTGACGTTGGGATCGGCGCAAGTCGGAACCGCCCGCGCGGACGCGCCGGTCAAGGTCAGCGTGGCCGGTCATGTGGTGAGCGCCGGGCACTTCGAGCAGGTGCGGCGCCCCAACCGGTGTGTGAAGGCCGGGACGGGGAAGTCGAAACCGAGCGAGCAGAAGTCCACGAATCGCAGTGGGCGTCGAGGCAGCGGGGGATGCTTCTGACAGTGATTGCGAAGTTCCGCAATCAGCCGTCGCAAATCTGTAACACGTTCTAATCTTGCGGTATGGACGTGACTTACGAAGGGACCAAACGCGAAGTCGCTACCGACAGGGGGACTTTGCGCTATCACGAGGCGGCGATGGTCCGCCGTTGATCCTGTTGCACGGCTCCGGGATCGGCGTGAGTGTATGGCGGAATTACCGGGGGAACCTCGAGGTGTTCGCAAAGCACTTCCACTGCTACCTCCTGGAGTTCCCGGGGTTCGGCGTGAGCGATGCCGTCGACGGTCATCCAGTTCTCACGGCAACCTCGGCGGTGGTTCGATTCATGGATGCGCTGGGAATCGAATCCGCTGCGATGATCGGCAATTCGATGGGCGGAGTTGTCGGGGTCAACGTCGCGATGAGGTTCCCTGACCGCGTCCGCAGATTGGTCACCATCGGAGGCGTGGGCCCGAACATCTTCAGTCAGAACCCGAGCGAAGGTACGCGTCTCCTCCAGGAATTCGCCGACGCTCCCAGCCGTGGGAAGTTGGTTCGCTGGCTCGAGTGCATGGTTTACGACAGATCCGTGATCACCGAGGAGCGGATCGAGGAACGATGGCAAACGGCCAACGATCCGGCCTCGCACCAGGCATTGACCGCGATGTACGGATCCAAAGCCTTTGCCGCTCAGCAGCAGATGATGTCCAACTCGGATGTGCCGCCGTACTGGTCGATGATGCACAAGGTGCAATGCCCGACCTTGCTGACATGGGGGCTCGATGATCGGCAGTGTCCACCGGACATGCCGATGATTCCGATGCGACTGATTCCGAACGCCGAACTGCATGTATTTCCGAACTGCGGGCACTGGGTGATGATCGAAGCCAAGGAGGCATTCGAGCGCGTGACCCTCGAGTTCCTGCTTCGATGACCTGCTGTTGCATTCATGTGGCACGAATCGATGTGGCACGAATGCACAAGACCTGGCGCCTCCGAATGAGGCGCCGGGTCTGTGTTTGTGCCCCCAGTAGGACTCGAACCTACGACCTGCGGATTAAAAGTCAGAACCCAGACGTGACACCTGGTGATACCCAATGACGAACGGATCTTGTTTCGGCAGGTTAGCGCCGATCCGAGGTCCGTCTCGTGTTGCCTGATTATGTGGTCACACGCGTCGTCTGTGACCACTCTGAAGCCTCGGTGACATTGACGTGACACTTGCGGGACCGTGACACTCGCGGGACCATGTCCGTCTGGCTTACTCCCCGCTCCTTTCGCCGTACGGGCGCCCCCTTCTGGCCGAGAGGCATCTGCCGCACACGACGCATCGCAGTTCGGGTATTCGGGGACCGCTCACATCATCACGTCGAAAGGCCGCCGCAGCCCCCCGATCCCCACCGATGTATCGGATATGCACTATGGCTGACGTCACTGAAATCGTTGAGATGCCGTCCGTTACGAAGGGAATGCGGCCGCCCGAAGCACCAAGTAGCTGAATCCCTCCGAACGACGGAGTCGGCGAGATCGAATTCCGCGCCCACGGGCACACTAGTTCTCAGCGGTCACTAGAGCCTAGATATGCTCGCGTAGATACTGTCGACACCCGACAAAGTTACAGAAGGGCTAGCAAGATTGACTCTCGATCAAGACTCGACTCCCTTCCGCGACTTCAGTCAACATCTATGGCGGATCACCGGCCCCTACGGCTCAGACTGGCTCCTTGGGATGTCGGCAGTGCTGCTAGCCATCCCCACCTTCTTTACGCTTAACTCGCAACCTGCATGGACCATCCCCAGGACTGACATCACTTTCAGTACATACAAGACTTTGCTCTTCGTTTTTGCCATTGTGCTGGTGGTAATCGCCGTCATTTGGTCCGTTAAATACAACAGGTCTCAACAGGATTTACAAAATCAAAACAAGACGCTAGATGATGAATTATCCAAGATGACTGCCGACCGAGACAATCACGTCGACACAATCAACGGAATGGTCACGACGATTTCCGATATGTACGCAAGCCTTCTCCGGCAACTTGCTGAAGATTGCGGAATCATAGAACCTCACCGATTGAGCCTCTATGATTCGGCCGACTCAAAGAACTTTAAGCTGTACAGTCGCTATGCTTCCGATCCGGATAGGTCCGGCTTGACCGCCGACGAACTAACCAAGCCTAAAGGAAAAGGCTGCCTCGGATTCGCCTGGGCTGAAGGAAAATGCTCTCGAATATTCTCGGAACACAGATCGACATATAAACGTCAACATCGCGACTTGAGATATTCTGACGACGAGATCGAGGGGTTCACCATGCGCCCCCGAGTAGTCTTTGGGATTCGATTTCCGCAAGGGTCTCAGAATACCTACGGCGGTGTTCTTGTTGTCGAGTTGCAGATTGAGCTGGCACAAGCGCAGCTCGACACACTGATCGAGCAGGTCGAGAAGTCCGCAACTTGGGGTAACATTGCCAGTGCGTACAAGAGCCTTCCGACAGCCATTGAGCGCAGTACCAGCCCTTCCGAGAGGGGGTTCTAATCATGTTAACTAACCCGGATGAGAAAAAAGTCGAGCTGATGCTTGCATATTTGTGTGAAAATTACCCACATAAACATGAGCTCTCCAAGGCTCGCATCTCCAAGATGCTCTACCTCGCAGACTGGCGCGCTAGTATCACCACTGGATGCCAACTATCATCCATTTCTTGGAAGTTCAATCACTATGGTCCATACGTGGACGACACCCGTGACATTGCCGACCGGTCCAGCCTCCTTAAAGTCGAGGAGACTGAAAACATGTACGGTCGGCCGAAGACGCTGATTGCACGGTCTGGTCAACCTGTTAATTTTGAATCCCTGACGGAAGTTGAGCGCGAAATTCTGAACCACGTCATCAGTTCGACGGAGGATCTTTATTGGAATGACTTTATTGCGCTCGTCTACAAGACTTACCCAGTGGCTAACAGTGAGCGAGGAACTGTCCTAGACCTACCTTCCCTCGCTAAGGCCTATAGTGCTTCATGAACAATTTCGACTTACAACTCTCCGGGAAGTAGAGGAAATTGGAACTGTCGGGTTGTAGGCGGTATATCCCGCAGCATCCGGAGCGGGCGCCAGTCCCGAATCTGAATCGCGTTCGCGGAATCGCCGATAGGTCCGAAACTTGCCGCAACAGGGACGAATGAGAGAGGCCCCTGACAGAGCGGTTCGCACCTGATCAGAGGGTCCCTGGGTTGCAGAAGCGTAGGGATTTGAACCCTTGTGACCCCACGTCGACTGCCTTAAATCGCTACCATCAGCGGATACGCCTCTCGCTCAATCTCCTCTGGTCAGTCCGAATCGCGGGTAAGTGTGGGCACAGGACAGCTAGTCTCGAGCTCCCGGGGCAGAAATTGCTCGATCCGGGAAGCGTCTGCGAATGCCGGACTCGAGGCCGCCGTTCAACTCTCCGCGCCTGTTATAAAGCCACGTCTCTGGAACGCCGCACCTCTTAGCGAATTCCTCAAGGTCGAGGTTGGGATCCGAATAGAGCAACACCTGTGCGGTGACCCATACGACATTGAGCCGGAGACAATCCACATCACTCAATCCCCTGTGGTCAGGGTCGGCATTGAGCTGCTGGGTCAGTTTGGCTGGTGAGTCGTCAGCGCGATTGTGCCCAGCTCTGTCTGGTCGATACGGTGCGTCAGACCAGTCATGATTTGCAATCTCATCCGCAAACTCGCGAGCGAGACGACTCAATCTCTCAGTCAAGTGTCCTCCTACAGGACTAGTACCGTCCCTCTCCGACGGAGCGACGGGGCCCAGCGTTCGAGTCTGGTTCGAAGATACTCACGGCACCCGTGTAGCGCTGCGAATTGCGAGCGGCCACCGGCCCCAAGGTTTCGCATGCGGACCGCTCACAGGCAGCCCTCCGACAATATGAGTGCGATAGGTACAGAAGTTGGTCGAACGTATCGCACAGCAAGCGCCAACATGGGCCCTCCTTATGCACCGACTTCGATGGGTGATCTGGCCCCTCACCACTGCGATCTTCAGTGTGACGTCGAGCTGAACGGGTTCTGGTGTCGAATGCTCGCTCAGATCGCTCGACCACCAAGAGGTGCGTGCAAGCTCCGACCAGACGACTTAAGTTCCCGAAAGTGGACTAGTTTTGTGTTCTAACTTGCAAAGTAGTCCACTTGTGCTGATACTATTTCTACATGTCAGAGGCAGTAGCTAGATCAGGTCGGAAGGTTCCTTCAATTATTGGTGAAGATTTAGTCCAGCTTGCCCGCTTGTCGTTGGCGGCTAGACATCAAGATGTTGAGGCATACCTCCAGCGGTTGGTTCGACGGTATCGAGAGTCTGCTCCGGAAACCGCTGACGCCCTGAGGGACCTACTTAGGAGTGGCGCAACAGCGGCGGCGCCACTCAGATCTGCGTCCTCGCCCGCCCCTGTCGACGCCGACTCCCGAATGGCACTTCTCCGACCCGACATGGTAGGTGAGGTTGGAACTCCAATCCTTCGCCCGGACACTCGGGAGCCGCTGGAGCAGCTACGAGACGAACGGCTCGCGGTCTCGAAGCTCGAGGAGGCTGGATTACTGCCGAGTCGCACCGCATTGTTCACAGGTCCGCCTGGAGTTGGCAAAACCATGTCTGCACGGTGGCTCGCCGGCGAGCTTGGGCTTCCACTCCTGATTCTTGATCTCAGCGCCGTCATGAGCAGCATGCTAGGAAAGACTGGCGTTAATCTTCGTCGGGTCCTGGATTACGCGAAGCAGCAGCCGAGCGTGCTCCTACTGGATGAGCTTGATGCGGTGGCAAAGCGTAGGAACGATGCAACAGAGGTGGGTGAGCTCAAACGTCTTGTAACAGTTCTGATTCAGGAAATAGATGACTGGCCGGCGTCCTCATTGCTGCTCGCTGCTACCAATCACGCAGAGCTTCTTGATCCCGCAATCTGGCGCCGGTTCGACGAAGTGATTGAGTTCGGCCTGCCAGGGAAGGTTGAACTGCGTAGCGCGATCGAGCATTTCAGCGAACCGGACAAGTTGGAGCGGGGGCTCGCCGAAGCGATCGCGATTGTTCTAGATGGGACATCTTTCAGCGATGTTGAGCGCACACTGAACGCGCTTCGGCGGCGAGTGGCGATTCGCGGTTCGACGCTGGACGCGGAGCTACTTTCACACATCCATGAGCGTGTTCAGGCGCTCCCGCTTGTCGAGAGGCGAAAGCTTGCAGTGCACCTTGCGTCTGAGCCGACTATTTCACAACGCCGTGCCAGCGAACTAACTGGCGTCAGCCGGGACACCATTCGAGCGTATTCACAGAACAATTCGGACAAACAGGGGGTAACTCATGGCTAGGAACTTCATTCTCGGCTACGGCGAACGATTGACGAAGTCAATTCCCAATATCCCCGGGGGACAGCCGAAGTTGCCCCCCTACTCGGATGCCGAGGCCATCAACCGGCTCGCGCCGATGGCGGCTGCCGCCACCGGCGCCTTCGATGCGCTTCCGCCGCTTGCGTGCCCGCGCGACGAAGTTGTCGGCGTTGTAACACTGCACCCCGAGTGGATTGCGAAGTCGTACCACCCTAGTCGTCTTCTTGATGAGGTTGGCCTTCGAGCAGTTGGCAGTAAACCCGTTGAAGTGACCCCCTCGAAGTGGACCAGGAAGGGCGAGCCGAGTGCCGTACCCTCCACCGATTTGTATGTTGCTGGGCGCCGGTCGGCATTTCGTGACTTTGCCGAAGCCCTCGGATCCCACGACCACGAGGTGTTCCTACCCCAACTCGCGCAAATTGAAGCGTTTCGCGCACCAACCGCGCGGGAGCGAGTAAAGCCTGGCATCCACGACGAGAGCGCAGATCTTTTCGAAGTAGTGCTACACGCGTCGCCTACGGACGACTCAGATTATGTGATTGCTGGCTTCGTTGACTATGCCCGTTCCGTCGGCAGCGACCCCCTCTCCGACAGACGTATCTTCGTGGGCGGACTCTGCTTTCTTCCCGTTCACATGAATCTGGACAGCGCAAACCAGCTGTCGCAGTTCGCTTTTCTTCGAGCCGCAAGACCGCTGCCCAGGCTTCGAACACTCAGCCCCATCGAGCGCTCGAGCCCAACTAACGGGCTTCCAGCAACGCCGCTTCCTGACGCCGATGCGGTTGACCCGAACGTCTCGATCGCGGTATTCGACGGTGGGCTCGCCCCCTCTGCGCTCGATCGTTGGGCTGATTCGCATGAGCCGCGCGGGATTGGTCTAGCAGTTCCAGAGGCCCTGAGTCACGGGCACAATGTAACGTCCGCGTTGCTGTTCGGCCCGTTGACCCCTGGGCATGAACCGTCACGTCCGTTCACGACAGTGGATCACTATCGCGTGCTGGACGCGGGCACAAACAGCGACCCTCTGGAACTGTTTGATGTATTGGATCGAATTGTCAATGTTCTCGAGCAGCGGCCATACGAGTTTGTCAGTTTGAGTATCGGGCCAGCGCTGCCGATCGAAGACGACGAGGTTCACGTCTGGACGGCAAAGCTTGATGAGATCTGGTCAAGTGGAAAGATCCTGGCGGCCGTCGCCGTCGGAAACACTGGGCACATGGATGATATTTCAGGGAATTCTCGGATACAGGTCCCGAGCGACTCGGTGAACAGTATCGCTGTGGGGGCCGCAGACAGTTCGACGAGCGATTGGAACCGCGCTCACTACAGTTCAAAGGGACCAGGAAGGTCCCCCGGAGTGATCAAGCCGGACCTCGTGAGCTTTGGCGGTGGCGCGCGCGAGCCCTTCTACGTTTACGGCGAGGACGCCCCGCTTGTCCGCCAAACCGCGGGGACGAGCTTCGCAACACCCGCCACAGTGCGCCTTGCCGCTGGTGTGCGTGCTCATTTCGGCGACCACCTATCTCCAGTGGCGTTGAAGGCTCTGCTCATCAGCGCAGCTGATTCGATGGCGGGGCACAGTAGAAATGAAGTCGGATGGGGCAGAATCCCTGCTGCGCTTGACGATATCGTTGTGTGCCCTGACGGAACTGCTCGTGTTGTGTACCAAGGCAGGATCCGGCCGGGTGGTTGGACCCGGGCGTCGATTCCGCTTCCTGACGGAATTGACAGGGGCAAAGTTACTGTGGGAGCAACATTTTCGTTCTTCGCTCCTGTTGACCCCCAGGATCCAGGAAACTACACAAGGGCTGGCCTCGAGGTTAGGTTTCGACCTCATATTAAGAAGTTCAAAGGCGATTCGGTGAACCCAGCGACGAAGCCCTTCTTTCAGCGTGGCGACTATATGCACGAGAACGAGCTACGCAACGACGCTCATAAATGGGAAACGACACTTCACCACAAGCAGACCTTTTTGGCATCAACGCTGCTTCAGCCGGTCTTCGACATTCACTACAACTCCCGAGAAGGCGGCTCGAAAAGCAGCTCGACCGATGAGCTGAGTTATGCACTAGTCATCACATTGGAAGCGTCGAGGACTCCAGACTTGTATGACCGAGTGGTGACAGCGTATGCATCTCAGCTTGAGGTTTTGAACCCGACCATTTCCATCCCTGTCACAACCTAGTATTTCACGGGTATCGCACTCACTTTAGGTGCTGCTGCGTCCGCCCAAGTAGCGTACCGGTCAGGCTAAAGCCAGGTAGGCCGCCAGGTTGCGCATCGAGCATTCGTGACGGTTTGCTCGATGCACACGGCCCCTGCCGAGCTGACACGCCTAACTCAGCGGGCGCCCAGGACGGCATGCCGCGGCAGATATTGGGGGATTGGTACGCGCCCAACCGGGGCCGTCCTGGTCGAACACGAAGTCGTCGTCGTGCCTGATCAATAGCTCTCAGCCGGCGTGACAGTAAATTGCGCGCGAAGCCCAGCGTTCGTTGTCATGGTGATCAACTCGTCGATCGTGAAGCGGTCGATTTTGCCCATCATCATTTCGGACAGCCTCGGGTGTGTGACGCCGAAACGTTTTGCTGCTTCCTCTGTTGACCACTGTTTGGCGTCGGCGTGTTCTCGGAGGCCGATCATCAGCGTTGATCTGACCTTCATGACCTCGGCTTCACCTGCGGAATCGGAGATTGATTCCCACACGCTTGCATATTTCTCAATCACCCGCCGCAACTCCCTTGTTTCACGGTCCGGACGCCAGACCTTCGTCAAGTCTATGCAATGAACATCGTCGGCGGGCGGCACCACCTGACTCGAAAATGCGAGTCCGGTTCCCGATAGCAGCAGGATTTCCGCAAGATCCCGAGGAATACAGAAAGAGATGCCCCCAACTCCTCCACCCCAAGGAGTCGGGGGCATCTCATTCGGAGCATATGAGTTTGGCCGTTCAGCTCCACCTCGCCCCGTGCTGCAGGGCCAGCTGCGCCGCATAGGTTTTCGCTTTCGCGAATGCCTCTTCGACAGACTGGACCTGAATGTTGATGGTTGTGGACTGGTCGACCGGGGCAGCGCCGTCACCGGCGTAAATCTGGTCCGGTCGATTGGTGGTGCCGACGTTGTACTGCGACCCGGCGGTGAGACCGGGAGCAGCACCCGCCGACGGCACTGTGGCCTTCGACGCCTGCTCAAAGGCCTGTCGGTAGTAGCTGTTCGGATCGATGGGAGTGCCCTTGAGCCCGAAGATTTCGAGCAGAGCGTCCTGACCGATCTTGCCGACGTCCTTGCCGTATTTATCCAGGCGTGTGTTCATGTACGCCTGCGGATCGAACGCCGCCGCAACCGGAACTGGTGCTGCCGGATCACCTGCGAGAGCAGGTGCTACCGAAGGCGATTCGGGTGTGGTCAGCGGTTGACCTGTCACGGCCGGGATGTACTGCTGCAGCAACCGCCACTGATCGTCCGTGAACACGACTTCGGGCTTTCCGGAGAGGTTGAACCCGAAGGTCTTGTCCTTGAAGACCCCGCCCTGGTCGTATCCGGCACCGGTCAACGCTGCGACACCTTGCCCACCGAACTTCGGGTCACGAAGCAGGTAGTTCAGCGACGCACGGAGATTCGATTCCGGATCCCAGATGTCGTCGAACCCTGGGTCCTTGTACGACTGGAACGTCGGGTCGATGACCTGAGCGAGACCTTTCGATGGGACACCGTTCTGCGCGTTGACGTCCCAGTCGTTGATCGCGTTCGGGTCACCGCCGGATTCCCGTTGGATCTGGTACAGGTACTTGTCGACCAATGACCGGTCGATACCCTTTTCGTCGAACAGCTTCTCCACGAGAGGTCGCCACTGTTCCGCACCAGAGTTCTTGTCGTACGGGACATCTCCACCACCGGAAGTGGCTGACTTGCCACGGACGATCGTCAAAGCCGCGTCCGTCAACTTGTCGTAGACGGCGAGCGGAATCTGCCCGAACATGCCAAATTCCGAGAACTCCGGAATCATCTTCCGCAGTCCCTTGACCGGAAGCTCGAACAGGTTCGCAGTCTGATTGCGGACCATGTTGAACGCCCCGCTGATCGCTCCCGTGAACCGTTCGAACAACGACTTCTTTTCCTCGTCGCTCATTTCGGCCTGCGGGAAATCGTTCGCCCAGTGCACGTGATCCCAGTGACCAGGCAAGTCACCGGCGTACACCTGATTCGAGAGCTGACCCTGGTCGGTGATCATGTTTCCGCCGACGTTGTAGAGCAACGGTCCAGGACCCCAAATCAGCTGCGCCGATTGCGGATACGCCTGGAAAATCCAGTCCGCGTAGGCCTGCTTGTTCGGACCGTCGATGTCAACGGCGCCGCCCTTGCCGTGATAGCCGGAATGGCCGGGGCGAAGAGCGGACGTGATCGTCACTTCCGGGAACGCGTCCTGGATGACCTGCGCCATCCAAGTGTCGGTGTCGGAACCGAAGATCACACCACCACCGAGCGCGAACTTCGCCGGTCCCTTGTTCTGGACCCGACCCCCGTCTCGGTAGTTGCTGGCCAGGGTCTCGCGGCGCATCCGCTCGACCTCGCCGTGACCGCCTGCAGCCATGACTTCTGCTGCTGTCCAGACGTGCTCGCCGTTCGAGAGCCAGGCGGGAATCTTGTCGTCGCGCGGGCCACCTGCACCGAACACCGCGCCACCGTCGCGACGATGGATCATGCGGTCGGCGATGTTTCCGCCGGACTTGCCGCCGACTTCACCGATCGGATCGATCGTCGGCCACGGTTCCAGATCGAGCAGTCCCGCGACGGCGTTCCACGCTTTGCCGAGCCCGTTGTTGAGCACGGTGTCGATGACGAAGTTGATCGGCCCGGCCAGACGTTCCCTCAATCCGTCCCAGATGTCACCGATTGCAGAGACGATGCCGCCGAAGAAGTTTCGCAGTTCGTCGAGCGCGCCCCGGAAGCCTGGGAAGTGCTTTTCGACGATGTCCGCGATACCGGAACCGATGGCGGATGGAAGGTTCTTCCAGTCCGTGACGGCTCCGTTGGTGATCTTCGAGAGGAAATCGTTGGCGAGTCCACCGAGGCCTTCGTTGCGTAGGGTGTCCCACGCCGGCCGGATGGTGTTGTTCCAACCGTCGGAGACCCGTGAGCACAGTTCGTCCCACTTGGCCTTCGCCCCGTCTCGTAGACCGGTGATCGCCGATGATCCGATTTCACCGATCCGGGAGCTGACGTCACCGAACCACTTCTTGGTGTCCTCGACCTTGTCGCCGACAGAGCCGGTGAATCCGTCCCAGGCGTCCTTGGCCGCATTGATCGACTTCTCCCACAACGCTGCGGCGGGAGACTGCCCTTCTTCCGCGCCGATCCAGTCCCACGCGCCGCCGCTGACGAAGTCGCCGACGCCGCTCAGCCCGCGGTTGATCGCCCCGCCCCAGCCGCCGTGGTCCTTGTTCCACAGACCACCGTCGTACTCGTCTGTCTCGTTGTTGTAGCCGAAGAACGAGTTGACGCCGCGGGCGAACTTGCCGCCGAAATCGGCGTCGTTGTCAGCCCAGTCCCAGATTTGACGGAACCATCCGGCCTGCTCGGCTTGGCCCGGTTCGAGTTGTTCGGGGACCTTGCCGGGTGCGTCGCCTTGTTCACTGTCGTCGCTACTTCGGGCCGGGCGGAACCACTTCAGCATTTCTGCGGAAGTGGCGATGATGCCCATGATCGATTCGACGATCGACTTGACGTCCTCGAAGAACTTCTTGATTTCGTGCCGACCTTCGGGCGTTCCGAGGAATTCGTTCCAGCGGTCGAGGGTGGACTCGATCGAGTCGAGCCAGGACTCCCCCACCTCATCCGAGCCAGCGAACATGTTGCCCGCGAGTTCGCCGATTCCCTTGATGATGCGCCAGATTTGAGCGAACGTGTCGATCGCTTCCTGCATGAAATTGTGCAGTTGCGACTTACCGTTTTCGTCGATGGTGGTGCGCATCGAGTGGATCATTTCGGCGAAATTGCCGGTCCCCTCCTCGAAAGCACCGGTGATGGACGGGAGGAAATCCGATCCGACGGCAGAGAGGTCCAGCAGCGCAGAACCGAGATTGCCGAGACCATCCAGCAACGGCCCCAACGCTTCTGCCGTACTGGTGAGAATTTGCGAGATGTCGTCCTTGACACCATCGGTCATCAGCCAATCCATGGCCGATTTCAGTTTGGTGTTCAACACGTCCGCCAGCGCCGTCAGACCGTCCGTCAGAATCGGCATGTAGGTGCCGCCGAGCTCCGAGAACTTCTGCCCCATCCCGTCGAACAGCGCGTCCTGTACCGAGAACCGGAGTTCCTTCCAGGCGTCGGACATTCCGCGTGTCATCTCGACGAACTGCCGTGCATTCGGCGAGAGGTTCGCGAGCGCCTCGTTGTACTTCTCGAGGGACGGCGATCCTGCTGCCATGGTGTCGTTCAGGTTCTGCTGAGCGACCGCCACGTTGTCGAGTGCCCGCTCAATCCCTCTCTGCGACTCAGCGACTCGATCCTGCGCATCGACGATCGCTTGCTTCGAGTCGACGACACGGTCATCGGCGTCCACCACTGCCTGTTGCGCAGCGACGACCTGGTCCGCACCTTCGACGCCCTTGGCGTTGACGTCAGCGACCTCGGCCCGGAGATCCTGGTTCGCCTCGCGGACTTCCGTCAGACGCTGGACCTGCTGGCGGTACGCGAGATCGGCCCTGCGTAGCTGGGTCGGGGTCGCATCGCCGGAGCTTCGGGCTTCGACCAGTCGTTCCCAGGACTCCTGAACCCCGAGTAACGCGTCCTCTTCGTCGAGGGAACTGCGCTTGAGGGCGAGGTTCATGTCCTCGATCTGCTCGGTTGCGGCCTTGCGCGCCTGCGTGAGCGACTTCTGAGCGAGTTCCGCGTCCGCCACCGCACGACGGTTGTTCTTCTCCGCAGACTCGACCTCACGCAGTGCTCGCGTGTGGCCCTTCTCCGCCTGCTCCACCGCGTCGATCGCGTCGGCAAGAGAGCGCTGAGCGGCCTCGGTCTGCTTCGCTGCGGCTGCCGACTCCTTCGCGGAGTTCTTGGCCACTTCCTTGCCTGCCTCGAAGGCGTCCTTGATGCCGGTGGCACCGACTGCGATCGTTGCGAAGGTCGCCGTTGCAGCCGCACCCATCGCGGGTAGCAGCGCAACGACCCCTGCTGCCTGGACGAGTTGGCCGATGAGCGGTACCAACGACACTGCACCCAAAGCGACCAAAGCGATCTTCGCCAGACCTGCACCGGAAGCAATGCCACTGAGAGCTGCTCCGGCACCGCCGCCTGCGCCGCCACCTCCACCACCGGCAGGGATCGGCGGCATGCCACGAATCAGCGCCTCGAGCGCCAATACCTGTGCGGTCAGAGCTGCGACCTGAGTCATCGCCGCACCTGTGTCGATGTCCAGGTTCATGTGGACGTCTCTGATCGATGCCCGGAACGCCTGCATTTGCGCATGTGCCCTGGCCAGGTCCAGATCGGCGCGAACGGTGACGTCGGCTTCCATCCCCTGCAACTGGGTACGTACGCGATTACGCAGCCCAGTGAGATTCGGGGTGATGTCGACCTCGACGGCCTGCATGTTCCGGGTACCGTTCCGCACTCGCTGGTGGAATCCGGCAAGGTTCGGGAGAACTTGAACGTTCGCTTCGACATGTTTGGCGTCGACGAGGAACTTGACGCGCTCGTGGAAGTTCGCCTTGAGTTCGGGTTCGACGATCAGCCGTGCGGATCCAGCGTTGTACGACGTTGACATGTGCGCCTCGCTATTCAGTTGTTTTTCTTGTTGTCTTGCGCTGCTACTTCATCTAATGAGCTGCAGCGCAGGTGTTTACGTAGCTATCGCGCGAGTCGGCGCTGGATTGCTGCTTTGATGCGCGCGGCGTACCCGGGCTTAGGGGAGTTGCTCGTAGATGCTGCGTCGACTGAATGGGCCATTCGACTGCGTCGGAGCCTTGGGGGCGTTAATCCGAGACGGGCGAATAGTCGGCGGTAGGCGTTTCTCATGGTGTTGGTGACCTTTCGGGGTCGAGAAAACACCCCATCGGCATGTGCTCCGATGGGGTGTGGCGATGAAGTGGGAGGCGATCTGGTACCCCGGGTGGGGATACGCGAAGGATTGGCTAGATTTGTGGGTGTCTGACTGCGGACACACTGCTAGCGCGGAAGTAGCTTACCACGAGTTTCGCGTTCGAATTGAATGAAAATCCTTGTCCGCATGGAGAACTGGGGTTCAGCTCAGGTGTTTGTATGTCATCTCGAAGACCGACCGAGCGTTTGCGACAGCTTCGGATTGTCGAGGGCCGGAGCTGAGGAGAATCTCGACGACCGCGCCTTCAATTGATGGTGAGAGGCCATGGCACGACACGATCTCGCCGTCCTCGATGGCGACCACAAGGAGAAGTTCGAACGCGGCCGCCAATTCGTCGTATGTGCGCGCAGGTCGGCCGGTTCTCACACCTCCATGGAACCCCATCTTGGCGGGTTTGCGTGCCTTCTTGACGAACAACAGAGGCTTGCCTGGCATCCAGGCAAGCCTCTGGGGGTGTCGAGTGGGTTGAGCGGGTTAGCGAATGTGCCTCCCATCGCTGAGGTCAGCTGCTTTGCTGAGGATCTGGGCAAGGGCCCTGGCCAATTCTGGGGTCAGGCCTTCGATCGTGTCGATTGCGCCGGCGCTGATGGTGATGGGGTGACCGTGCTGGGCAACAATGTCCAGACTGCCCACCCTTTGGTCGGAATGGAGGGAGGTGATGCTGGTGCCTTCCACAGTGAAGTGATCCAGTGTGATGCTCATGCTGACACCTCCAGGAGTGCGCTTGCGGGTTCGAGTTCTTCGATTGCGCTGGTCAGCTGCGCGAGTAGGAGCTTGGCTTGCTCTGGCTCGAGGTGGAGGCTTTGGTGCTGTAGCTCTGGAATGTACAGCTGGACAAGAGGGTTGGATGATTCTGCAGACCAGGGGTGCACCCAGACTTCCTTGCCTTGTATGTCTGTGACTCGAGGCCTGATTGGGGTGATGTGTGCCATGTGGATGCCTTACTCGAGGGGATGTGCCATCCAGGTTGGTGTCCCTGGGGCTGATTCATTTTTACACCCCCCTTTAAAGTAATTCAACCCCCCTTCAAAAACTAGTTCGTCAAGCCGGGTGCTCGTAGCTACTTGGGGCGGGCCTTCGCGATCGTGTAAACCCGCGACAGGCTGACGCCGGCCGCCCTCGCGATGTCCGCGATGGGGATGCCAGCGTCTATTGCTGCGTAGATCGCCGCACGGTGGGCTTCTGCTGCATCGATCGACGATTGTTGTGCCGCTTTGTTGGTCGCCGCCGTGGTTGCAACGCGCGCCAGGGGATCCAATGTCATATTCCCAAATTACACCCCCCTTCAAGTTTCTGAGTAGGCGAGCCTGTGCGGGATTGTTCTTCGCAGTTGCGAAGGAGCTGGGCTCTACATCGGCAGCATTCAAGCGTGCGTTGGCATCGACTGGGAAACAGCGTGCGTTGGCATCGACTGGGAAACTCAGTCGAAGCAGCGCATTCGCTCGGCATGTCTCCGCGAGGAATGCTCGCGGTTGATATTTCATTCGCAGTCATAAAATGACGTCTTCGGTCGAAATTCGCAAATTATGACCTGAAATTATGACCTGCGTGTGCAAGGGTCCCGACGAAATCGTCGACGCGGCTATCCATCGCAGTCTTCGGGGCATCCTGGCGTTCGGGGTGGACGGAGGCGAGCCAGAAGTAGCGCTTGGGGTCCTTGGTAAGGGCACTTGAACTGCCGCAAGTGGCATCGTGAACCATAGTGGTACTTAATTAGGTACCGGTTTGGTACACTAGGTAGCAACAGTGGCGTAGAAACCAAAAACCGAAATCATCATCGATGCGAGCTGCTGTTCAGGAGGCCGTATGTCCAATGCCATCACCGCCACGGACGCCAGGAAGTCGCTGTTCCCGCTCATCGAGCAGGTCAACGACGACCACACGACGATCGAAATCGTCTCAAAGAAGGGGAACGCCGTTCTCCTCTCGAAGGACGACTACGACTCTATCGTCGAGACCGCGCACCTGCTGTCATCGCCTGCAAACGCGATGCGCCTGATCCGCAGTCTGGAGGCAACCCGACGTGGCGAATACACCGAAAGAGAGCTTCTCGAGTGAATATCGCCTTTACGGACGACGCATGGGATGACTACACCCACTGGTCTGTCGCAGACCGCAAGATGCTCAAAAAGATCAACGATCTGATCAAGGACATCAAGCGGGATCCCTTCACCGGGACCGGTAAACCCGAACCTCTGCGATACAGCGACTTGAACGCCTGGTCTCGTCGCATCGACCGCGAGCATCGTCTCGTCTACGTCGTCAAAGATGACATCATCGTCATCCAGCAGGCACGGCGACACTACTGAAAGCAACAGCCCCGGTTCGTGATTTGCGCGCCGGGGTTTTCTCATTCAACTCCGAGGATTCGTACGCGTCACTTGCCTTGCTTCGCTTCGGCCGCGGTCAGCAGGTTCACGAACGCCGACGAGGTCACCAGCATGTATCGCGCGAGATCCTGGTCCGGGGTCGGCGCCGAATCGCAGCCATGACGCAACCCGTCCTCATCGCTCGCCCAGCCGTAAATCTTCTTCCACCCCTCGACCAAAGACGGATGCACGTACGGACCCGACTTTTTGATCTCGTCGAGGGCTTTCCCTAAGGTGCTTCTACCAGTCAGCTGGCCGGCCTTCGACTCAACCGCAACTGATCGACTCCTTGATCGAGTTTGGGTAGTCAGGGTTGTCCCTATCAGCAAAAAGATCCAAGGCCTGCTTCAGGTGGTGCCGGGTCCCTTCGTGCTCCGAACCGATCGCGGTTTCGATCTCCGACACCTCTGCTTCATCCGAAATTGGGACGACGCGCCCCGCCAGCACCCGATAGCCCGCTTTGTGTTCCTCTAGCAGTGAGTTAATTGAAGCGGCGAACGCTGGCACCTTCCCGGTCAGAACCTCCACCAGGTCGTAGACCCGTTCCACGGCCCCTTCTTGATCCATGTCTTCACCCAGGTGTCGATGTCGTAGGAACTCCGGTACTGGTCGGCGTCATACCCATAGTGAAGAGTCCATATAGGGGCGAACAACGCATCGACTTCGTAGTCGGCCATCGCGCCGTGGTCGAACACGGTTGCGTAGAGCAGATTCCAAATCTGGGTGCGTGTCGCGTCGTCTAGCACCTCGACTTGGATCGCACTACGGATGGGTGCGTAGCCGTATCTTTCTGAGAATCTCATCGCGCCATTCATGCCAAATCCGACCGACTGGTTCACGGTCGACTTTGTGCGGGCCAGTTCTCCGGCCCTGCGCCATACCCCCACTTCAGACTGATTGGTACGATCTGCTGACTTCGAGCGAAAGACGGCCCATGACCAGCAAAATCAAACGCTTCACGACCACCGCCGCCCTCACAGCAGCGGCAGCCCTCGCGGTTCCCGCGCTCGCTTCCGCAGCGCCGACGCCCGCCACTATTTCCGTTGAGCCTGGAACCAACTCGGCCGTCGTGACCATTCACGCGCCGGACAGTCTCACCCGGAACGGCAATTGCCAGGGGCCGTGGGTGCACACAGCCCAGGACGCCAAACTGATGGACGCAAGTCCACTGCTCGACCTGGCGAACAATCCACGAAATTGGCTAGTCGGCAATCCTGCATCCCCGACAGCAGCCGACAACCCGTCGTTCGAGTCGTACGCCTACCTTCAGCCTGGCGAGACGAAAACCCTGACGATTCCGTTCCTCAGGGACGGCGAATACGTGGCGGGGGCCCTATGCCAGGACTGGGACGGGAAAGTCGTCTACACGCTAGCTCGGACTTCGTTCACGGTTGGTACCCCGACAACTGAGCCCGGCAACGGAGCCGGAAGCATCGGGAGCCCGTTCGGTTCGTGACCGACCGCCCAACACACGTCTTCTTCTCCACAAATGCAGCCCCGGTGAGCAAATCCCGCGCCGGAGTTTCCTCATTCACCGCCAAGATTCCCTATGACCGAACGAAAGAAGGCCCAATGACCAGCCTGATCAGACGCGCCACCACCGTCACGGCCCTCGCGGCAGCGACCGCCTTCGCAGTCCCCGCCCTCGCACACGCTGCGCCCGCTGCCACAGTGACAGTAACGAGCGTGGCGAACACTGCGAACGTGACAATCAAAGCCCCCGACGGAGGAAACATCGGGCAGTGCACGGGGCCGTGGGTGCATACGGCAGCTGAAGCAAAGAAGCTTCACGAAAGCGCCGAACTCGACATCGCCAATAACCCGATCAACTTCTTCGTGGGAACGCCGGTGTCCCCTAACACAGGCACCTCGCAGGGGGCTGACCGAGACGCCTGGGTTGACGTGAATGCAGGTGAGACAAAGACTGCGAAGATCCTCTTCATCGACGACGGCAACTACGTTTCCGGTGTTGTCTGCGTAGCTATCGAAGACAACAAACCTGTCTACTCACTGACTGAAACGCCGTTCACGATCGGCACGCCGACAACTGAGCCCGGCAACGGAACCGGAAGCCTCAGCAGCCCTTTCGGTTCGTGACACGTCGAACAGCAATAAGCCGTTAAGGCATTTGCCCCGGCATGCGGATTGCATGCCGGGGCTGTTGGAACCGATCTGCCCGGCCATTGCCCACTCCGAAGACGGGGTCATGACGGCATCGAAATCGATTCGCGACGGTGTGCCCGAAAAACCGCCACGGGGTGGCTCACGCCGTCAGACCTGCGGAAACCCGACAACTGCAGTGTAAGAGCGCGATTCGGAATCACGGCCATGTCGTTTCGAGGCATCCATAGGTGCACACAAACCATGTTTCATCGCCGGCAATAATATCCGGGATCTGCGAAATTATCGCGTCTCGACGAAACCGTTAACGCCGTGGAAGTCATCGTCTTCCGCCGCGTCAGCAGTCATTTCAGCGAGCACCGCACTGCGCCGCTCCGAGATACGAGACTTGTATGCGAGGAGATCCGCGAGATTGACCCTCCGGTGCCGACTGGGCTTCTCGAACGGAATCTCGCCCTCCTCGAGCAACCGCACCAACGTCGGACGTGAGACGCCCAGCATCTCCGCAGCTTCCTGAGTCGTCAGTTCGTCGTCACCCATCACCTTCCCGCCACCCATCCCCGGATCCACCCAGATATCTAGTGTCTAGCGCGCCACTCGATAACCATCAAGTGGCGCAACGTTTTTCAATCAACGATACTCAACAGTCCACACAATCGGAGAGTACGTGACCAAACCAAATCCACCGCACCACCCACCAGCGATCGAACCACTGATGACCCTCGCCGAACTGTGTTCGGTACTAAGCATCACGCCAGCAGCCGTCCATAAAGGCCGAAACCGCGGCGGACACCCCCTGTACGAAAAAGGATTCTGCCCACTAGGCACCCGAGCCGGCCTACGCTGGCTCACCGCCGACGTACGAGACTTCATCAACCGAGCAGCCGCGAACTCCGACTGATAAACGTTCGCCCGGCCGCTCGCGTCGAGTGGCCGGGCGAACACTCCATCAATCCTCGATCGACGTCACGCGACCACCACTGGAAATGAACGCCTGACGTTCCCTGAGAGCTTTGCGCTTCGCCTCCGCACGCTCCTGAGCACGCGCGACGGTTTCAGTCCGGTACGTCGACTGCCTCGCCAAATGCGCAGCCCTCGCCTGCCTCCCGACTGCGTTCATGCGCTCCACCTCCGAGTCGTGCGCGGCTGCCGTCCGTGCGGATCGATCCTGATCCCTATTGCGCCGTTCCTCGATCAATGCGGCAACATCATCATCAGTCCGGCCTGCGCGCTTGCGCTCCCGGATTGCGTCAATCCGAGCCTCCTCCTCGAGACGTTCCACCTCGCGGGCAGCGCGAGCCTCCTCCTGCGACATCGGAACATCCAAAGCCTTGGCAACCTGTTCATCCAACTCGGCCCTCGCCTCCTCGCGGCGTCGAGACTGAGCCCCAGGACCTGTTCGACCCCGGTGAGACTCCTTCAAGGACTCGATCGACGCAGCTCGATCATCTTGTGACCCATTGTGCGAAACAGACATGAAACTTTCCCTTCAAACGAATAATGGACGAGCCAGAACAAATGTTCAAAACGATTCCTCGCGCGCGCACACGCGCGCACACGAGGCTCCGACCGGTTGGTGCGGGGTGCAGGTAAGAGCCGAAACACGCTTGGTGTGTGAGAACCAGATGGGCCTCGGAATGGATTCGTCGTTAGTCGGACATTCCTGTGCTTCGGAGTTTTACTTCGAGTGCTGCGCGTTTGAATTCCTTTCTGACTGGGATGTTTTCGGCGTCGCATAGTTCGAGGATTGGTTCGAGGATCATGGTGGCCATTTGTGTGATTGCGATGGCGGTGTAGTGGTGGCCGTTGGTGCCGAGTGTGTGGTTGTAGTCGGTGATGAGGCTGATGAGTCGGGTTGGGCTGTCTGTGTTGGCGGATGCTTGCCAGATGAGGTTGTGTGTTGCGCGGTCGAGTTTGTCGGGTGTGGTGTTTGGTGTGGGTTTGATTGTGGCGTCGAGTATTTGGTGGATTCGGGTGTTCATGTGGGTTGCTTTCGTTGTGGGTGGGTTCCGGGCCAGCCGTAGGCGGTGAATTGTCGGGGCATTTGGGTGAGGCCGGCGGCGGTGGGGTGTAGGCAGTGGTTGTGGCGTCGGTGTTGGTCGAAGGCGCTGGGGCTGGTGAAGGTTGTGTGGCAGTTGCTGCAGTGGCATGTGGTGAGTCCGGTCCAGGTGGCTGCGCAGCAGTTGGTGTGTATTGCGGTGGTATTGGGGTGGGGTTTTTCGGCCTGGGGTTCTCCGCTGTGCGGGTTTTCCAGAGTGTCTGTGGGTGTTTGGTTGGGTTTGGTGTTCATCGGCGGTTTCCACGATGGTCTGGGCAGAGTTGGGTTGGGTGTCGGGTGAGTTGTGCGCAGTGTGTGGTGGTGCAGCGTTTGGCTGGCGCTTTGGTGCGCTGTTGGCGATGGACTGCGATGAGGTCGGTCATGCGAGTGGTCCTTCGGGTTGTGCGGGGGCGTTGTAGGGGTGGAAGGTGGCGTTGGCTGTCGCGGGTGGGATCAGGGTGATGGTGGTGCGTCCTGTGCTGGTGAATACGTCGAACTGCTGTTGTGTGTTCTTAGTGGGGTCTGGGTTCCAGTGATGCGTGATTGTTCCGCCGGTGTTGCCGATTTCGACGGTGGATGAAACTGGGCGACCGTCGGAGTACGTGGAGCTGGTGGTGTGTGCTCGCGCAGCATCGTGGACGTCGTAGATGAGTTGGCTGAGTGAGTCGAGTGCACGCCGATTGCTCTCGTAGAGGTCGTCGGCTGTTGTTCGCGCGGTGGGAATGTTGTCCGCGATAGCGTGGATCGCGCGTTGGACGCGGGCTTCGACGATGTTCGCAACGTAGGCGACGGCGTCGACAGCAGTGTGGTTCGGCACAGTCATGGTCTCTCTTAGGTGGTGGTGATCGGAGGTGCTGATTCGTAGTCAGCGTTTGTCCGTTTGTCCGCTCTCCTTAGAGAGGAGAGAGCGGACGAACATAACGGCGCTTCGCGGACAAACCTCGGACAAACTCCGGACAAACTTGGACGTTGTTCGATCACGGGCCGTCAGCAGCAGGGAAAAATGCAGGCATCCCGACATAGTGGGTTCGCTTCTCGGTACCGATGTTCTTGAGTTTGTTGCTATTGACCAGCAGTTTTAACGCTTCGAAGTACGAGGTGCGTTTCATGCCGTGTTCGAGGGCGATCTCTCGAATCTCGGATCCCGGTAGACCGTCCTGGGTCAGCTTTGTTCGGAGTATGTCCAGAAGCAGGCTGCTGTTCTTCTCGGCGGCGAGAAGGTTTGTTCGGGCGCCATTTCCGGACATACTGTCGGCCTGGATGAGCACCAGTGTTCGCCGCTGCGGTTCGTCGGCCTCCGGCATCAGCCTCTTGCTGACCGTGTGTGGAACGAGTCGGTAGTGGTAGTCCATCCCGGCAGGAACATCTTTGTGTTTCTCGACATGGATTCTTGCCATGAGATCACCACCTTCGAGGCGAAGGTCGGACCATACGGCGCCGTCCCATGCGTTCGATCCACGACCAGCGGTCCCGCCGCGCGAGCTGTGATGGACGGTGAGAACCGCACAATCGGCAGCTTTCTGGATCAGCTCAAGCGCCCGGATGGCTTTCCCTTGTTCTGTCGCCGAATTCTCTTCCAAGCCGACTGTGCACCGTGCCCGCGTATCGAGAACGAGTAAGTCAGCATCGATCTCCTTTACCATCTCCACGGCTTCACTGATATCAATGAGCTCGCCGAGCTGTACTGGGCAGGGCAGGATGAACAGTTGCCCCTCGAGTGCGTCGGGATCGATCCCGGAAAGCTCGCAGTAAGCCAGGATTCTGGCTCGCAATCCCGTCGCGCCTTCCGCTGCGACGTAGACAACTTTCCCTTTCGTGGGCACATGGTGCCCTTCCCAGTTTTCGCCGGCTGCGACGGCGACACTCATTCCAACGGTGCAGAACGATTTGTACGAACCAGGGGGGCCGGACAGCTGGGCAATGGTGTCGCGATAGATGATTCCGTCCACGAGCGCTTCGACGGAACCGATGTCTGCGAGACTGGCAAGCGTCAACAGTCGGTCTTTGAGGGGCTTCCGAGTGGGCATCGTGCTATCCACGACTTGACCGTTCGTCGTTGACGAGAGCGCGGTCATGCGCAATCACCTCGGAGTGCAATTAGCCTCTTCGAGTGGAGCCGAAGTTCTGAGCCTTCAGCCACGAGATAGGGAAGTAGGTCATCCTCTCGCCAGCTGTCCGCGTGTTCAATGAGACCGCGGCCGAGTGCGCTGTACCGGCGTCGGTAGGACGCGGATACGACTGCGGCGGCGTAGGTTCGCAGTCCGTGTGCGTCGGCGCCACAAGTGACGGCATCTAGAAGTCGACGACTGACCAGTTGACCGGCGTGGCCACCAAGATGGCCATTGCGTTGCAGTTCGTCAGCGATGCCGGTGCTGTCAGTGGGTCGTTTCGCTTCGGCCAGTCTGCGGATTGCTGCCAGAATCGTTCGTGCAGAAGGATCTTCACAGTCGTGGCTATCGACATGGGCGAGTATCGTATGTAATTCGGCTGGTCGGGCCCACATTAATGCGCCGAGAAACATCGTCTCGGCGGAGATCATTTCCCGTTCCGGGATGGCTGGCGGGCTGTTGTCGTATACAATTGTCAACGTGAAACTCTGCCTTGGATAAAGGGTTTCGCATCCCCCGCACGCTTTTGGCGGCGGATACCTTGTTGCTCGAGCTGTGTGGGTGTCGAGAAACTTGAGTTAGATGGTCGGGACCTTGCCAGAGGTCCCGACCATCCTCATCTCGGTGCTTAGAAGTTAGAAATCCCTACAGTGACTGGGATCAAATTCTTAGGTGTCACCGATTCCCAAGACGGACAGCAGATCGGCTGTCAGTACTCGATAGGTCCCGCCGAGGCGAAGCACTCTGGCTGGGAATTCCCCGCTGCTTGCAAGTTTGTAGGCGTGCGAGCGCCCTATGCCGAGTGCTTGACCGGCGGTGGGCCACAAGCTGACTGTTGGTGGCGCACTCTGCAGTTCTGTGATCGTGACGTCCGGTTTCACTTCTGGTGCAGTGGGCATGAGGAGTCCTTCGCTGTTCTGCGAGAAATCGATCGATTGCTCGTTGTGCTACACATTCTGTGTGATTGTGCCAAATTACGCAAGATCTCGGTATAGTTCGCAGAATGACGAATGATCGTTGGGGTAGAGACACAACGCAGAGGGTTGCCGACGCGATACGTAAAGCCCGCGGAAAGTCGACCGTTCAGTGGTTGTCTGATCGCACGGCTGAGCTGGGGTACCGAGTCAGCAGATCCAGGATTTCCGACCTCGAGCGGGGTGACCGTGGTGGTCTACTTGGCGTTGCGGAGCTGATTGTGCTCGCGGGAGCTCTTGATGTACCTCCGGTTGTGCTGCTGTATCCAGGGCTAGCGGAGGAGAAAATCAAGGTGCTTCCTGAAATTGAAGCTACGTCGTGGGATGCTCTGCGCTGGTTCACAGGTGAGGCACCAATGGCTGAACTCCACGGTGTCGAGGGTTTTAAGTCCCATTTTGAGGAGGTATCGAGCACTACGATTTCGTATGTTGGTAGATGGTTAGAGGGGGCCGAGGTCCTTATGCTGCTGCGGCGGCACGAGAGCCTGACTGACGAGTACAGCTCAGTTACTCAGCGCGCCAACGAGGCCTATGCCGAAGCGGGGGAGAAGCAAACGCTCGAGACTCGGCGGCTTTCGGCCTACGAGTCGTCGTTGGTCGAAGAGCTCGGCCACATCAGAGGTCGCTTGAAAAGCTTGGGGGCGAGCGTGCCCCGAGTTCTCTCTCCCCGCGAGGAGCAGAGTCTGTTGGACGACGATGCGAACTAGCGCCGGCGGGTCAGTCAGTGCAGATCTTTGATTGAGTAGCGAGGAGCCAAGGGACATGAGAGGTAGTGTTCTTAAGCGGTGCAGGTGCCCCGTCGAACGTGATGCAAAGGGCCGGCGCAAAGCCTGCCGCAAAGCTCACGGCTCGTGGGTGTTCGTCGCTGACGTGGGAAATGACCCGTCAACGGGCAAGCGTCGCCAGGTTCGTAAGTCCGGATTCCGGTCGAGCGACGAGGCCGAAGCTGCACTCTCTGCGTTCCTGCACGCTGCCGGCACCGGACAGCTCGCACACGACGACAAACTAACTGTCGCTGACTATCTGCGTAGTTGGATCGAAGCGAAACGAGATTCGGGGATCCGGCCGACGACGATCCGGTCGTATGAGCAGCACGTGAACTCGTACCTGATTCCCCATCTCGGGCGGCTTCGTCTCGGTGAGCTGCGCGCCACCCATGTCGAGAAGTTCCTACGGGACATCGCGAAGCCGAAGGCCAAGCCTGAGGTAGACGCACAGATCGCAAAGGGAGCGCGCCGCCACCCGAAGACACTGAGTCCTGCAACAATCCGGCGCGTCCACGCAACGCTGCGCACCGCGCTCACTTCAGCGAAGCGCAAGCACCTCGTGGCATTCAATGCTGCCGAGAACCTCGAACTGCCTCGCGCCAACCGTCCCAAGGTGAAGCCGTGGGAAGCCGAGGAGCTAGGCAAGTTCCTCGACCACGCCACGACCGACCGACTCGGCACGCTCTACGAGACGATGGCGATGACGGGACTGCGCCGCGGTGAGACTTGCGGGCTGCGTTGGGATGACGTGGACCTGGACAAGAACACCGTCATCGTTCGTCAACAGCTCGTGGAGATCGACGGAACGGGCATCGAATGCGAGTACTGCGGGGGAGAGCACCGACAGTTCCAGTTCGGCAAGCCAAAGACGGCCAGCGGTGAAGATCGTGTGGTCGGTATCGACGCGCACACCGCGGGGGTTCTGCTGGCTCACCGTTTCGCACAGGACATGGAGCGAGCCGAGTGGGGTGACGCCTACGTCGAACACGGTCTCGTCTTCGCTCGCGAGAACGGACAGCCCTACCCGCCGCAGTACGTAACCGATCAGTTCAACAAGCTGACCAAGGCCGCGGGTGTGCGCTCGATCCGTCTGCACGACCTGCGCCACGGTCAGGCGTCACTGTTGCTCGCGGCCGGCGTCGATTTGACCATCGTCAGTAAGCGGCTCGGGCACTCGTCGATCGCCATCACAGCGGACACGTACAGCCACCTTTTGGCTGGTGTGGACTCCAAGGCTGCCGAAGCTGCGGCCGGTCTCGTACCGCGCTCGAACAGGGAACAAAAAGGCGGGCGTGACCACTTGGTGACCACTCCCGCCGATCCGAACGTACCTGTCCCACAATCTGAACAGGACGATCCTGGTCAGGATGGTGCCCCCAGTAGGACTCGAACCTACGACCTGCGGATTAAAAGTCCGTAGCTCTACCAACTGAGCTATAGGGGCGCGGCGCAGAGTCTAACGGGACCGCAGAGTCCGTGAAAACACCACCCCCACCAGAAGGGCGATTCCGATGACGGCGATGGTCCCGCCCGTGCGATGCAGACCCGCGTCGTCGATGGTTCCGCGCATGGTCAGCTCGATGACGACGGCCGCAAGGTTGGCGCCGATGTACTGGATTGTTCGGTACAGACCGATCGCAGTTCCGACGTCGGCGGAGGTGGTCACCGAGTTGATCAGGTTCTGGTTTCCCATGTTGTTGAAGCCGTTGGGAATGCCCAGGATCGCCGCAATCAGCAGGAGTGCCACAAGGGGAGTCGAACTCGATTCGACAAAGGCGATCAGAATCCCGCCGACAGCCAACGCGGCGGTGCCGATCAGGAGGGTGATCCGTGCGCCGAATTTCCCGTACACCCTGGACGCGGACATGGTCGCGAAGATCCCGACCGCAGCGACAGGCAGCATGAAGAGTCCGGCGCTGATCGGTGACATTCCGCGGGCTACCTGCAGCCACTGGGGGAGCCCGAAGAAGATGCAGTAGAACGCCGTGTACGTCAGAAGCGTCCGGCCGAGAGTCATGCTCAGTGCGCGGTTTCGAGCGACGGCACGGACGTCGATGAACGCCGAGGCCGTTCGACGTTCCCACCAGACGAACAGGAACGCGAAGAGGGCCGTCGACGGGACGAGGTACCACTTCGCGTGCTCGGCGAGAGAGAGGAGAAAGAGCATCGTCGATGTCGTCAGAGCGAGAAACAGGGTGATGCCGAGTGGGTCGAGAGACTTGAACAACGCAGCGGCGCCGGCCCGGTCGGGCAGGGCGGAGTCGCTCGGGGCGGCGAAGAAGACCCATACGGCAGTGACGACGACAAGTGGGAGGTTCACCCACATGATCGATTGCCAACCGAGTGTGCCGACCAACAACCCGCCGAGAGTGGGCCCCAGCGCGACGACCGATTGAGCGCAAATGGTGAGTGTTGCTATAGCTGAACGGGTTTGAGTCCGGTGGCGGTCAGCGTATTCGCGGATGACGGTCATTGCGTTCGGATACTGTGTCGCCGTGCCGATTCCGAGCAGGATTCGTGCGGCGATCAGCCAGCCCAGCGACGGGGCGAGCGAGCCGAGGATCGATCCGGCAGCGATCAGGCCCAATCCGGCGAGGTAGACGCGTTTGGCGCCGAGGATCGATCCGAGTCGACCAGCCGCCGGCGCCGTGACCGCAGTCGCGATGTAGAGGGCCGAGATGACCCACGCTGTGCCTGAACTGGAACCGAAGTATGTGGCGATCGGGACGATTGCCACGGCAATCATCGACGAGTTCAGCGCTTGAAGAACGGTTCCGGAGCCGAGAGCAAGACTCAGTTTCAGGG
This sequence comes from Rhodococcus sp. MPR-R1B, assembly GCF_058793255.1. NCBI lineage: Bacteria > Bacillati > Actinomycetota > Actinomycetes > Mycobacteriales > Nocardiaceae > Rhodococcus > Rhodococcus sp. MPR-R1B. The sequence goes on from NZ_JBXAFO010000002.1 coordinate 128,443, forward strand.
GAACGGGAGTTTGGGGGGTCGGCGTTTCGACGACGGTGGTCACGAGTTCATCAGTGACTCCTCTGATATCGATGTCGATGCTGGGGACTCGCCCTGGCCTAGTCTGCGCAGGATTCGGCCGGCGATCAGAAGCAAGTCACGCTCGGCTTCGGTGCACTCGGCGTCGATGACCTCAGCCAGCCACTCTGTTCGTTTCGTTCGGTCTTCGTGAAGGGTCGATGTGCCGAGTTCGGTCATCGTGACCAAGACCGCGCGGCCGTCCGATGGATCCGCCCTTCGCGTCACCATGCCCTGTTCTTCGAGCGCGGCCACGGTCTTTGCGATTGATTGCGGTGTGACGCGCTCGAATTTTGCCAACTCTTTGGCGGTCGACGGACCTTGTCGGTCGAGGTGGCCGAGGGCCTGGATCTGGCTCGGCGTGAGCTTGTGGTCGTTGCGTTTGGTGCGTAGACGTCGGACGAAGGCACCCAGATCGTCCCAAAGTACGTCGATCTCGTCTCGAGCCTTGCTGCGACCCTCTCCAACGTTCATTTAGACAGTCTAACTGTGTTGTTTCGATGCTGCCAGCACGGTTTCGACGGAAAAGGGGGAATAAACAATTGCACTAGTTGTTTAAAACCTTGGGACTGCTGTCCATCGGTCGGCGAAGCAGTTCCGTCTGCGAGGTCGAATTATCAGAATCTCGGGCACGAAAAAGCTCGGATGCGCACCCCCTGCGGCGCACCCGAGCGGCCAAAACCATACCACTTGGTGTCTTTTGGGCATAAAGTCGGTTCTTGTCCCCTGAACAGCCGATTGCGTCTAGTACTTTTGGCGGGTATGGCTCTAGTCCTTACGTAGGGTGTGTTGGAGGGGATATTGTGAAGTTTCGGGGGATGACAGGCGCCGATCACGGCGGCTCTGCGTACCAACTCTGCGAGAGGCACAACACCGTAAATGGCACGTCAACAAGAGCGTGCGCGGCGTACCCGCGCCGCCCTGGTCGAAGCGGCTGCAGTCGAATTCGCCAAGCGCGGCTATGCAGCTGCGTCGGTGAACACGATCCTCGAGGGCTCCCGCGCCACCAAAGGCGCCATGTATTTCCATTTCCAGTCCAAGGAAGAGTTGGCGCGAGCGGTTCTGACCTCGGCTATCGAAACCTTCACTGGAATTACTGATCGTTGGGCCAAGAGAACAGACCTCGATCCATTCGTCGCTTTGCACGGTCTCGTGCTCGACATTGCCGAGGTCTTCCGTGCCGAGGTAATCGTGCAGGCGGAATTCCGGCTGATCATCGAGCCCGAGTTCTACAAGGATGTGCAGTCCGGTGGTGGGCAGGTCTGGGGAAAGACCGCCTATGAGTTGGCATTGCGTGCCAAGGACGACGGTTTGCTCCGAGAGGACGCCGACCCGGACAAATTCACGCGTGTACTGGCAGCGAGCCTTGCCGGTCAGCGGTACATGGCAGACCTGATTGCCTCCAGTGGAGATCTGGGCGAGTGGTTCGAGGAGTCTCTCGAAGTAGTCCTCGAAGCCATGGCTACGCCGCAGTGGTTGGAGACGTTCCATCGTGACGGGTGGCCCCAAGTCGAGTTCCCTGACACTGAATAGTGCACTTTTCTGCCCGTGAACAGGCGATTTGTGATTTCCGAATGCCGTGCCATAAGCTATCCAAGCTCCCAACGGAACGCCGTTGGGGTACTAGTTCGGAGAGATCCGGCGGGCCCCCTTCGTCTAGCGGCCTAGGACGCCGCCCTTTCAAGGCGGTAGCGCGGGTTCGAATCCCGTAGGGGGTACGTTTTGCGAAAGCGAAACGATGCAGTATGGTTTGACCCGCACGACACGCTTTGAGATGCACAAATGCCAGGCCAGGACAGTGGTTTGGGAGCGGCTCGAAGATGTAGTACGGTTTCACAGCAAGGAAAAAGCAAGGCCCTGTGGCGCAGTTGGTTAGCGCGCCGCCCTGTCACGGCGGAGGTCGCGGGTTCGAGTCCCGTCAGGGTCGCAAAGCTTTGTTCTCAATCAATCGGTTGAGAACAAAGCAATGCGATAGGCATTCGGTTCGGGTGCCGTCCGGCCAGGTAGCTCAGTTGGTACGAGCGTCCGCCTGAAAAGCGGAAGGTCGCCGGTTCGATCCCGGCCCTGGCCACCATAATTCTTATCGAAAAGCTCCAATCTCATGTTCTTCGAACATAAGGTTGGAGCTTTTTCGTATTCGGATGTCAGTCGCCGTCAACCACTCGGCCCGATCATCTCAGTTATGCGCATCCTTTGTCTCCGTGAATGTTTCCGGTCACCGGGAACGTGCTGGGCGTCACTCCACAGAGGACATCACTATTAGCCGATTGCGGCCGATCCGTGGCTGCGTCTACTGAAAGTGAGGTGGAATCTCCGTGTCGCACTCGAGATCTTGGCGCATCGGGAAAGTCAGCCGGGTCACCGTCGCATTGTTCGGTACCGGGGTTCTATTGGTGGGCTGCGCGAGCAATGGTGACGACAGCGGGACCGATACGACGACCGCGTCGGCGGACGTCGTGACCGGCATGGTCAACGAGCAGCCTGATCCGGGAACTGCGGTGGCCGGCGGGACCATGACGTACGGCGTACAGGTGCTCGTTCCCTCACTCGACCCGACGAAGACGGCCGCGCGCGGCGGTTCCGGCGGTGAGGCCTTCGCTGCTGTGTACGACGTCCTGATGAGTTACGACACTGCGAGCGGCGAGTTCGAGCCCAAGTTGGCTGAATCGCTCGAGACAGCTGACGACGGAGCCACCTGGACGCTGAAACTTCGCGACGGTGTGAAGTTCAGTGACGGCACCACCCTCGACGCCAACGCCGTGATCGCGAGCATCGATCGGTACAACGCGGGCAAGGGCAATGGCGCCGAACTGTGGCTGGCTTCGGTGGAATCGGCGCAGGCAAGCGGTCCGACGACAGTGGAATTCAAGCTGAAGACGCCGTGGATGCGTTTTCCGTCGATGCTCGCTCTCGGGCACGGGATGATCGTCGCCCCGAGTTCGCAGCAGGGCGACAAGTTCACCGCCATCGGAGCCGGACCCTTCACCGAAGATGTCTTCACACCGAGCGTCGAGCGAATCTTCAAGGCCAACCCGTCCTACTACGGCGGCGCCCCCAAGCTGGACAAGTTGCGGATGGTTGCGCTCAACGGTCCGCAGGCCAATCTCGAATCATTGAACAGCGGTCAGCTCGATGTCGCCTACATTCGCGGCCTCACGTCGGCGATCAATTCCGCCAAGTCCGCTGGCTACCCCGGCTACATCGACGTGCTCAATGCCGGTAGTGCCGAGATTATCAACAACCGTGAGGGCCGACCGGGCTCGGATGTTCGCGTTCGCCAGGCCATCGGCTACGCGCTGGACACCACGTTGATCGATCAGCGAGTGGAAAACGGTGAGGGACTGCCGGGCTCGGAGTTGTTCGGTCCGACGTCTCAATGGCATGTAGACACACCGGGTATTGCCTACGACCCCGAAAAGGCCAAGGAGCTTCTGAATCAGGCGAAGGCAGACGGATACGACGGCAGCCTCGACTACGTCGCGCTCAGTGAGCCCAAGGACCACGCGATCGGCCTCGCCGTGCAGTCACTGTTGCAGGCCGTCGGGTTCGAGGTGAACTTGATCTTGGCCAACAACGCCGGCGACATCGTGCAGAACGTCTACGTCAAGCACGATTTCGACCTCGCGCACGCGGGCATCGGAATGTACGAGTCGATTCTCGATCTCGGATTGTTCTCCACGACCAACAGCACCTCGATGGCGAATACTGCTGGATATGCGAACCCGGCGATGGATCAGCTGATCGCAGATCTACAACAGGCCAAGGACAATTCGTCGACCCTGGCGATCATCGGCAAAATTCAGACGCTGTGGAACGAGACGGTTCCATCGGCGCCGATCGGCGGGCTCACGTCGTTCTGGGCTTGGCAGAAGAACGTGCACGGTGTGGTTCCGACTGCAACCGGCATCATGCTGTTCGATCAGGCATGGATGGGCGCGAAGTAGCGTTCCAGCGCACACCGAGAGCTCCGTCCGACGCGAGTCGGGCGGGGCTCTTTCGTGTCTACGTCGGCTAGCGTTGCGCAACCCTTTCGATCAGGATGATTGTATTGAAATATGTTGTAGGTCAATATGATTCGACAAGCGTGATTTGACTTGCCCAGCGTGGCCCGCATAGATTGCATCCACCATCCAGAGTGGCTGAGAGACCTGGCTCGATGATGCCGCAGCAACCCGCTACCTAACCGCAGTGTGGGTGCTACCGCCAGGACCGATGGAGGACACATGACTGTATTTGCCGTGGGTATCGAACTGGACGGCGAGGGCACTCACCCCGCTGCCTGGCGCCGAAGCTCACACCGCCCGGACCAGCTGCTCACGGGCAAAGCCGTGCGCGATCGCGTCGCGGCTGCCGAGAATGCCGGCTTCACGTTCGCGACGTTCGACGATTCCATCCTCCCCCCGAGTGGTGACGTCGTCGGCCGCATCGATGCCGTCTCGAGGGCGTCGTACGTGGCGGCGACAACCAGCACGATCGGGCTGGTCCCCGTCGTCGGGACCACGTACGCCGAACCGTTTCATACGTCCTCGCAATTGGCGACGTTGGACTACTCCTCGCGTGGGCGTGGCGGCTGGCTTGCTGTTCCGGTCGAAGACGATGCCGCGGCGAGGGCGTGGGGGAGGGCTCCGGTAACAACGGAGTCGGCGCGTCAGCAAGAGCAGCGGGATTCGGTCACCGTTGTGACCGATCTCTGGGACTCGTGGGAGGACGACGCCGTCGTTCGTGACTATCTCAGTGGGCGTTTCCTCGAGCGTGATCGTCTGCATTACGTCAATTTCGAGGGCGACACGTTCTCGGTGAAGGGGCCCGCAATCGTTCCGCGGCCGCCTCAAGGCCAGTTGGTGGTGTTCGGCCGCTACGGCGAAATCGATCCACGCCAGCCGGATGTTGTTCTCGTTTCCGGTGATTCGGTGGAGACCATTGCACAGTCGGCTGCCAAGGCGCGCGATGAGGGCGCGTCATTGGTGGTCGCCGAGGTCGATGTGGCATTCGATACGCCGAATCTGTCTGCGGCGCAGCGGAGGACCGAGCTGAACTCGTACGGGAATGCCGTCGTCACCGGCCGACTGCTCCTGGCTGCAGATCCGGGGGAAGCGGCCGTGGTTCTGAAGGAATTGGCGGGACACCTCGACGGTGTTCATTTCCATGCTCTCGTGATCGACGAGGACCTTCCGGTGCTGGCCAAATTCGTGCTTCCGACGCTGTCCAAGGCCGGGTTGACGCGACGCCCGGTTCCGGGATCGACCCTGAGGGACAACCTCGGTCTGCAGCGGCCCGCAAATCGATTCGCCCACTCCTCCTGACTTGACTTCGCGCTAAGGATATTTCGGCCATGACTGCATCACGCTCCGCCGTACCTCGACCCGACGCTCACGTTCACTTCGGCGTCTTCTTCCAGGGGGTCAACCACACCACCATCTGGTCCGATTCCGCGAGCGGATCCCAGATCGACTTCGAGACGTTTCGGCGGTTGGTACTCACCGCCGAGCGAGGTCTGTTCGACGCCTTCTTCCTCGGTGAAGGCCTGCGGCTTCGGGAACAGAACGGCAAGATTCTCGATCTGGATATCGCCGGCCGCCCCGACGCCATTGCGCAGTTGGCCGCCCTCGCCGGTATCACCGACAAGATCGGGTTGGTCGCGACACAGAACACCACGTACAACGAACCGGCCGACCTTGCGCGTCGACTCTCCGGCCTCGACCTACTTTCCGACGGACGGGCCGGCTGGAATGCGGTGACCACCGACAACGCGTGGACGGGAGAGAACTTCCGTCGCGGTGGTTTCCTCGACCACTCCCTGCGCTACGAGCGTGCCGGGCAGTTCATCGAAACCGCGCGGGCACTGTGGGATTCGTGGGCCGACGACGCGATCTCGGATTCTCGTACGTCCGAGAACTGGTCTACTCCGGGCGCCGTCGGCGCCGTGCGCAGGCAGACTTCACAGTTCGACATCTCCGTGACGCCGACGCTTCCCCGAAGCCGCCAGGGGCATCCGGTCATCTTCCAAGCGGGTGATTCTCCGAGTGGACGCGATTTCGCGGCGACCCATGCCGACGTCATCTTCTCGCGACACGGGACTCATTTCGACGGCGCGCTCGACTTCGCCGACGACATTCGGGCTCGGTTGCGTAAAGCCGGGCGACCGGAGGACGACGTCAAGATCTTGCCCAGCACGCAGATCGTGTTGGCGGAGAACGAGTCCGAAGTCGAGGAGAAGGCACGGTGGGTCCTCGAAGGCCAGTTCACCGGTCAGACTGCCCTCTCTCTCGTCGGACTGGTGTGGGGTAAGGACCTTTCCGATCGAGACCCCGACGGTCCACTCCCCGAGCAAGATCCGGTTGCCCGCCCGGTTTCGGAGACGCGCGGTTCCGCGCGGGACGGCAACGACCCCATTGCGATCGCACGTGAATGGCGTGCTCTTGCCGAGGCAAAGAATCTGTCCCTACGTCAGGTCGCTATCGAGACCTCGCAGCGTTCGGGTTTTGCGGGCACTCCGGGGCAGGTCGCAGATCAGTTGGTCCATTGGGTGCGCAATGGAGCTTCGGACGGCTTCAACATCTCGCCGTACCTGGTGCCGACCGGGCTCGACGAGATCGTCGACTGGTTGATCCCGGAACTGCAGGAGCGTGGGGCGTACCGCACCGAGTACTCCACGTCGACGCTGCGAGAGCACTTGGGGTTGCGACCGCCGCTCACGCGTCGGGCCACGTCTGAAGCTGCGGGGTAACGGGTCCTGTCCCACACAGTCACAGCGACGGCCGAATCCACCAAGCTCGGTTCGGCCGTCCGCTGGGAAATCGTCGTCTGCGTAGCTGCGGGTTTCACCACCCTTCTCGATTCGGCGGTGCTCGGAATCGGGGTTCCGTCGATCCGGGCGTCGCTGGGCGCGTCGACCTCGGAGGTGCAGTGGATCCTTGCGAGCTATTCGCTGACTTTCGGCTTGGCCCTGGTGCCGGCGGGCCGACTCGGTGACGTCGTCGGGCGTCGACGCTTGTTCTTGGCAGGCCTGAGCATTTTCGCGGTGATGGGAATCCTCGGAGCGTGTGCGTCGGATCCGTCGATGATCGTGTTGGCTCGGCTGGGGCAAGGGATCGGCGCAGGCACCGTCAGTTCGCAGGTGCTCGGCATCATCACCGACCGGGTGTCCGGAAAGGCTCGGGCGAAGGCGTTGGGCGCGTACAGCACCGCGGGTGGTCTGGCCGGCGTTTCCGGACCGATCCTCGGTGGCGTACTGCTGAAGTATTCCGACGCCGACTTCGGATGGCGGTTGCTTCTCGTTCTCAACGTGCCGTTTGCTCTGATCACACTGATTCTGGCGTTTCGCTTTCTGCGCCGTGATCGAACCACCCGATCGGGCGCGTCGATCGATCCGGTTGGGCTGTGTCTGCTGGCGACTACGACCGGGCTCCTGTTGTGGCCCATCGTGACCCGGACCAGTGTTACTGTCGCCGCGGCTTTCCTGATCGGTGCGTTCGGCGTTGCCGTTGCCTTCTGGTTCTGGGAACGTCGGTACGCCGAGCGCGGCGGGACGCCGGTACTGCTTCCGTCGTTGATCGCCTCACGGGGCTTCCGACTGGGTACGACGGTTGCACTCTTCTGGTTCGGATCCATCCTCGCCGTCAACGCGGTGCTCAGCCTCTATCTGATCGAAGGTTTGGGCTTCGCCCCGCTGAGTGCGGCGTTGATCATGACCGGTAGCTCACTCGCGATGGCATTGACGTCGGCTTTCGGATGGCGGCTGGTTGCCAGGTTCGGCCGAAGTGCAGTGGTTTTTGCCATAGTCGGCGAGATCCTTGTCATCCTCGGGTACATCGCAGCGGTCAATCTGATTCCGCGGGAACATCTGATCCCGGTGCTGGTGGTCCTGGCGGTGTTGTCGGGAGTTGCCAGCGGTTTGGTCGACGCGCCCAATCGGGTGCTGACTCTCGAATATGCACCGCCGGGCGCGAACGGTGTTGCGGCGGGTTTCCTTCAACTGTCTCAGCGCCTGTCAGCGACCATCTCGCTGGCCGCGGTATCGGGGTTGTATCTCGGTGTACTCGGATGCTCGCCCGACGGATATGGACGTGCGTTCGGGATCGCGCTTGCCGTCTGCGTGGTCATGTTGACGCTCTCGTTGGCGGGGGCGGTGGCAGACCGACGCCGGCGAAGGACGTGACCTGGTATTTCGTGGGTCTACATGGACCTCGGGAGGCCGAGCCCGTGTGACTCATGGGACTTGTGTTACCCATGGGTTAGGAGTCGTGGGACGATACTTGTGTGGTGACCGGTCGCAGTGAAGACAAGCCCAACGGTCGCGGGAGTGGAGAGCCAGTTAACTCACCCCGTGGATCGTCGGACAAACGTGACCGCACATCGACACCCTTCCGCGCTCGAACGGCGATGTGGACCAATCGGCCTCTGTTCGATTTCCATATGATCGTCGGTCTGGTCGTGCTGATCGTCGCGTTCGGACTGCTGATGGTGCTGTCGTCTTCGGGCGTCGAATCCTATGTGTTGTCCGGGACGTCCTATGCCAGATTCTGGCCCCAGTGCATGTTCGCGGCGATCGGCTTGGTGATGTTCGTGGCAGTCGTGCGGTTGCCGACCGAAACGATGCGTAGAGCGTCCCCGTGGCTGCTGATCCTGTGTCTTGTTCTGCTTGTCCTGGTGCTGATTCCAGGTATCGGCTCGGAACAAATGGGTGCTCGCAGCTGGTTTGTGATCGCGGGCATTTCCTTCCAGCCGTCGGAGCTGGCCAAACTTGCTCTGGCGATCTGGTCCGCAGCGACGGTTGCGTCGTTCATGAAGGCGCGGATGGACGTCAACCGCGCGCTGCCGGTGATCGGCGGTACGACGTTGCTGGTTCTGGTTCTGGTGGTGTTGGAGAAGGACCTCGGAACCACCATCACCATCGGCATCATCTTCATGTCGGTGCTGTGGTTCGGGCTGTTTCGGATGAAGACATTCATCAGCCTCACACTCGGTTCCGCAGTCGCATTTCTCGTGCTCGGGCTTACGGCTGGTTACCGCTCGGATCGCATCAAGGCTTTCCTCAATCCTGATCTCGACCCGCAGGGTTTGAACTTCCAGAGCACTCAGGCCAAGTACGCACTGGCGAACGGAGGCATCTTCGGTCGCGGTCTAGGACAGTCCGACGCCAAATGGAGCTATCTCCCGCAGGCGCACAACGACTTCATTTTTGCCGTGATCGGTGAAGAGTTGGGTCTGGTCGGCGCGCTGATCGTCGTCGCTCTCTTTGCCGCGGTTCTGATCGTCGGGCTGCGGATCGCGAAACGGTCCACTGATCCGTTCCTCAAAGTCATGACAGCGACGGCAACGACGTTGATCGTCGTGCAGGCGTTCATCAACATCGCCTACGTCGTCGGCCTGATTCCGGTGACCGGTCTGCAACTACCGCTCATCTCGGCGGGCGGAACGTCGATGATCACCACCCTGCTGATGTTCGGGCTCATCGCGCACGCAGCCTTCCGTGAGCCCGAGGCTGTCGCCTCGGTCGAGAGCAGCGGTCGCGGTTGGATACCGCTGGTCTTCGGCAAGCCTCGGTTCGGCATTGCCAAGAAGCCACAGACCGATCGACGTAGGCCGCCCGCTCGCCGCGCCCAGCCTGCCCCTGGCGGTCAACGCCGACCGGAACGACGGGCACCACAACCCGACAGACGCCGGACTCCAGCTCCGGGCCGACGCGCACCCTCTCGCGACTGGTCGGAAGATCCACGTAGACGCGGCCGATCCGATCGGCCGCGGCGCGCTTCCTGATCTGGGCCAGTTCCACTGGCGGGCAGTTCGGAAGCGGGCAGTCATGCACCCGACAATTGCGTTGGGCGGCTACATTGGGAGTCGGCAAAACGACGTCTAATAAGGGTTGTGGACATGGCAGGTGGCGACAAGGCAGACCAGTCGGTGGTCGAACGTAGCTCGGTGACCGGACGTCGTACGACGCCGTCGCAGCGAGCGCGTTTTCGCCGGATTGTCGACGCCGCAATGGAATCCGCCTCCGAAGGCGGCTACGACGCGGTGCAGATGCGATCGGTGGCCGATCGCGCCGGCGTCGCGATCGGCACTGTTTACCGGTATTTCCCGTCCAAGAACCACATGCTTGTCGTCGCATTGTTGTGGATGTTCGAGGGTTTGCGTGACAGATTCCAAGACTTTGTAATCCCGGGCGAGACTCCGTCGGACCGGATTCTGTTTGTGCTGCGCAAGAATACGGAGGTCCTCGAGACCGATCACCTCCGTTACGAAGCGTTGGTTCGGGCGTACATGTTCGCGGACGCGTCGGCGACTCCGGAACTCAACGCGCTCGGTGGGGTCGTGACCGAGATGTTCGCGAAGGCGATCGGTGTCGAGGAAGTCTCGCAGCAGCAGTTGGACGCGGTGAAGGTGATCGACGACGTCTGGATGTCGAGTCTCGTCTCGTGGGTTGCGGGCCGGATGACGACGGACGAGGTGATGGCGCACCTGGAACTTGCCGTGCGACTGGTCTTTCGCAAGTTGGGCGGATAGCGCTCAGACGGTGTAGCCACCGTCGACGTTGAGCTTCTGGCCGCTGATGAATCCGGCCGCGTCGCTTGCGAGGAAACATACTGCTTCGGCGATGTCGGCAGCTGATCCGAAGCGCTTCAACGGGATTCGGCTCATCGTCACGTCGAGCGCGCCTTGGTCGAGTTCGGCGGAGCTGATCAGGCGCTCCGCCATTCCGTCCGTCAACATGCCTGGTCCTACAGCGTTGAACCGGACGCCGTAGCGTCCTTCCTCTGCGGCGAATCCGCGAACAAGTTGTTCGACAGCCCCTTTGGTGCCAGCGGAGAGTCCGTCGCGCACGGGAAAGCGATCCGTTGCCGCGGTTGTCACCGCCACCACCGAACCCGAGGATGCACGCAGCGCAGGCAGGGCGGTGTGGACGAGGGTGAAGAACGCCGCGGCCTCCTGGTTGAGTTGTTCGGTGAAGAACGCCGGCGTCACACGTGAGAGGTGCGTCATCGGGACGTGCGGTCCCGCAGCGTGGACCAGCGTCGTCAATGTGCCCAGATCATCGACCGCATCGTTGACGGCGGCGCTGATCGACAACTCGTCGGTCAAGTCGAGAGAGTACGAGTGGGCGCGCACGCCATGCGCTCGAATCTGCTCGCTCAGTTGCTCGGCAGCGCCCTTGTTGTTTCGGTAGGTGAAGGCGACGTCGTGTCCGCGTTCGGCAAGGGTCAGGGCGATCGCCGACCCGATTCCACCGGTTCCGCCGCTGACAAAAGCGGTGCGTACTGCGCTCACAATGCCTCCAGATGTCTGCCGATTCCAAACCGAACAAATGCTTGGTTGGGGTGCCAATCGGAATATATCAGTGCGCGAAGGACAGGCTCAGATTGCTATCGCAACCGGACTGATCGTCCTAATCTGTTGCCATGTCCGGAGACAGTGTGCAGTTGACCGACGGGGCGCCCGGTGGGGAATCGGAACCTCACGCACCGAGTTTGAACAATCGCCTGAACTGGCTGCGTGCAGGTGTTCTGGGTGCAAACGACGGAATCGTCTCGACCGCAGGCCTCGTGGTCGGTGTTGCGGCAGCCACAACCGAGCGCTCAGCAATCTTCACAGCCGGTTTTGCTGGACTGGTTGCCGGCGCTGTGTCCATGGCGTTGGGCGAGTACGTCTCGGTCAGCGCTCAGCGGGATACCGAACGCGCACTCCTGCAGAAGGAGAAGAAGGAACTCCTCGAGACCCCGGAGGCTGAACTTCAGGAACTGACCGAGATCTACGAGAACAAGGGATTGAGTCCGGAGACGGCCCGCCGCGTCGCCGAAGAATTAACCGAGCACGACGCCTTCGCAGCGCACGTAGAAGTCGAATTGGGTATCGATCCAGACGATCTTACCAATCCGTGGCATGCAGCGATTTCGTCGGCAATCTCGTTCACGATCGGCGCGGCGATCCCGTTGGTCGCAATTCTGGTGCCGCCGACAGGCATCCGCGTCCCCATCGCATTTTTCGCGGTGCTGATCGCACTTGCGCTGACCGGGACGATCAGCGCGACGCTCGGCGGAGCTCGCAAGACCAGGGCGGTGCTACGCGTGGTGATCGGTGGCGCGCTGGCGATGGCCGTGACGTACGGAGTAGGTCAGTTGGTGGGCACGGGTCTCGCCTGACCCCTGCTGTGCGCCTTTATTAACCGCGGGGGGTTAATAAAGGCGCACAGCAATTCAGGCGCGACAGATCATGACCGGCCCTGGCGCATGGTGCAGCAGATTCTGGCTGGTGGAGCCCATCACGGCGCCCGCCATCGCACTGCGGCCGTGACTTCCGACAACTATCAACTGTGCGTCGTCGGCGTATTTGAGCATGACGGGAGCAGCGGCACCGGGTTCACTGATGCGGGTGACCGGCACGTCCGGGTACTGGTCGGCCATACCGGCTAGATTTTCCGCCAGTAGCGCCGATTCCTCCTGCTCGACAGCCTCCCAGTCGATCAGGATTCCCGCTCCGCCTTCGCGGAAGGTGGACGAGCCCTGCCAGGTGTGGACCGCGATGAGCGGCGCGTCGAACTGATCGGCATAACGAAACGCGTACTCGACGGCCTTCTTGCTCAACGCGCTTCCGTCCACTCCGACGATGACGGGACGCTGATCCGGACCGGGATTCTCCGCCGAACCACGCCACACGGTGACCGGACAGGTTGCATGATTGGCCACCTTCAGTGCGGTCGATCCGAGCAGCCGTGAGCGCAGTGCACCCGATCCGGTCGACCCCATCACGATCAGGCGTGCAGTACCCGAGGATTCGAGGATATGCGTCGACGCCGGCCCTGGCGCGATCTCGGATTCGATGGTCAGTTCGGGGAATTCGGCCGAAATCACCGCGGCGGCGGCATCGACGATCGCCTCGCCGTCTTCGCGGATCTGGCTGAGGAACTGTGACTGCAACATCACTGCAGCGGGACTGTAGATCGGGCCCTCTTGCGGCAGGGCGTGCGCCAGAATCAGCCGTGAGTTCACCGCGTTCGCGACGGAGGCCGCCCACCGGGCCGCCGCCGTCGAGGCCTCGGATCCGTCGATACCGGCGACGACATCCTGGTGTCCTGCAAGTGTGTTCATGTCTACTCCCTCTGAAATGATCGAGATCGGTCGACTGGTTACAGCGACGTCACCAGAGTGACGATGCTGACTTCACGGCTTCCTTCCACGTCTTGCGTAGCAGGGTCGATTGCCCGTCGGCTATTTCCAGTTCTCGTCGGTAGGCCATGCCCAATCCGAAACTGGTGAGCGAGGTATGCTCCTGCTCGGCTGCCATTGCAAGTAGATGATGTTGGGCGACAACGGAATCCTGGTGCTCGCCGAGAACATCCTGGAAGTGGCTGAAATGCTTCAGTGCACGCTTCGCTCGGCTCTTCGACACGGGTTCCATGACCTCGATCGCGTACTTCATCCGCTTGGCTCCCTTGCGGGCGCGGTGCATTCGCTCGTCACGCTCGGTGCGGCTATCGGCATCGAAGACGTGATCGACCCGCTTACCGACCTTGTGTGCCAGGTGCCGCAGGGTATGGGCCAACTCTCGTGCCGATGCCTTCTTTCCGACGCGGTGGGTGGCGGTGTCGAATTCGAGGTCGCCGACGTACTCGTCGAGGCGATCGAGCAGCGTGGTGTATCGCTCGGAATCGAGCGCCTCGAGGGCTGTTTTCTGGGCGGTTTCACCACGTGCAGAGAAGAACTCGTCGATTCGAGCTCGCACAGCTTCTCGCTCGGGCATCTCGTCGATTTCGCCGAGGCGTTCCACAAGACGCTCCCACTGGACCTCGACGTCGCGGGCGTCACCGAACTTTCCACCGATCCACCGCAGATCCGTGATGAGATCGTCGGTCTTGGGGGAGTGGCCGGCGTACGACTGCAGAGCGCTGCGGATGCGACGTGCCGCAACCCGGAAGTCGTGAACGGCTTCGTCGTCGGCCCGACGCGTGCCGAGATCCGCGGCGACCAGTGCGCGCAGTTGTTCGATGAGGTAATTACGCAACAGAATCCGCGGATTCGACGCCTTGCCCGAGGTGACCTCGTGACCGGCGTACGGTGTGACCGACGTGCCCAGTGCTCGTTTGAGTTTGGACGGACTCGCAGAGCGCTCCAGCCCGGCGTCCAGTAGAACCGACTCGATTGCATCGGCCAGCTCTTGCCCGCCTGCGCCTTGTTCGACCTCGACTTCCTGCCACGTCGACTCTCCGGAACCGTCTGCCTTGCAGGCGATGACGGTGTCGGAGACCACTTCGGCAAGCAGCACACCGTTTTCGCCGTTGAGCCTGGTGCGCTCCCGATCGGTTATGATCAGGGCGACCGGCACCAGATCGTGACCGCGAATGATCGCCCGGATCAGACTCGACAGCGGCGAGGGCACATCGGTGCTCTCGTCCGGGGGAAGTTGGATTTCGGTTCGAGTGTCCTGGCCTGCGGGAAGTTTCATGTGCCACCCCGCGTCGTCGCCACCCTCACGCTTGCGCAGCGTGATCTTCTCGGCCAGCAACCGGTAGTCCGCCGTGTCGAAGTAGGTGGCAGAGAGCTGTATCGAGTCGTGGACCGGTTCGCCGACAACACCGGGAAGTCCGCCCAAGGCGGGAACTCCCTGCTCGGCCGGCGCCTCGTACTTGCGCTCGATCTCCCGTACGGCTTCGGGTACGACGGCGGTCTTGCTCATCTGGTCTCCTCTTGCGGTGCGGTCTGCGCTTCCATCCTCCCGGTATCGGAGGCGCAGTGGAAGGGTCCGGGGTCCCTACGGCGAGTCGCCACTGCCTGATTCGTCCGGCCAGGACAGGGTCCGCCGACTTTCGAAGCGTTGCAGTCGGCCGGTCTTCGGATCCTCGAACTCGAGGACCTTCGACAGCAGGCGCAGCGGGTTCGAATAATCTTCTGCGGCAACGTCGTAGAAGTCGGGATAGAAGTTGTCGCCGTGGATCGGGAGCCCGAGCGAGGTCATGTGCAGCCGAAGTTGATGGGTCTTGCCGGTATGGGGAGTCAACCGGTACCGCGCGAAGCCGTCTCGCGTTTCGATCAGTTCGATCCGCGACTCGCTGTTGGGTTCGCCCTCGATCTCCGCGGCCTTGAGCACGCCGCGTTCTTTCACGATGCGACTACGCACGACCACGGGGGTGCTCACCTGAGCGTCGTGACGCGCGATGGCCTCGTACTCCTTGGCCACGCGGCGCTCGGCGAACATGGTCTGGTAGTCGCGCCGGGCCGCCTGATGCACGGTGAACAGCAGCAGTCCCGCCGTGACGCGGTCGAGGCGATGAGCTGGACTCAGCTCCGGTAGTTCGAGGTCCCGACGCAAGCGGACCAACGCCGATTCGGCGATGTATCGCCCGCGCGGGGTGCTCGCCAGGAAATGCGGTTTGTCCACGACCAAGATGTTCTCGTCCCGATAGAGGATGTCGATCTCGAACGGCACCCGCGTTTCGACGGGAGGGTCGCGGTACAGGTAGACGAACCGCCGGGGAGCAAAAGCGCTCGTCTCGGTGATTCCGACACCCTTCTCGTCGACGACCTCCCCGGCTGCGACCTTCTCCCGTAGGCGGACGGCGTCCTGGGGGAACCGTTCGAGCAGATAGTCGAGCGTCGTCGTCCACATGCCGTCGTCGGGCTGACGGATGCGACTGGGGTTCAGGCCGTCGCGGACGGGAAGCGGTGATCGTGACACATCTTCAAAGCTAGCCGTCCGGTCGGCATTCAGACCTATTGACGACATATGGGACGGAAGTTACTATCCGGTAAGTTCGTGACACCGGTCACTGTCGTGGGGGCAGGGCTGGGTCATCACAACAGAAAATTGGGGTTTTCGTGAGGACACGACTTCTACGTCGAAGGTCGACAACGATTGCGGTGGGGCTGTGCGTCGTGGGATTGACGGTGCCGAGCGCCGTCGCTTCTGCGGATCCGACGGGAGGGTCGGACGGGCAGGCCTGGCTCGCGGCAACGGAGGCGACGCCGCAGTATCCGGGGGTCTCCATCGAGTGGGACGTGCCCATCACGATGAGTGACGGCACAGTTCTGCAAGCGAATGTGTACCGACCGGCGGATGCATCCGGGCGGGCCGTGGAATCGAAGACGCCTTCGGTCCTCAACATCACGCCGTACACGAAACTGCTGGACACACTGGTGGATTCAGCTCTGTCGATCCCGCAGGTCGGTGAGACGCTGATGGACGTTGCGAACTCGCTCGACCTCGCGGCGCCGTTCGACGGCGTGTCGGAGTTGACGGGCGTCATCGCCGGCGGAGGCGCCAGGGTTCTCGGCGTCAACCGTGATCTGGTCCAGAACGGATACACGCAGGTAGTGGTCGATGCACGTGGAACCGGCTTCTCCCAAGGTAATTGGGACGTGCTCGGTAAGCGCGAGCAACAGGATTCGGTCGAGGTCATCGACTGGATGAGCAAGCAAGGATGGTCCGACGGGAAAGTAGGGATGGCGGGCATCTCGTACTCCGCGATCAACTCGGTGCAGGCGGCGAGCAACAATCCACCTGCACTGAAGGCGATCTTCCCGGTCGAACCTGGCAACGATCTGCTGCGCGACATCGTCGGAACCGGTGGCGGCCTCGGAGTCGGGTTCATGCCGTTGTGGTTGACCGCGGTCAACGGGCTCAAACTCATCCCGAACGTTCAGGACATCCTGCAAGGAAACTTCGATCCCCTGTGGTTGGCGAGCCGCCTCGAGGATCCGGGAACGCTGATTCCTGAACTGGTGCAAGCGATGACGGCTCAGAGAATCGAGGACGTGTCACCGTCGACTCTGCAAGTCGCGCAAGACGGGCAGTTCTATCAGGACCGAGCCGCTGACGTCGGCAACATCGCCGTTCCGACGATGGTTTACGGCGGTTGGCACGACATCTTCGCCAACAGTGAGCCGCGGATCTACAACGGAATCGATCTGCCGCCCGGGCAGAAGCAGTTGATCATGGGGAACGGCTATCACGTCACTCCCGGTGGAGGATTCGGCAAGGACGGTGCGCCGCCGCGCCTCGACGTGCTCGAACGTGCGTGGTTCGACAAGTGGCTCAAAGGCATCGACAACGGAATCGATCGTTACGGTCCGGTGACGATGTTCCAGCAAGGCGGCGGATGGATCACGGACGATCAGTTCCCGCGAGCCGGTGCGAGCTACGAACGTATGTATTTGAACTCTGCGCCCAGCGGTACTGCCGCCCACGCAGCGTACGACGGTTCGCTGACGAATGACCCGCCCAGTGCCGCAGCGCGATTGACAGTCGCACCAGGACTGCGAGGCTTCTGCTCCGGTGACGGAACTCAGGGAACTGCCGGGATCTCCGTGGTGCTCGGTGCGACGTGTTCCAAGGATTCCCGATTCCAGGAAGCGGAGGGCCTGACGTTCACCGGTGAGGCAGTGACGGAGCCGACCTCACTCTCGGGCCCGATCAACGTCCACCTCGAGACCGTCCTGGACGCGACGGACGGATTCTGGGCAGCGACGGTCAACGACGTGGCACCGGACGGAACATCGACACCGATCACGAACGGCGCTCTGACTGCGTCGCTGCGGGCAGTCGACGATTCGAAGAGCACTCGCTCGGCCAACGGTGACTACAGTGAACCGCACCACTATCTGACGATCGACACGCGTCAGCCGGTGGTTCCCGGTGAGGTCACCACCGTCGACATCAACATGCTCCCGACGGACGCAGTGCTGCAACCGGGGCACCGGCTCCGCGTCGACGTCTACGCTGCCAGCGTGCCGCGATACCTGGCGCTCGGCCCGATGCTCGCCGACAGCCAACTCAAACCGCAGCACATCGAGTTGGCTGCAGACCGGCCGAGCTTCGTCAACGTTCCGTTCGTCGGGGGCCGCTGACTCGGATTGGATCGGCGGCGTGAGAACCTGCGGGCTCGCGGACGTTCTGAGAAGATCGTCCGATGACAGAATCCCGACTCTCCGCCGCCGTCCACGATCGTCTGGACGGACTTCTGGATCCGGTGGACGAGCGGCTCGCGGCGCAGTACCCGGGAAACCGTGACGAGATCCAACCCGTGCACACGATTTACGTCAGTGCCGCGGATGCAACCGTCGACACCCCTCGACTCTGGGGTGAGCAGGCGATCGCGCTTCTCGATTCCCATGCTCATGTGTTCGCCGATCTCGACACGGAGAATGCGCTCGCTGATGTGCGAGTTCAACTCGGCCGCAAGCCGGTCCAAGACTTTCGGATCGATTTCGAGGACGGGTACGGACGCCGCAGCGACGAAGAAGAAGACGATGCAGCGACGTCGGCCGGACAGACGCTTGCCGCGCTCAGCGCTGATCCTGCCGGGCCGAACTGGAGTGGCATCAGGTTCAAGGGGTTGCCGGCCGGTGAGCGTCGGCGCTCGATCAGGACGCTCGAGCTTGTGCTCGACGCGGCCGGCGGAGTGCCGGACGGATTTGTCTTCACCGTTCCCAAACTGCGCGCGGTGGAGCAGGTCACGGCGACGGTGTTGCTCTGCGAAGAGCTGGAGAAGGCGCACGGACTCGAGCTCGGTTCGCTTCGGTTCGAGTTGCAGATCGAGAGCCCGCAGGCGGTCATCGCGGCCGACGGAACGGTGGCAGTTGCTCAGGCCATCCATCGTGGTGCCGGTCGTCTGACCGGTTTGCATTACGGTACTTACGATTACAGTGCAGCTTGCGGAATTGCATCGCGTCATCAGTCGCTCGAACATCCGGTGGCAGACCACGCAAAGGCTGTCATGTTGGCTGCTGCCGCGCAGACCGGCGTCTGGGTGTGCGACGGGTCGACTCAGGTCGCGCCCGTCGGGAGCGCCACGGCGATCCGCGACGCGATCACTCGGCACCATCGCCTCGTCACGCGGTCCCTGGAACGCGGTTACTACCAGGGGTGGGACATGCACCCCGGGCATCTGGTCACCCGCTGGCTCGCCACGTTCGGCTTCTATCGCAACGCGCTCGGCGCCGCTGCCCCGCGCATCCAGTCGTACCTGGGGCGCCAAGGTGGCGACGTGATGGACGAACCTGCAACTGCCCAGGCGCTCGCAGCGGTGGTATTGCGCGGGCTCGACGCGGGGGCTTATCCGGAATCCGAAGTTCTCCGACTCGCCCCGAGCGCCGACACCAACGCACTCCGTCACCTCGTAGGACGCACCACACCGATCACAGGAGAACACTGACCGATGAGCACCACCGAATTCACCTTGCTGCCCGATCTGGCACTGCGCACCCTCGGCGGAGCCGTCATCTGGGCGAACGACGAGGCGTTTGCCGAGCGTGAGGCCCTGATCCGCCCAGGCAAGGCCGGGTACCAGCCGGCGACGTTCGGTCACAAGGGGCAGGTGTACGACGGTTGGGAGACGCGTCGCCGCCGGGTGGCAGGCCATGACGAGGCGATCGTCCGACTCGGTGTTCCCGGAGTGGTGCGAGGCGTCGTGGTCGACACCGCGTGGTTCAAGGGCAATTACCCGCCCGAGATCTCGGTGGAAGCAATCTCGGTCGAGGGGTATCCGGATCCCGCCGACCTGGCCGTATCCGGTGAGTGGACAACCATCGTCGAGCGCTCGACCGTGCACGGTGACTCGGAGAATCCGTTCTCGGTGACGTCGGAGGAGCGGTGGACGCACGTCAAGCTGACCATTTACCCGGACGGCGGCGTGGCGAGATTCCGTGTTCACGGCGAAGCGCGCCCGGACCCGCGTTTCCTCGATGCCGGGCCGTTGGACCTCGCAGCACTCGAAAACGGTGGCCGCGTGACCGATTGCTCCAACATGTTCTACAGCTCACCGCAGAACATCCTGTTTCCCGGACGCGCTGCTTCGATGGGTGACGGGTGGGAGACCGCCAGGCGCCGCGACAACGGAAACGACTGGGTGCAAGTACAACTCGCGGGTGAAGGCGTGCTGAGTTTCGTCGAGATCGACACCTCGTACTTCCTCGGAAACAGTCCAGGTGAGGGCGCTCTGACCGGGCGGACGTCGGAGGGGGAGTGGATCGAACTGTTGCCGCGCACGACGCTGCGTCCGGATACGCGCCATCGCTTTCCGATCGATTCCGAAGTCCAGGTCACCGATGTTCGTCTGGACATCTTCCCGGACGGTGGCCTGGCGCGGCTGAGAGTCTTCGGCGTACTCACCGACGCTGCTCGCGCTGTGATCTCCGGGCGCTGACGGTAAAGTTGTTGGCATGAGCGACTATCCGCGCGACGACTATCCCCGGGACATGGTGGGGTACGGCCCTCATCCGCCGCATCCGCACTGGCCCGGCGACGCGCGGATAGCGGTTCAGTTCGTGCTCAACTACGAAGAGGGAGCCGAGAACAACGTCCTGGACGGGGACGCGGCTTCGGAAACATTTCTGTCGGAAATGACTCCGGCAGAGGCATTTCCGAATCGACACATGAGCATGGAATCGCTGTACGAGTACGGCTCACGGGCCGGGTTGTGGCGTGTACTGCGAACCTTCGAGCGGCGAAACCTGCCTCTCACGGTCTTTGCGGTGGCGCGGGCGATGCAGCGTAACCCCGAAGCAGTCAGTGCTTTTCAGGAGTTGGGCCACGAGATCGCGTGCCACGGATTACGTTGGAAGTCTTACCAATCCGTGGACATCGAGCGCGAACGCGCAGACATGGCCGAGGCAGTGCAGATTCTGCGAGATCTGACGGGTTCGGCGCCCCTCGGTTGGTACACCGGGCGCGATTCACCGAACACCCGCGAATTGGTGGTCGAGCACGGCGGCTTCGTCTACGACTCCGATTCATACGCCGACGATCTGCCGTACTGGGTCGACGTTCCGCGTGGCGCAGAATCGGTGAAGCACCTGGTCGTCCCGTACACCCTTGACACCAACGACATGCGTTTCGCCTCTCCCGCAGGATTTCCCAGCGGTGATCAGTTCTTTGCGCACCTACGCGATGCCTTCGACGTGCTGTATGCGGAGGGGACGGCCGGATCGCCCAAGATGCTCTCGATCGGGTTGCACTGCCGCATAGTCGGCCGCCCTGCCCGTGCGGCCGCTCTCGAGCGATTTCTGGACCACGTGCAGTCACACGAGAAGGTCTGGATCGCGCGGCGCATCGACATCGCCGAGCACTGGAAGACCGCGCACCCCGTTTAGATCACGGTCGGTCGACAAAAGACTTCATTCGAGCAGTCCGGGTACTGGTTCGACTGCCGCGTATTCCGCCATCGAATTCTGGGCCATTGACAACTGGCACGGTTGTGGATGACTCTTTGGAGATGGAGAAACACACAGCAGTCGAAGCGTCTTCAAGGTGAGCCGACCGGTGCCGACCAAGAAACCGACCAAGAACCGCGGATCGAAGGTGTCCCACAATGCCCGCGCAGTGGTGACCGGCGCCGGCAGCGGAATCGGCCGTGCCTTTTCGTTGGAGTTGGCGCGCAGAGGCGGTGAGGTGATCTGCGCGGATATCTCGCTGGAACGGGCCAAGGAAACAGTGGCACTCATCGATGAGATCGGTGGTACCGCGCACGCCGTCAAATGCGATGTGTCAATTCGTGAGCAGGTTCAGGACCTGGCGTTGTTCGCGGAACTCGAACTTGCGGGTCCGCTTTCGTTGGTGATCAACAATGCCGGGGTGGGTATCGGTGGAAAACCGGTGGGCGAGATCGGTTTCGACGATTGGGGGTGGGCACTCGGGATCAATCTGTGGGGTGTCGTGCACGGCTGTGAGATATTTGCTCCACAACTGCGTGCGAGCGGCGCCGGGGGATTCATCAACGTGGCCTCGGCTGCTGGGTTTGCGGCTGCGCCGCTGATGGCGCCCTACAACGTCGGTAAAGCCGCCGTGATGTCGCTCTCGGAGACCTTGTCCGCTGAACTTGCCGGTACGGGAGTGCGGGTGACGGTGCTGTGTCCGACCTTCGTCAAGACAAATGTTGCTCTCGACGGCCGAATCACCGCGGAAGCAACACAATTGGCGCAAGCGTTGATGCGGCGAACCGGCTTTTCGCCGGAGCGCATCGCCGTCACCACTCTCGACGCCTACGACAAGGGTCGACTCTACGTGGTGCCGCAGTTCGATGCGAAGGTGATCTGGCGACTCAAACGGTATCTACCCGTTGCATACACCTGGGGCTGTGGAGTTCTCAATCACTTTGCACCGAAACAGAAGTCGGGTTCATCTGGAACTTCGGCGGCGCCGGAGACGAACTCGCCGAGCACGAAAGGAGCGTGACATGTCCTTCGATTTCGACGGCATGCTGCACAAGATCAAGGACCGCCAATGGGCTCTGGTGGACATCGACTGGGATGCTCCGGGCGCCGAGACGATCAGTCCAGAGCTTCATGCGAAGCTGAAACCGTTCATGTCGGACCTGATGTGGATCGAGAACGTCGGTGCCCGTGGCTTCGCTGCGATGGCTCTCAAGGCGCCGACTGAAACTCTCCGAGACATCTATCGGCATTTCCACGCCGAGGAACAGAAGCACGCCAACGCCGAACTCGCGCTGATGCGTCGTTGGGGAATGCTGGACGGCGACGAGATGCCCGAGCCCAACATCAACGTCAAGCTCGTCATCGACTGGCTGGACAAGCATTCCGACGGTTTGTCGCTCTCGATTCTCGGGACCGTCATACCGATGCTCGAGGTGGCGCTCGACGGAGCCCTGGTCAAGTTCATCATGGACGAGATCGAGGATCCGGTCTGTCAGGCTGTGTTCAAGAAGATCAACGCAGACGAGTCCAGGCATCTGGCGGTCGATTTTGCGGTGATCGAGATGCTCGGGCACTCGACGACGCGCAAGCTCGTTGTCGAAACCGTCGGCGCCTGGATGAATCCGGCGTTGATCATCGGGACACTTCGCTACATCCCGCTGCTGAACAAGATGCGCGACAACATCGTCGACATGGGAGTGAACGAGGAACGGCTCTACACCGCGATGAAGCGATTCAGGAACGTAGGCGAACGGAGTCCGGCCGCGCTCCGCGTCCCGATGTATCGGGTGGTGAAGTGGCACGGCAACATGGTCATCAATCGCAACCATCCCTACCATCTGCTTGCCGATCGGATGGTCAAGGTCACTGGCCGACTTTCCGGCAGCAGGCTCAATTCCGAGCCGACCTGGGCCAAGGAACTTACGTACGAGCCACTCGCATGAGTACTGCCGAGCCACTGTCAGTGGCGATCATCGGTGGAGGTTTCGCAGGAATCGGAGCGGCGATTCGGTTGAAGCAGAACGGTATCGAGGACTTCGTCATTCTCGAACGCGGCACGGAGGTCGGCGGGACGTGGCGCGACAACACGTATCCGGGAGCTGCGTGCGACATTCCGTCCCGTCTGTACTCGTACAGTTTCGCCCCGAACCCGGACTGGTCGCACACCTACTCGGCCAGCGCGGAGATCCTCGGCTACATCCGAACGATGGTGAAAGAGTTCGGCCTCGAGCCGAAGATTCGGTTTCGGTGCAACGTCACGGGCGTCGAGTGGGACGAGCAGACAGGTGTCTGGGCGATCGCGCTCGAGGGCCGTGAAGCGGTCATTGCCCGGACCGTCGTCATGGCGTCCGGTCCGCTGGCGAACGTCAGCTTTCCTGCTGTTCCGGGTTTCGAGAGCTACGAAGGACACAAGATTCACAGTGCTCGCTGGGACCATGACTACGACTTCACCGACAAGCGGGTCGCAGTGATCGGAACCGGGGCCAGTGGCGTCCAGATCGTCCCGGAACTCGTGAAAACTGCACGATCAGTGAAGGTTTTCCAACGAACACCGGGATGGGCATTGCCGCGGGCAAACCTACGCACCCGATCTCGCACGAAGGATCTGTACCGCCGTCATCCGGTCGTCCAGACTCTGGCGCGTCGGGCTTGGTACTGGGGACACGAATCGGTTGCTCTCGGGGTGGTGTGGGAATCCCCGTTGACGAGGGTGGTGGAAACAGTCGGGCGTCTTCATCTGCGCATGCAGGTGAAGGACCCGTGGTTGCGGCGACAACTCACTCCCGACTTTCGGGCAGGGTGCAAGCGGTTGCTGATGACCAGCGAGTATTACCCGGCTCTCCAGCAAGACAATTGCACACTCGTGACCTGGCCGATCGCGAGATTGGCGCCACATGGCATTCGCACGGTCGAAGGGATCGAGCATCAATTCGACTGCATCGTCTTCGCCACCGGCTTCGACGTTTGCAAGACCGGAACACCGGTCCCGATCATCGGCCGGGACGGACGTGTGCTCGCTCAGGAGTGGAAATCCGGGGCGCGTGCGTACAAGAGCATTGCGGTATCCGGTTATCCCAACCTGTATTTCACCTTCGGACCCAACTCGGGTCCGGGGCACAGCTCCGCCCTTGTGTACATGGAAGCGCAACTCGACTATCTCGCCCAAGCGATCAAGATCGTTCTCGAGCGCGACCTCAAGGCACTCGATGTTCGTCAAGATGTCGAAGATGCGTACAACGTCGAGTTGCAGCGTCGGCTGTCGAAGACCACGTGGAACTCGGGATGTTCGAGTTGGTATCTCACCGACGAAGGATTCAATGCCACTATGTTTCCCGGTTTCGCGACCCAGTACGTGAACCAATTGAAATCGGTGGATCTTCGGGACTACACGAGCACGGTGCGCGAGAAAGACACTGCGCAGACCTGATCCCGGGTTCTGATCGGCCTGGTGTTGCCACTAAGTTGGAATCGTGACGACCGACGCGGCAGAGGAGACGAGGCGGTGACCGAGTACCGCATCGACGATCTAGCGCGCGCTGCGGGCACCACCTCGCGGAATGTACGGGCATATCAGGAACGTGGATTGCTTCCTCCGCCGGAGAAGCGTGGGCGGGTAGGCATCTACGGCGACGCGCACCTCGAACGCCTCAAGCTGATCGACACGCTTCTTCAACGAGGTTTCACCACTGCGCATATCGACGACTTCATCACCGGGTGGGAAAGCGGGAAAGACCTGACAGAGGTGCTGGGTCTGCAGCACGCGGTCACCGAACCATGGTCCCGCAGCGACACCGTGAATATCGAGATGGCCGTCGTACGCGAGTTTCTCGGGGGAGATTCAGATGGTCAACTGGATCGTCTCGTAGATCTCGGACTGGTACAGATCGAAGGAGAGAACTGCGTTTTCACCGATCCTGCTTTGCTCAGCGGATTTTCGAGTCTCCTCGACTACGGTTTCACTCTCGATCAACTGGTCGATGTGCACGAAAAGCTTCACAACGCTGTGGACGGGATCGCCAAAGACCTGATTCAGGCGGCGAAGGATCGCATCGTCGATCAGCACGGGGTCGGTTGGCTCCCGGAGGGCGACGAGGTTGCCGGAACAGCCGAGATGCTCCAGACGATGCGTGAACTCGGTGTGGCGTCGGTACATTCGGCACTGGCCCGGGCACTCGACGCGAACCTTCAGCGTGAACTCGGCGACTATCTTGCCGCTGCGATCGGCTCGCGGAGCGACGCCGACGAGTCCGACTAGCAGCATCGATCACGTTCGGGATGTGCGGCCCGTCGCGGTGCGCTCAGCTCTTGCGTGCCTCGATCAGGAATCGACTCGAGTGGGCGACAAAAGATCCGTCGCGACGGATCTGCTGATCGAGTTCGCGGAGCCGGTCCCGATACTGCGCGACGGTGAATCCCGGAACCATCCAGATCACCTTGCGTAAGAAGTAGACAACGGCGCCGATGTCGAAGAATTCCATGCGCAGACGCTCGAAACGAAGGTCGACGACGGTGAGCCCGGCCGCAATCGCGTCGGCAGTTTCGTCCTCGTGGTGCCGTCCGCGACGAGCCTGCGGCTGAGGACCGAGAAAGTACTCGACCAGTTCGAACACGCTGGCGTGACCCACATGTTGAGCGAAGTACGTTCCTCCCGGTTCGAGTACCCGCGCGATTTCGGTCCACCACACCGTCGCTGGGTGTCGGCTGGTCACCAGGTCGAAAGCCGAATCGGCGAACGGTAGCGGCGGCTCGTCGTGATCCGCGACCACCACCACACCTCGGGGACGCAGAAGGGCGGTGGCCTTGGCGATGTTCGGTGGCCAGGATTCGGTTGCTGCCATCACCGGCGGGAGTGACGGTGCAGCGGCGAGGACTTCGCCGCCGCCGGTCTGGATGTCCAATGCGGCGCCGGCGCGGCCGAGACGTTCACCCATCAGCCTCTGGTACCCCCACGACGGACGCTGCTCCGTGGCGCGTCCGTCGAGCCACGAGAAATCCCACCCGTCGACGGAGGCGGATTCCGCTTCGGCGACAAGTTCGTCGAAACCTCGTGACATGCTCTGTGACTCGCCTTCAGGCGTTCCTTCCGACATCACATCATCATCGTCGCGGAGGGTCGATGGTGCCAGTTGTTTACGGCTACTTCGGGGTGGCGCCGAGCATCGGTGCGAGTTGAGTGGCAATCGGGTTCAGGTTGAGCTTGTCCGGGTCCACCTTGGGCTTGCTGTCCCACGGTTGCGAGGTGTTCGGGTCGGCGAACGCGATGCGGTTGGCGCTACGAACTCCCGTTTCGCTGCCCTGAGGTGCCTGGCAGTTGGCGGCAGTGTTCAACGGGAAGTTCTGCGTCGTGTCGTCGAAGTTCGGGTCCTTGCGCTTCATCTCGTCGAGGATTGCCATGGTCCCTTCGTAACCGACGGTGCACGAGAGCGGGTTGTTGGTCTCGAGTACCAAGCCCAGATGTACTGTGCCGTCTCCCGGTGCAACGGTGGGCGCCGCCCCGGCGAGCGCAGGCAGGAAGAGCAGGAATGGCTGCAGCGAGGGCAGTGTCGGTGCGGCTGCCGCTGCAACGGCGGAGAGGTTGGAGAGGTTGGTCGTGAGCGCGGGGCCGGCTTCGGTGACGAGAGAGCCGACTTGTTCGCTGGCCGGTATGCCGTTGTCGATCACGCGTCGGATGTCGGGGTCGCTGGTGCGCAATTGCGCCGTCAGTGCGTCGAGGTCGGTGCTGAACTGCTTGATCGCCGACGATTGATCGGACTGGGTCGTGAGCACCGTCTGGCTGTCGCGGATCAGTCCGAGGGTCTGGGGAAGGGTGTCGAGGCCCGACTGGGAGATCCCCGACAGCGAGTCGGCAAGTACCTGCAGATCTTCGCCCTTGCCGTTGAATGCCGCGCCGAGTTCTTTCGCGACGGTGTGGAGTGCGTCGACCGGAACGGAGTGCACCAGACCGTTGGCGCTGGTCAAGACATTCTCGATCGGGATCGGCGTGGTTGTGTCGCCCACGGCGATCACCGAGCCGTCTTCGAGGAACGGGCCCTGGCCGGTATCGGGCTGAAGGTCGACGTACTGCTCGCCGATGGCTGAGCGATTGGCCACCACGGCCCGCGCGGATGCGGGAATCTGCGGAGCACTGCTGTCGATCAACAGGTCGACTTCGATTCCGTCGGACGTGAGCGACATGTCACCGACGCGTCCGACGGGTACACCGCGATAGGTCACTTCGGCGTTGGTGAAGATGCCACCGGACGTCGCCAGTTCGGTTTTGACCGTGTATTGGCCGAATCCCAGAAGATTGTCCAGCCGTACGTATTTCGCTCCGACATAGATCAAGCCCAGGAGTGCAACCACGACGAGGGCGACCAGCTGCCATTTGGCGAGCTTCGACATCACCATGAGGTGAGGACCCTGAACTGATGCGGTGTGTTCATGGTTCGACTCCCGAATGACAAGCCGGGTACGGCTGGTGTTGAGCGAATTGTGTTCACCCACGGACGTTCTGAGGTGAACCGGAAACTTCCGGCAATTCGTTGTTGGCGATAACTATAAACAAGTCGTCACAGATAGAAAGTCGGCGCTGAGATTTCCGCAGGTCGTCGAAACGTAAGTGTCGCAGCTCACT
Source organism: Rhodococcus sp. MPR-R1B (assembly GCF_058793255.1). Classification (NCBI taxonomy): domain Bacteria; kingdom Bacillati; phylum Actinomycetota; class Actinomycetes; order Mycobacteriales; family Nocardiaceae; genus Rhodococcus; species Rhodococcus sp. MPR-R1B. The sequence goes on from NZ_JBXAFO010000002.1 coordinate 156,253, forward strand.
TCGAATGCTTCGATGTGATGCAGACGGCTTTCGGTCCGAATCGGGCTTGACTTCGCCAAACATATCCACAAAAGTAGATGCGTTCCGGTTGTCGTGCAGAGGGGTGTGGTCCATGGATGCTTTGGCGATCTTCAAGGCGCTGTCCAACCCGACTCGCCTGCAGATCATGGAGTGGCTCGCGCATCCGGCGAAGTATTTCGACGAGGACTCGTATACGCAGCAGGATCTCGGGTTTCACATCGGAGTCTGTGTCGGTGACATCCAGGGGCGATCGGGACTTGCCCAGTCGGTGATCTCGGGGTACCTGCAGGGCATGAAAGACGTGGGTCTGCTCGAGTCCGAGCGCATCGGGAAGTGGACGTATTACCGACGAAACGAATCCGTGATCGGCGAGTTCAGGGAATTCGTTCGCGAAAAGCTGTAGCGGCCGAATTGCCCTCGTCGGCCTGTTTGTTCAACCAAATATATCTACATATCTAGATATGTAACTGTCTTGTGTGACGTAGTAGTGAGGAGTGTGTCGTGAAGTCGAAATTGTTGATACCGGTTCTGGCGTTGGGTGTATTCGGAATCATCACTACGGAGATGGGCATTATCGGGGTTCTGCCTCAGATCAGCGAAAAGTTCGGTATCACCGCGTCGACTGCCGGATGGTTGGTCGGTGTGTTTGCACTCGTCGTGGCGGTGACCGGTCCGTTCACAACGCTGATCACCTCGGGAATCAACAGGAGAACCGTTCTGTTGGTAGCGATTGCAGTCTTTGCGGTCTCCAATGTGGTGTATGCGACCACATCGAGTTTCGAGGTGATGTTTGCATTTCGGATCATCCCCGCCGTGGTTCATCCGGTCTTCTTCGCTGTCGCGCTTGCAAGTGCGGTTCGTCTGGTATCGCCGGAACAGGCGACCGCCGCGGTGACCAAGGTATTTGCAGGCGTCACAGTCGGATTCGCGTTCGGCGTGCCCTTGACGTCCTATTTGGCCGAGAACTTTTCGGTGTCGACAGCATTCGTGTTCGGCGCCGTGGTCAACGTTCTCGCGTTTCTCGGGATTGTCGTACTTCTGCCCTCGGCTCCTGTGACACAACGCCTGTCGTACGGTGCACAGGTCGGGATACTTCGCCGGCCGCGCGTGTGGTTGACCATTCTTTCCGTCACCTTCGTCTTCGCAGCCATGTTCTCGGTGTACGGATACTTTGCCGAATACCTCGGCGAGGTGACCGGCATGAGCGGATCGTGGATCAGCGCGATGCTATTGGCTTTCGGTGTCGTGATGATCTTCGGCAACTTCGTCTTCGGGGCTCTGCTCGCCAAGGGGGTGGTGCGCACGGTTGTGGCTTTTCCCTTGCTGTATATCGTCGTCTACGTGATGCTCTATCTGGCGGGCCCGTACTTCGGCGCGATGGTTGTAGCCGTGTTGGTTTGGGGTGTAGTGCATTCCGGTGGACTGGTGGTTTCGCAGAGCTGGATGGGGCGAGACGCAGTCGACGCGCCTGAATTCGGCAACAGCCTTTTCATCTCGTTCTCCAACCTGGGGATCACGCTCGGCACTGCGGTCGGTGGACTGTTTCTCGCGCATTTCGAAACCCGCCAATTAGTCTGGGCTGGAGTATTGTTCGCGATCCTGGCGCTGCTGGTGACAGGTGTTCGACTCTCGCTCAGGCACGCTCACAGCGAGAACGGTGTCAGTGTACCGGTGTAGTTCTTGGGAAGTGGGCGTGCGAACTCGCCGCGCGAACTGGTCGACAGCCCGAGGGTGACCAACGACTGAACCATCGTGACCCCAGCGGCAACGCCGTCGACTACCGGGACACCCAGTTCGTCGGACAAGTCCTGGCACAGGTCCGCCATGCCGGCGCAACCCAGCACGAGGACGTCCGAGTCGTCTTGCTCCAATGCGTCGAAACAGGCTTCCAAGATCACCTTTCGCGCGTCGGGATCACGATCGAGTTCCAGAACCGGAATCTCGCAGGAGTGGATACCCCGGCACCGAGCCTGCATGCCGTACCGGTCCACCAGATCGGCTGCGCGGCCGCGGGTTCGACCGAGAGTGGTCACGATGCTGAATCCGCGACCCAGGAAACTTGCGTAGTTCATGGCCGCTTCGGCAACAGCTACGACGGGGCCCTTGGCCAACTCTCGGGCTGCATCAAGACCTGGGTCACCGAAGCAAGCGATGACGTAGCCGTCGACTTCGTTCTTTTCTCCGGCGGCGATCTCGGTCAGGATTCCGGGGACGCTGAGAGCTTCGTCGTAGTGGCTTTCGATCGACGCGGGACCCATGGCAGGGCTGACAGCCTCGACGAATGTGCCCGAGCCTGCGACGGTCCGGGCACATTCCTCGATCTTGGCGGTCATCGCCCACGTGGTGTTGGGGTTGATCACCTTGATTCTCATGACGATCAGTCGACCGTCACAGTGTCGGGAGAGGAAGCATTCCGGACAGCTGAGGAAGAGCGCGCGGCGAGTAGGTAATAGACGGTGAATCCGAGCCCACAACCGATGAACCAGCTGTACTGCGCTGCGGTGTACATCCCGGTGAGGTCCTTGCCCAGGACCGGGACCATCGCGACGACGGCTCCCACCACGGTGGCGATCACTGCAGCAGGGTTGTATCCCTTGCTGTACCAGTAGGTTCCGGTCGGCGACATGCTGAACAGTTCGTCGACGATGACCTTCTGCTTGCGCACGAGGTAGTAGTCGGCAATCAGAATTCCGAACAGCGGACCGATGAAGGCTCCGAGGGTTTCGAGTGTGTAGTGAATGACGTCCGGATTGTTGTACAAGTTCCACGGCGTGATGAGGATCGAGCCGATCGCTGCGATCATTCCGCCGGCGCGCCAGCTGATCTTCTGCGGACTCACGTTGGAGAAGTCGAAGGCCGGGGAAATGAAGTTGGCCACGATGTTGATGCCGATCGTGGCGATGGTGAAGGTGAGTGCGCCGAGAACGATGGCGAAGGTGCTGTCGATTCGTGCAACGGTCGCAACGGGATCGGTGATCAGTTCGCCGTACACCGGCAGCGTCAACGATGCAGTGACGACGACCAACAACGAGAATACGAGGAAGTTCAACGGCAAACCGAGGAAGTTGCCCTTCTTGACGGCAGCGAACGACTTTCCGTAGCGGGAGAAGTCGCCGAAGTTGAGCATCGGTCCGGAGAAGTACGAGACAACCAGAGCGATCGCACCGAGCATGACCGGCACGGCGTCGAAACCCGAGTACTTGACGTCGCCGAGCGTGAGATCGATGGCGCTCCAGCCTGCCTTGTAGATCAGGTAGCCGCACAGCATGAACATCACGACATACACAGCCGGCCCGCAGAAGTCGATGAAGCGGCGGATCGATTCCATGCCTCGCCAGAAGACACAGGCCTGAAGTACCCACAGGAGCATGAAACTTCCCCAGCCCAGTGCGGAGAGTCCGGCGAATCCGTAGTCTTCGACGACGGCATAGGGCGCGAGTGACGGAAAGAGTTTGATCAGTACGACATCGAGGGCTGCTGAAGCGAGGAAGGTTTGAATTCCATACCAAGCCACGGCAATCAGGCCACGAATGATTGCCGGGATGTTCGCGCCGAGGACGCCGAACACGCTGCGGCAGATCACCGGATACGGCACGCCGGTAACTTGGCTGGGCTTGGCGACGAGATTGCAGAAGAAGTAGACGATCGTGATACCGACCAGCAGGGCGACGAGTACTTGCCAGCTGGCCAATCCCAGTGCGAAAAGACTACCGGCAGTGACATATCCGCCGACGCTGTGTACGTCGGACATCCAGAAGGCGAAGATGTTGTACGACGACCAGGTCTGCTTGCGAAGCGGCGCCAAGTCCTCGTTGGTCAAACGAGGGTCGTAGCCCGGCTTGATCAGGCCGCATCCGACAGGGTGACCCGCGGCTTCGACAAGGTCACCCGATCCGGTTTCCTTTGGGGGAGTGGGGGTAGTGGTCGTTCGGGACGGAAGAATGTCGGTCATGACAGCTCCTGTGCATCAGTGCAGGAAATCAGCGGACGGTGCCACGAGCTCTCAGCGTCAGTGATGAAAACTGTGTTGAGAGAAAGGTATCGATGCTGTGTTGCACGACTATTGCGTGATCGGTATATCTTTTTCGGCCAATAGACCGGTGTCTGTCGGTAGAGTCGCGATCACGGTATCGAGTCGGCGATGATGGATTTCGGAAGCGCTCAGAAGTGCGGATGCGTCCCGACGCAGGAATGCGTCAAGCATCGCGGTGTGATCCGAGTGCAGAACCCGGCGATCGACGCCGGCAACATGGACCATCGGCTGTACTGGTTCGGTGATGTTCCAGGCAGCTTCGAACATGTGCAGCAGTCGAAGCATCTGAGACGGTCGGGTCAGTGCGAGATGAAAGTTTCGGCTCTCGCAGTGATAGGACTGAGAGTCGTCGTAGCGCAATGCGATCTCCAAACGGGAGTTCACCTCGACGGCGTGTTCGTGATCCTCTTCGGTTGCCTGCTCGACGGCGACGGCCAATGCAGCTGATTCGAGAGTTTCGCGGACGATGTACATCTCTCGCAGTTCTGCCGGCGTCAGCTGAGCAACGGTGTAGCCGAATTGATGTCGATGGTCGACCAAGGACTCTCCGACCAGTGTTTTCAGTGATTCCCGCACAGGTATTCGACTGACACCGAACACATCAGCCACGTCGCCGAGAGGAATCGGGGTACCCGGAGGCGCCGAACCCGACAGAATCACTCGCCGCAGTTCGTCGAGGATCGTTTGTTGTGGACTTCCGGGAGCATCGATTACCAGTTGCGTCAGCAGTACCGATCTACGGCGCGGCGGCATGTCGCTCTCCCTTCGTCTGTCTGCCAGAGTAGGAATACGTTGTTTCGTCTGCGTGACACCGGTGTGGCCGTCGTGCATCTCGCACTCGGGGGAGAACAAGTGGGCTCCGATCACATGCTCGCGTGAGTGCTGCTCGGGAGGCCGATCGTGGGGGTAGCGTTGTTGTGTAGTGGTATGGCAGAAAGCGAGTCGGTCGATGGCATCCGCTGTGCGCTCAGAAGCCGACCAGCGAGTTGTCGGCAACCTGCCCTTGGAGCTGACGAGTTTCGTCGGTCGTCGGCGTGAGTTGGCCGACGCCAGGAGATTGTTCGAGACGTCCCGTTTGTTGACACTCACCGGGATCGGTGGCGTGGGCAAGACACGGCTCGCGATCCGACTTGCGGGCGCGTTGCAAAGGGTGTTTCGAGACGGTGCCTGGTTGGTGGAACTGGGGGAGCAGACAGATTCGGATCTCCTCGAAGATCATGTCGCCGTGACCCTTGGTGTCCGGTCGGTCTCGTCGGCGGACCCGCTGCAGGCATTGATCGACTACTGCGCCGATCGGAGTCTGCTGTTGGTGCTCGACAACTGTGAACATCTGGTCGATGCCGTCGCTGTGTTCGTAGGCGCGATCCTACGGCGATGTGCCGGCGTCAAGATCCTGGCGACGAGCCGCGAATCGCTGGGCCTGGGCGGTGAGGTGACGATGCGCGTTCCCTCACTCACCACACCGCAGCAACAGCCGCCCGAATTCGAGGGAATTGCCCAGTACGAATCGGTGTCGTTGTTCACCGAGCGTGCGGCTTCCGTCGTACCTGGTTTCACCCTCACCGAGGAGAACAAGCGCGCCGTTGCGCATATCTGTCACGACTTGGATGGACTCCCACTTCCGATCGAACTGGCGGCAGCTCGCCTGCGTGGCATGTCTGCTGAGCAGATCATGAACAGGCTCTCGGATCGATACCGACTTCTTACAACGGGTGGACGCGACGTTCCGAGTCGTCAACAGACGCTGCGATTGTCGATCGATTGGAGTTACGACCTCTGCTCGCCAACCGAACAGCAGTTGTGGGGGAGGTTGTCGGTGTTCTCGGGTGGGTTCGATCTCGATGCCGCTGAGGGCGTGTGTGGGCAGGACATGAATTCGACCGAAGTGCTCGATCTCGTCACCGCGTTGGTCGAGAAGTCCATCCTGATTCGTGAGGAAACCGACGGGGATGTTCGGTACCACCTCCTCGACCTACTCCGGGAGTACGGACATGAAAAGTTGGAGTCCGCCGGTGAGTATTCCGCTCTGCGTCGAAGCCATCGTGATTGGTTCGAGGCACTGGTCGTTCATGCGGAAGCCGAGTGGATCAGTGGCCGGCAAGCTGCCTGGATCGCAAGGCTCGGTCGTGAACAGCGCAACGTCAACGATGCGTTGGAGTACTCGATTTCCACTGCCGGAGAGGCGCGATCTGCAACGCGAATGGTCGGTGCGTTGTACAGATTCTGGCTTGCAGGTGGATTACTTGTGCAGGCGCGTTACTGGACGGATCGAGCCTTGAATGCAGAGGATCGAGAGCTGGATCCGTTCCGAGTGGATGTCTTGGCCATCGACGCCGTGAATCACGCGATGCAGGGGGAACTCGAACGGGCAGAAGAGTTGGTCGACGAGAGTTGGCGCCTGGCAAACGACTTGGCGGATGTGCGCTCGCGCGGCTTGGCGACGTGGGGAGACGGATACGTCGATACCTTCAGAGGTAACTTCGATACCGCTACAGCCAAGCTGGAATCCGCGTTGACGCTGTTTCGACTCGACAAGAATCTGCTGCATGTTGTGATCGGCCTGGACACCTTGGGAGTCGCGTACTTCCTGTCCGGCGCTCTTGATCGCTCTGTGGAGTGCAACGAAGAGATTCTCGCGATCACCGTGCCCGCCGACGAGATGATGTTCCAGGCATTTGCGCTGGGAACTCTCGGGCTCGTGAGCTGGCTCCGAGGTGAATTGGATGCCGCAAGTGACTATTTGACTCGAAGTCTGAGAATTCTCGATGCCCCGATGAACTCGGCGTGGTGTATCGAGCCGTTGGCGTGGATTGCTGCAGCGCAACGTGATTGGAAGCATGCAGCGGTTCTGCTCGGCGCGGCAGCCATGTATTGGCAGAAGGTCGGGGGACGGCTGGCGGGCCTGCCGGGTTTGTCAGCTCATCACGACACTGCTGCAGAGACTGCTCGCAAAGCCATGGGTGACGATGCTTTCGACAAGTCGTTTCGCAGCGGGTTTGCGATGTCCGAGGGTGAAGCTGTCGCATATGCGCTCGACAAGCGCTCCAGTGTCACGACTGCGTCGTCGGCTGAAGGGCCTCACCTCACTCCTCGTGAGCAGCAAGTTGCGGAACTGGTTGCCCAAGGGTTGACCAATCGCGCGATTGCGGAGCACTTGGTAATCTCGCTGCGCACCGCTCAGGGACACGTGGAACACGTACTGACAAAACTGGGATTCAGTTCCAGAGCGCAGATCGCAGCGTGGTACGTCTCGACCGCGCAGGAGCGTGACTCGCGTGAGGTCAATGGCTCAGCAGGCCGGAGTTGACGTCCGATAGCAGTTCACCACGGTCGTCGCCGCACAAGCAGAACACCGGGTAGCGCTTACCTTCTTCACGCCCCTGAAACGACACTCGTAGCGGTCCAGGCGCATCCGCGCGAGGGGATTCGGTGAGGAAAGTGTACAGCCACGGCCCCTCGTCCAATTCCACGATGGCGAGAACGGTCGAGGGGTCGCCGTGAACCGTTCGCCAGGACACGACAGTGCCGTCTCCGCAACACCGCGTCACGTCCAACCGCGCCCCACGGCACCTGGCGCAGACCGCGCTCGCGGGCGAGAGGATGACATCACATTCCGCGCAATGGGGGAGTGTCAATCGTTCGGCTCGCGACGAGCGATTCGAATATCGCCGCGATACACGCTGTTTCATCGAGCTTGCGGGATTCATGTCAGTAACGTCGGGCGAGGTAGTACGGCATCGAGTCCACGGGTGCGCGTTCGACCGACTCCCCGGACGTCGGGGCATGAACGATCTCACCGCCTCCGGTGTAGATCCCCACATGCTCCCCGCCGTAGTACAGGACCACGTCACCCGGCTGTAGATCGTCCCGGGAAACTGGAGTGCCGCCAACCGCCTGGTCGTAGCTGGTTCGCGGAATCGAAACGCCCGCTTGTGCATAGGCCCATTGAACGAGACCGGAGCAGTCGAACGAGTCCGGCCCGGTCGCGCCCCAGACGTACGGAGCGCCGATCTTGGACTCTGCGGCTGCCAATACGCGGCCTGTATCCGAGGAAGCGAAAGCTGACACCTTCGCCGGATTCGTGTCGACGGAAACTGCGGCGATGTTCCAGTCCCGAAGCACGGGGGCCTGAGCGTTCGCGGTGTCGATACTCACGGCAAGGGTTGTCAGGGAAAGAACGCCGACGACAAGCGCTCTTCCGAGTGCATGCTTCCTCGTGCGGGGGTCGGTGAATCGGTGGTGCGACATTTCTCGTGTTGCCTTTGCGTCGATGCGTCCCGAAGCAGGTGTCCAGCTGGGTGTGATCGGGCTTCGGCTTGCGACACTCAGCCTGGTTGCGCCTCGACGTGTTCGCATCGGTCAGTTGGACGGGGTGCATACCTGTTTCGAGCGGCATTGTGGGTGCAAGGCCTGTTGATCGATCGCGAGAACTTCGACGGACTTTCGTGATCCGAATCAAGGAGGGCACGGCGGCCGGCCTCACCCCGGCTCCGGTCAGGCGATTCGCAGCGGGAGCGCCGAACGCTCAACAGTGGCACGGTCGGATGGACCACGATCCTGCGCACAAATGGCTGCGCGAACAAGTACGTGAGGCAAGCGTCTGGCTGGATTCGGCGGACGTTCTGTACTCTCGCAGTCATGCAACAGCGGAGCACAGGAACGGTGACACGGTCACTGTTGCTGCTTCTGCTGCCGTTCATCGCTCTTCTCGCAGTGCCTCCGCTTGGTTCCTCGGGTAGCGCCGCGGTGCTGGGAACTGCGATTGCCGTCTTCGTGGTCGCTGCGCTCGCAACTTCCTCGAAGTACGAACTTCTGCAACTGTGCGCGGTTTCGACCACTGGCCCGTCTGATGACGAACGCTGCCTGCGTGGTGCTTTCCGCAGGCAGAGCAGCCCGGACGCGCCCGGTCGTCCGCAACCTCGAGCTCCGGGAATCGGTCTGTAGATCGGCAGTCGGCGGGTGTGAACTCGTCGTAGGTCGGTCAGACGTCTTGCGTCCACGACCATTCCCGCGCTCTCATCTCTCTGAGCGTGCCTTTCGGTGAGGTTCATTCGTCATGCTCGATTTTGTCTACTACCCCGTGTCCGGAATCCTCTGGTTCTGGCACAAGGTCTTCTCACTGGTCTCCGGATCACCCGACAACGGCGTCGTGTGGGCGTTGTCGGTCGTATTTCTCGTCTTCACGCTCAAAGCCCTGCTGTTCAAACCCTTCGTCAAGCAGGTCCGCACTCAACTGGTGATGCAGAAGCTGCAACCTCAGATCAAGGCGTTGCAGAAGAAGTATTCGGGTGACCGGCAGAAACTCACTGTAGAGATGGCCAAGCTGCAGAAAGAACATAATTACAGTCCGTTGCTCGGCTGTCTGCCGATGCTGGTTCAGGCACCGGTGTTCATTGGTCTCTATCACGTCCTGCGATCGTTCAATCGGACCGGAGCGGCATCGCACGTCCCGTTTCTGAGCCCGACCGAACCGATGTCGGTGGCGGACAACGCGAACACGGCCAACTACTTCTTCAGTGCCTCGGACGTGCAGTCTTTTCTCGACGCCAAACTGTTCGGCGCACCGTTGTCCGCCATGATTTCGAGCCCGGCAGCACAACTGGAAGCATTCGGCGACGTAAGCCGTATCTCCATCATTCTGGTAGCGGTACCGCTGATGATATTCGCCGCCGTCGCTACACATTTCACATCGCGGGCATCCATCGCGCGCCAAGTGGACACCGGAACCGTCAACCCTCAAACAGCGATCATGAACAAGCTCGCATTGTGGGTGTTTCCGGTGGGGGTGATCGCTTTCGGTGCGTTCGCGCCCGTGGCGATCCTGCTGTATTTCGTGAGTAACAACTGCTGGACGCTGGGACAACAGCATTTTGTGTACGGACGCATCGCTGCGGAGCAGAAGGAAGCCGAATCGTCGCCGACTCCCGGAATGACCGCGCCCCCGTCGCCCAGAGTGGCTGCACCGCCGCTGCCGGGCGCCAAGCCCATCCGCGCCAAGCGCAGGCGATGACGGAAGGCGACCCCTCCCTACCGGCGAGTAAGGCACGTACGCTGGAAAGCATGACCAAATGGACCGCAGAAGACGTAGTCGATCAGACCGGCCGCACATTTGTCGTCACGGGGGCGAACAGCGGACTGGGTGAGGTAGTCGCACGAGCGCTGGGCAAAGCCGGGGCCGACGTCGTCCTCGCCTGTCGTGACACTACGAAGGCCGACGCCGTAGCCGCCGAGATCGGGCCCAACGCGGTTGTCCGCAAATTGGACCTCTCGGATCTGTCGTCGGTACGAGCCTTCGCCGACGCAACGGAGAAGGTCGACGTCCTGGTGAACAACGCCGGCGTGATGGCGGTTCCGTTCCGCCGGACGGTCGACGGATTCGAAATGCAGATCGGCACAAACCATCTCGGACACTTCGCATTGACCGGATTGCTGAAGGACAAGCTCACCGATCGTGTCGTGACGATGTCCAGTGCCCTGCATCAGCTCGGAACTGTCGATCTGGACGATCTCAATTTCGAGCGTCGGAAGTACAACCGATGGTTGGCCTACGGGCAGTCCAAGCTTGCCAATCTGTTGTTCACGTACGAACTTCAACGCAGGTTCGCGGCGTCGGGATCTTCGCTCAAAGCGCTCGCTTCGCATCCGGGATACGCGTCGACGAACCTGCAGGGGCACACCGAGTCGATCCAGGACAAGCTGATGGGAATCGGCAATTCGATCTTCGCGCAGTCCGCGGAGATGGGCGCCCTTCCCGAACTGTGGGCGGCAACCGCGCCGGATGCCTTTGGCGGCAGTTACATCGGACCGGACGGTCCGTTCGAGCAGCGAGGGTATCCGAAGGTCGTGGGGTCGAACAAGAAATCACACGATACGAATACAGCCTCGGGTTTGTGGACACTGTCGGAGAAGTTGACCGGAGTCTCGTTCGGGATTTGATTCAGATATGAAGGTGGCCGCGAACTTCGAGAAGTTCGCGGCCACCTTCATATCCGTTCGAGCTAGATGTTGTTCGGGTTACAGCGTGACAACCATCTTGCCGGTGTTCGCGCCGCGCATCAGGTCGATGAACGCTTGCGGTGCATTCTCCAGGCCTTCGACGATGGTCTCGTCCCACTGAATCTTGTTGTCGGCGAGCCACCCTGCCATGTGGGTGCGGAATTCGCCACCGAGGTGACGGTAGCCGCCCACGAGGAATCCGCGCAGTGTGAGCTGCTTGCCGATCACCAGTGCCAGGTTGTGGGGAGCGGTGGGCTTCTCGGTGGTGTTGTACTGAGCGATGGCTCCGCACAGGGCAATCCGGCCACCCTGGTTCATGGCATCGATGGCGGCTTCGAGATGCTCGCCACCGACGTTGTCGAAGTACACGTCGATGCCGTCAGGGGCGGCAGCGGCGAGTAGTTCGGTGATCGGGCCGTCGTGATAGTCGAATGCCGCATCGAATCCGAGTTCGAGAAGTCGGGCAACCTTCGCCGGTGAACCGGCGCTACCGATTACTCGCTTCGCTCCGAGCAACTTGGCGATCTGACCGACGAGCGATCCGACGGCACCTGCTGCGCCGGAGACGAATACGGTATCGCCTTCCTTGAACTCCGCAACCGCGGTGAGGCCGGCATACGCGGTGAGGCCAGTCATGCCGAGGGCACCCAGGTAGGCCGTCGCCGGCGCGATGGACGTGTCGGCCGGAGTCACTGCGGATCCGTCGAGGATGGCGTATTCACGCCATCCGAGGCCGTGGACGACAACGTCGCCCACGGCGCGATCAGCCGACTTGGATTCGACGACCTCGCCGATGGCACCACCGTCGAGCGGCGCACCGACCTGGAACGGCGGAAGGTAGGACTTCACGTCGTTCATTCGGCCGCGCATGTACGGGTCGACGGAGATGGCGATGTTGCGGACCAGGATCTGGCCGTCTTCGAGTTCGGGGAGTTCTACTTCGGCGGTGGCGAAGTTCTCCGACGTGGGCCAACCGTTCGGGCGTGAAGCGAGACGGATTTCCCGGCTGACAGTGGTAGTGCTCATTCGTCGTCCTTACTTACTTCGAGGGTGACCTCGATGTTGCCGCGAGTTGCATTGGAGTACGGGCACACCTGGTGTGCCTTCTCCGTCAGCTCGACGGCCTGATCATGGGGTAGATGGGGGAGTGAAACCTCCAGCGTCACAGCGAGTCCGAAGCCTCCTGCACCGTTGGGGCCGATGCCGACCCGCGCGCCGACTGCGGAATCAGCCACGTTGGCCTTCTCGGCACGGGCGACCATCTGCAGAGCGGAGTGGAAGCATGCTGCGTATCCGGCGGCAAAGAGCTGCTCGGGGTTGGTGCCTTCGCCGCTGCCACCCATTTCCTTGGGAATGGCGAGGCCGAGATCGAGGCGTCCGTCCGAGGTGCGAGCGTGACCGTTGCGGCCTTCGCCGGTGGCAAGTGCTTCTGCGGTGTAGACGATGTTCATGACTTCTTCTTTCCGTCGGAGTGGGCATTGGATGCTTGGAGCGACTCGCCGAGACGAGTGAGAACGTCTCGAAGTTCGGTGAGTTCGTCGGTGCTCAGACCAGTGGCACCTGCGAGTTTGGCTGGGATGTCCTCGGCCTTGCTGCGCAGGGTGGAACCCGCCTCGGTCAGGTGAATCTCGACGCGACGCTCGTCGGTGGTGAGGCGTCGGCGCTCGATGAATCCCAGACCCTCGAGCCTCTTGAGCAGCGGCGACAGAGTTCCGGTATCGAGATCGAGTGCCTCACAGATCTCACGCACCCCGCGGCCGTCTCGTTCCCAGAGTGTCAACAGGACGAGGTACTGGGGATACGTGATTCCCAGGTCGTCGAGCATCGCCCGGTACGCGGCCGTCGTGGCCCGCGACGCCGAATAGAGGGCGAAGCAGACCTGGCGTTCGAGAGCGAGTGGGTTGGTCACGAGAACAACTGTAGCGCACAGTTAAGTTGTGCACAACAAAGAAGTGTCAAATAGATCTACGGATAGGCGGCCGTTCGTCTACGGCGTCGACAGGATCTCGGAGACATGCGAGAGGAAGGTGTGCACTGTCCGGGCAGCGGGCGCAGGAAACCTGGTCCGCACTGCCAATCCGTCGTGAGTTCGTGAGAACCAGAACTGAACGTCGTCGGCGTTCGAGACGCGACTGAGTTGCTGCGGATTGATCGGCGCAGGCTGTGATTCGCTGGACTTTGATTTACGGGGGCGAGATCCACCGGGCATGGTTCGGTAGTCGGCATAGGACACCGAGAAGATGTCTCTGCGAGTGGGCGAAACCTCGGGCCCCAAGCTCCGCAACACCTGCCTCGACGAGACGGACGACAGTGAAAGTGACTCGTGGAAAGCGAGATTGACTGCCCGGGCAGTGCTGTGAAGATTGTCCATGCTCGTCACGGTGATGGGCGCATTGGCTACCAGCCATCCGAAGGTGTGGTTGTGTCGCGGTTCCCGACGCGTGTGAACAGGGAACAGTAGGTGCGTGTCCCTCTTGCCGGTCAATTGTGTTGTGGCCAAACCGATCGACGCAAGAATTGCACCGAACGACGAGTGCCGATGATCGGCGCAGTTCTGGTCGAACAGCTCGGCTTCGTCGGCGTCGAGGAGCATTCGGGTGTCTGTGCCCTGGGGCGACATCGCCCCGGCGGGCAGTCCCAGATCTACGGGAAAATGGGGAGTGTCACCCCCGCATGCTCGGAGGAAGGACCGCCAACCCGCAATCCGGTGGTCGCCGGGCTCTGGATCCGCGGTTGCCGATTCCCGGAAGCAGTAGTTGAGGAAACTCCCGGGCTCCGGAAGGAGATCAGACGCGATCGGATCACGGTCCGCCCGCGTGTATTCGCGATACAGAGTGCTGATCTCGGTAATTGCGATGCTCATGGACCAGCCGTCGCAGATGGCATGGTCGAACCCGCAGATCACTGTCGACTGGTCCTCGCGGGTGATGGCACCGAGAAAGTACGCGGGAAACGCGAAAGGATTGCACCATCGATCCAAGCGCTCGCCCAAGAGTTCTCGCACCTGCTCCGGTGTTCTCGCGTCAGCCACTGTTTCCTCACGCAGGCGCAGATCGCCGACGTCGGCGACGTCGACGAACAGTGCCGAGGATTCACCCGATTCTTCGGCCTGGGAGAACGAGCACGACAGGGCGTCGTGACGGGACGTCCATTCCTCGAAGCTGGCCTTGAGTGCGTCCGTGTCGATGGGGCCGGGAACGTCGAAAGTAGCAGCGAGCCAAGTCGTATCGCCGCGGCTGCCGGCAAGATGCAGCTGCTGATTGGAGGTCGGGGGAACCGGATACGTCGTTCCGGTGGAGATTTCGCTCGGCGTCCACTGCAGAATGCGGCCCGGCCGTGCCTCGAACCTGTCGAGAAACGTGATGTGCATCAGGCGGTCTCCACTTCCTGACGTGCATCCGCCTGACGCACGACACGGTAGTCGCCGGTATCAGCGACCGTTCTCAGGACGTTGCGAAGGTGTCGTAGGTACCGATTCACCGATGTGTGCGCCTGCTCGGTGTCCGGAAAACTGACCATCACGTACGTACGGTCTTCCTTCCGGTTGATCCACATCGACAGATCACCCGTCGTTCCTGGCCCACCCAGTGCCCGCGCTTCGAGTTCGTCATGGTGCTCGGCACCTGGAATCAGGCGCATGTCGATGTACGACACCATCGGCGGGACCGAGGTTCCACCGATGTCGGATCCGGTCAACTTCGACACCTGGGCGATCACCGAGTGAATGGACACGTCCGCGAGTCCCTTCACCGCAGCGCGAGCAGCGTGGGCAAGGGGGAGTGCATCGGTAAAGTTCGTGACACCGCTCAGCGTGAACGAGACCGGGACGAGATTGATGAACCAGCCTTGGGAATAGAGGTATCTCGGATCGGAGCGAGTGCCGACTGCGTTGAGCGCGAAGTAGTTCGCTCGATCCGCAACTTCGATCTCGGTGAGGGCGAGGGCTGCGAAGATCCCCGTGGAGAAGCCGACGCCATTGGACTTGCACAGCGCTGCGAACGCGGCTGACTCGTCGCTGTCGAGAACGTCGATATGTGTGCGGGTCGACCGGGTCTGTTCGCCCCGCGCGACACCGAGGTCGAGGGGGAACGTCGGGAGTTGGCCGGCGTTGGCGGCGAGAATCGAAATCCACTGCTGCACAGGCGCTGCGGCCAGGTCGAGGTTCCCCGCGGATGTCCGTTCCTCGCCGCTGTACTCGACGTAGCTGCCGGGAGAGGGAAGTTGAGCGTCGATGCCGGCGCTTTCGGCGATGTACAGCGCACGAAGTTCTTCGACGCCCAGCATCAACGACAGGCCGTCGGTGTGCGAGTGATCGACGCCGTAGTAGACGGTGAAGCCGGCGCCGTGCTCGACGACGCCACTGATGAACGAGGGCCATTGCAATGGGCTGGTATCGCCGGCGAAACTTCGGCTCACATGCTCGCGAACCGCATCTGTCGTGTTCAGAGAACCGATGCTGTGCGGCGTGAGTTCGATCGTCGACGCATCCACCACGTGACGGTCGATGACCCCGCTACCGTCGGGATCTCCGGATGATCTCACCTCGAACCAACTGTGCAGTGTGTTGTGCCGCAGGACAAACGCCTGGACCGCCCGACGCAGTGCCTCCCGATCGAGATCACCGGGCAGAGTGAACGTGAATCCGATCCACGGTGACCAGTCGACGCCTTGTGCGCGCTTGTGATCGGCGGTACGAATGTGTCCTTCCTGTAGGAACGAGAGCGGTT
The DNA here is from genome assembly GCF_058793255.1 of Rhodococcus sp. MPR-R1B. Lineage (NCBI taxonomy): Bacteria > Bacillati > Actinomycetota > Actinomycetes > Mycobacteriales > Nocardiaceae > Rhodococcus > Rhodococcus sp. MPR-R1B. Next base: position 172,030 of record NZ_JBXAFO010000002.1, read on the forward strand.
GGTCGCTCCGTGGTGCCCCGGATGCCGCTGCCAGGGATTGTTCAGTAGGCCTGAACTCGGTGAGCGTCCCGGCTTTCGGTGCCCAGAGATCGATGGGTGTCATTTCCATGAGAGGTCTCCTCGATCGGTACAGCGGTGTTGGTCGGAGGTGCGAAAGTGTCGGTCGAGAAGGCAAAGTCCTCCATTTCGCGGCGTAGGAGTCCCGCGAACTGATGGATGTGGCGGCTCGTGCGCGCGTTGCCCGGGTGGCGTATGGCCAGATTGAGCCCTTCGGGAGTCCGCGTGAGCCAGATGTAGACGTCGGTTCCCGAATGATCTCGACTACGAAGGCCCCTGGTCTGCCAGCTCGTCCATTGCTCGGCACCAGGAACGTGACGAACGTCCATGTACGAGAGCACGAACGGCAGGTGCTGCGGGGAGTCGATCAGCTCGCACACTTTCGAATACGGCAGTGCCGCGGCGGGGCGGACGCGCCGTATCTCCGTGCCGGCAACCTTGGCCAGATCGCTCACGGTTGCGGCGGGGGCTATCGGAATCCTCACCGGCACAACACCGATGAACCATCCCAGCGACGCGGCCCATCGAAGCTCCGAACGGGTGTGTTGCGGCACGACGACGCGGAATTCGTCTGCACCGGTGAGATCGCCGGTCACCTTGGCCGCGCACGCGAGTATCGCGGCCAGGAATCCTTGGTTGCTGCGCTTGCTCGCTTCTGCCAGGCGTTCGGCTCCCCGGGCGCTCAGAAGCCAGGCGGACAGGCTCTGCTGAGGGACTCGGCGTCCGGTGACCGGTTCGGGTAGCGCTGGAAAGTACGGAGCCTCGCCCTGCGCGTAGAACTCGCGCCACGTCTGCACTGCCGGGTGAGAGCGGTCCGCGTGTCCCACGAGATCTCGTTCCTTGGTGCCGAAGTCGATGTAGCTTCCGGTCTCCGGCGGCGAGGGAGGGCTTCCCTCGCTCAACGATCGGTAGATCGTCTGCAGTTCGTGCGCGGTCAACGCCACCGAATATCCGTCCAGCAGAGCATGATCAGCGGCAAAAACCACGGTGAAGTGGTTGGGGCCTTCGATCGTCGCGAACTGATACGCAGGCCAGACAAGTGGATCGGTCGATCGGTCGAGCAGTTGCTGCAGATGCGTGAAGACAGACATCGAGGACGCAAGGTGTCCGACCTCGGTGCCCAGAATCCGGACGTCTCCAGACGCCGCGGTGCGTCGGACTATCGTTTCGCCCTCCACGGCGACGTGTGTTCGGAGCACTTCGTGGCGATCGATCCAGTGATCGAGAGCGGCCGCCCAGATCCTTCGGTCGAGTCGGTCGTGGATGCGAAACGAGGTACCCAGCCACGACGGAGTGCACACGTCGGTCTGATGGTGCACCTGCCGTTTCGCCTGCTGGGCATTTTTCAAGTGTGCCTCGTGTATGTAGCTGGCGGGACGCTGGTCGACAGGCCACAGCTCGGGCGGATTCACCGCGGCGGGAGTCCACTCGGTGACGGTCCCTGGAGGTAGGGGATAGTCGGCAAGTTCCGTGAATTCCATTGGGAAACCTGATCTCTCGAGATGGCGAAAGGTGGGGATCGTGAACGGGGCGGATGTTTGTAACCGAGAGTGACAGATGATTAGTCAAGGCAAGTAGAACGCGGCCCGAGGCTCCGCGCAACTGCTTCGGTGCGGGATGTGACGAGGAACATTCCGCTCGTTATTTCGGACAATTCGAATACTGGACATCCGGTTTACGGCCCTGGTCACCTGTCAGTTGATCGATCAATCACTCTGTGGTGAAACAAATTTCAACAGACCGTTGTGAATTCCGTCGGCGACGAAGCATGTGCGCATGCGAACGTCGGAATATGTTTATGTGTAGCAAGTTTCGTATGGATTCGGCTGTATCTCTTTTAATTGCAACAGGGTTCGTGTACTGCCGTCGTGTCGTTTCGGCGCGCGGATTGTTCACCGAGTATTGACATGCTCGGCATCTGCCGGTCGTATGCAGACGGTATTTGTAAGCGATGACTGATCCGATGGAATACGACCTGGTTGTGATCGGCTCCGGCCCGGGTGGGCAGAAGGCTGCCATCGCGGCGGCCAAGCTGGGTAAACGGGTAGCGATGGTCGAGAAGGGCAACATGCTCGGGGGAGTGTGCGTCAACACCGGCACCATTCCGTCGAAGACGTTGCGTGAGGCGGTTCTCTACCTCACCGGGATGAACCAACGCGAACTGTACGGCGCGAGTTACCGCGTCAAGGAGAACATCACTCCGGCCGACCTGCTGGCGCGAACCCAGCATGTCATCACCAAAGAAATCGAAGTCGTTCGATCTCAGCTTCTGCGCAACCGCGTCGAATTGTTGGTAGGGGTCGGCTCGTTCGTCGACGAGCACACCATCCTCGTCGAGGACTCCTCGCGCGGAGACAAGATGACGATCACGGCGAGGTTCGTCGTGATCGCGACCGGAACGTTGCCTGCTCGCCCGGCGGGGGTGTCCTTCGACAGTCACCGGGTGCTCGACTCCGACGGGATCCTCGATCTGACCTCCATCCCGACCACCATGGTCGTCGTGGGCGCGGGAGTGATCGGTATCGAGTACGCATCGATGTTCGCGGCACTCGGCACCAAGGTCACCGTCGTCGAGAAGAGGACGTCGATGCTGGACTTCTGCGACCCCGAGGTCATCGAATCGCTTCGATTCCATCTACGCGATCTGGCGGTCACTTTCCGATTCGGTGAAGAAGTGACGGCCGTCGACGTCGGAGCGAACGGAACGCTTACGACGCTGCGCAGCGGCAAGCAGATTCCAGCCGAGACCGTGATGTACTCGGCTGGACGGCAAGGCCTCACGGCGCCACTCGCGCTGGAGAACGCCGGGCTCGAAGCCGACGAACGTGGCCGTATCTACGTCGACGACAATTTCCGCACCAAGGTCGAACACATCTACGCCGTCGGTGACGTCATCGGATTCCCGGCGTTGGCGGCGACGTCGATGGATCAAGGTCGACTCGCGGCCTATCATGCCTTCGACGAACCGGGCGCGAAGCTGATGGATCTGCAGCCGATCGGCATCTACTCGATTCCCGAGGTGTCGTACGTGGGCGCCACCGAGGTCGATTTGACCAAGGAATCGGTGCCGTACGAGGTTGGCGTTTCCCGATACCGCGAACTCGCGCGCGGGCAGATCGCAGGCGACACCTACGGGATGCTCAAGATCTTGGTGTCGACGGATGACCTGAAACTGCTCGGTGTCCATATCTTCGGCTCGGGTGCAACGGATCTCGTGCATATCGGCCAAGCGGTGATGGGGTGCGGCGGGACCGTCGAATACCTTGTCGACGCCGTCTTCAACTATCCGACACTGTCCGAGGCGTACAAGGTGGCGGCGCTCGACGTCATGAACAAGATCAGGGCTCTCAAGCAATTCCACTAGGGGTCGGGGTGTCCCCAGGTACCGGTCAGGGTCGGTCGGTGTACTTCTCGGGTAGCACTTGTTCGAATACCTGAGGGTGATGTCAGGCCTGGGGAAATAGGGCAGGGTCTATCTCCATGACCATTGCCCAGGAACTTCGTGTGGAATTTCGATGCTGATCGGACTGATTGCCGCGATCGTGGCATGCGTCGGGTACGGCGTTGCATCCGTGCTGCAAGCCTACGGCGCGCGCAAGTCGGCAGCTGCCGCCGAGCAGCGTGGCGAGGCCGGACACGTGACGGCGTCGGGTGGCCCGACCTTGCGTTCGACGTTCGCGGCCGCGCTGACGGCGTCGTTCATCCTGGGCACCGTGCTCGATGCGGTCGGATTCGCCGGAAGTGCCATCTCCGCGCGGCTCATTCCACTGTTCTTGTCGCAGACAGTGGTCAGTGCCAATCTCGTCATCACGGCAGTGCTGGGGACCGTGGTCCTCGGCATCCAGTTGCATCGTCGCGACTGGTTCGCGATCGCTGCGGTGATCGGATCGCTCCTGCTGCTCGGATTGTCGTCAGGTCACGCGGGCGGTGGGAGTTCCAACGACGTCGTCCATTGGGGTGTCCTCGTGGGCTCGGCGTTGATCTTGCTGATCGGCATCGGTTTGATCCGATGGTTGGGCTCACGCGCAGCAGTTGTCGCCGGGTTGATCTCGGGTGTGCTGTTCGGCTGTCTGGCCATTGCCGTACGCGTGGTCTACGGAATCGATCCGTTCGAAATCGGTACGATGCTCCGCGATCCGGCCGGCTGGGCGATCCTCGTTTCGGGCCTGGGCGGTTTCTATCTGCACACGGTGGCGCTGCAACTGGGATCCGTCAACGGAGCGACAGCGGCTCTGGTTGTCGGCGAGACGGTGGTTCCGGGAATCGTTGGCGTCGTGGTGCTCGGCGACGCGTCGAGACCGGGCCTGGAATGGCTTGCCGTCGTCGGCTTCGTCGGGGCAATCGCGGGTGCCGTCGCCGTGGCCGTCTTCGGCGCGGCGAGCCACGAGGAGAAACCGGTCGAAGAAGTTACCTTCTGATCCGGTAGACGAAAGTGTCCTCGAAGACACGACGGCGAACACGACTACAGACGTGTTAGAAAGGCAGTTCAGGCCGATCTCGGAGGGGTAGTCATGCAAGGGGCAGCAGCGAAGCACGAGGCCGAAGCCATCGCCGGAAATAAGGCAAATTGGGACGATCGCGCCGATGTGCATGTGCGCTCCGAAATGTATGACGTCGGCGGGTTTCTCGCCAACAGAGCGACCATTTCCACAGTTGTGCAGAACGACTTGTCGATTCTGGCCCCGCATCTGCCACAGTCAGGAGTGCAAGGTCACTCGCTCCTGCATTTGCAGTGCCACATCGGGATCGACACGATCTCCTGGGCGCGTCTTGGTGCGATCGACGTACACGGGCTTGATCTGTCACCCAACTCTCTGCACCACGCTGCTCGTATCGCAAAGGCAGACAACCGCGAGATCACCTGGGTGGAAGGTGATGCGCGATTCGCCTCGACGCTGATCGACCGACGTTTCGACGCGATCGTCACCAGTGCCGGAACAATCGTCTGGTTGCCGGAACTCACCGCTTGGGCTCAGTCGATCCACGACCTCCTCGAGCCTGGTGGGGTGTTTCAGATCCGGGACGATCATCCGATCCTCGGCGCAATGGCGTTCGAGCCGTGGATGATCACCGACGACTACCTCTCCGGAGGCGGCATGCGATCGTACGAAGACTCGGCGACTTACACCGGGACCTCCGATGGGCAGATAGCGCACACTGCCAACCACGAATGGCGCCACGACCTAGGCGAGGTCATTGGTTCCTTGCTGGATGCGGGTCTTCATATCGAATCAGTTTCGGAACTTCCCTATATGGACTGGCCGGCCTTCCCCGAACTCGTTCCATGCGCCAACGGATGGACTCTGCCGAGCCACTCTCCGCGGATACCGTTGAACTTCGCCATCGTCGCCAGGCGAAATCAGCGAAGTGAGTGAGCAGAGCCGATCCCTTGGAAGACTTCGAATTATTCCTCGAGCGGCGTGGCCGTATTTCGTGCATGATCGTCGGATGGCTTTGTCCCGGTTGTTGCCTGTCAGCTCGCCCTTATCGCAAGTCGGCGCGTCTGGTGTGGTGCGTCCAGGAATCGAGTTAATCGTAGTTCTTTCGAGCTAATACTTCTGGTGGATAGTGCTTTTCGCTCGAACTCTGCTCGGCGTTGTTGCAACCGTTCGGCGAAGTTGCAGTATCAGGTTCGAATGAACCTGCGTCGCTGTTCGATCGGTCAATTGGTAACGGAAACCGCGTTCTCGCAGATAGTTCCAATGCGCCCCAATGTCCCGCTTACGTTGTGCGTCACGGGCAGCGGGACGAAGAACGGAGGAAAGTGATGAGCAGCTTGGATATTCAACGCTGGTCGAACGACTTCACCGCGCTGACCAAGGTCATATCGGAAGGCATCGAGCAGTTTGTTCTCCGGTTCATTTCCAGCTGAAGTGATCTGAGCTCGTTGCCGGGTGCGGATAGTTCAGTCGTCGCTTCCGCGGTTCGAGTGATGAATTGCGATGAAATAGAGGTTCTTACGGCGTCTGGGAGACCTGGGCGGGGGCGAGCAGGTAGGAGAACACGTACGTAACTGCGGCGATGACCGCCAGTACGATCAAGGACATCGGGAACCCTGCGGCATCTCGCACCGGGTCACCAGTAGCGACGACAGCCGCCATGGACACTCCGATTACCAGCAATGTCACCGCCAAGGCAGAGCACGCAGCGAACCGATGCTTCCAGCAGCAGACTGTGCGCGCCGGCCATGTGTGGCTTGTTCTCAGGGCGCAGCGCCCACCTGCAACAGCGCTCGCGCCGACAATCAGCCCTGCCAGCGCTCCGATGAAGGCGGGTATGAACAGTCCTACCCAGGACCAGGCTCCATCGCCGACTATCGGGATCATCACGGCGACACCTGTGACCGCACCTGTGAGCGCAGCCAGACTCAGTTCCTTGTCGACCCAGCTCATGGATCAACTAGAACACAGGCACGCTCGCGAGGCTGTGGAGTATCTCGGATTCAGGGGCTGAAGAACTCGAGTCGGCGGTGCAGGCGTGCGATCGACGGGTCCCCGATCGTGCGTCTGCCGTCGGTTCGGGCTTGGCTCGGGGTCATCCCGTAGAAGTCCTTGAACGCTCGCGCCAACTGGGATTTCGAGGTGAAGCCGCATCGCAGGGCCAACGCTTCGATCGTTTCGTTCGGCATCTCGGTTCTGGTCAATTCGCGGTAGACGAGTTCGAGACGCTTCCGCCGAATGACAAGAGCTATTCCGCCGTCGGATGCGAATGCGCGATAGAGCTGTGCCCGGGAGACGGACAATGCTGCGCACATGCTCGTCGGGCCGAGCCAGGTCTCCGAGAGATGCTCGGCGATGTAGGCGTACGCACGATCGCGGAGAGAGTGATCGGGCCGCGGCGACAGATCAGGTTCGGCGATACCCAAACTGACACGAAGGAGGGAAGCGACGACGTCCTCGTAGCCGGCCGCAGCATCGGGATCGAGATGCGGTAGCGCGAGTACGACCGATTGCATGCACTGAGCGAGCACGACGGCAGGAACTCCGCGCAGTACCGTCCCGTGTAGAGAACGACCCTTCGACTCGGCCTCGACGAGGGAACGCGGTGCGAGGAGCGTGATGGTGCGCCCTGTCGATTCCGCCTCCGCGTCGGCGGTCCAGGTACGCCCGAGGTCGAAGAATGTGACATCGCCTGGACGTGCGACGAAATCGACTCCGTCGGCGTTGCCGCTCAACTGCCCGTCGAGGACGACCTGGACCATGTATTCATCGTCGAGTCCGCTCTCGGCGATCAGCCGATTGTTTCGGGTGTACTTCTGTGCGTTGAAGGTAGTTTGACCGATCAACGAGGTTCCGATGGAAAGCGCTGTGATCGAGCCTTCGAGAGATGTGTCAGGGTCAATTCGGTCGGTGACGAAGAACGGACGTGTGACACTGCGCCAGAAGTCGTCGGCGTCCGCAGGATCGACCGATCGGGTCGACACGCGGATGCGGGCGGAATTCATCGACACGCGGGCATGATATGTCAGATCCCGCAGGTCGCAGTCACTCTCCCGCAAATAGACGTCAATAGTGACCGAGCCCACATAATGAGACAAATCGGGCGTATTTGTGAGCCGGCCAGTGCTCGCGTGTCGCGGCGAAGCTGTCTATGTTGTTCGTTATGGGTGGACAGGTTGGGAGTTCGATGCTCGAACGAAATCTCGAGTTCGGCGGGGATCGACTGCTCGTTTGTCGGCCATCATGACGTCCACTTCGAATCGATCGCAGCTATCTCGAGCAAAGCGAAATCCTCGAGGAAGGGGCACGCTGCAAAGGCGGCTTGCCGGGCGTGGAGCCACGGCGATTCGTCCCCGCCTCCTCGGATTGATGGAACGCTCGGCGGGATTGACTGTCATCGATTCGCCACTTGGGTTCGGCAAGACGGAACTCGCCGCGTTGTGGCTCACGACTCTCGGGCAGGTGCCGAGCAGACCGGTAGTCTGGGTGCCGGCGCCATCGCATCGGATGACCCCCCTCGAGTACTGGAACACCGCGCTCGCAGTAATTCAGGATTCGCTGGAATCACTCGAGGCCCCGCCACGAATGCGCGAGGATCCAGTGGGCGCGATCGAATCACTCCTCGACTCGTCACCCGCACCATTCGTGTTGGTGTTCAACCGCATCGACCTGGTTGAGGGTGACGAGGTGGGACGCCGAATCGTGGATCTGATCGTGCGGCTTCCCGGATTGAAAGTAATCGTCACGCTGCAGGATCGGTCTGCGACGGACTTGCTCGAAGACGTCCGCGTGGACGAGTACCTGTGCGCGAACGACCTCAGATACACGCTCGACGAGTCCACCGTTCTGTTCGCGGAGGCAGGGATTCACCTTCCCTCGGGCATCGTCCATTCGATCTGTGAACGCGTCGCCGGCGTTCCCGTGCTGATGAAGGTTGCTCTGAGTGCGGTTGCGGGGCTGAGTGAACCGAGCCGTGGACGCGAACGCGTTCAGCAGCGAGTGGACCAGGCGATCCACGCGTACGTCAGTCGGACCGCTCCTCGGTCGGGCAAGTCGCTCGAGTTGTTCGACTTCGCGACTACGATCGCCGCTGCCCGCACGGTGACACCAGAGATCGCTCGTGTCTTGTCCGACGATCTTGACGTGGAGGGCAAACTGGACTTGCTCGAGTCTTTCGGTCTGATCTTCCGGAATGGTTTCGAGGGAGAACCGTCCTGGTACTTCGCGCCGTCAGTTCGACTGGCATTCATACAGATACGGGCCGAACAAGGGGATGGATTCGAAGATCCCTTCCAGGTACTCGTCGATCACGCTCTCGGGACTTCGGATATAGCCGGTGCCGTTCACTACGCCTTGGACGGACGCAAGTGGACCAGGGTGCTCGACATACTCGAGCGCCACTGGGCTGATCTTCTGGTCGATCACACCGGATTGGTCCGGACTGCGTTGCAATCCATACCCGGTGACGTACTCAGTTCGAACCCTTCGATTCTGGTGGGTCGTGACCTGCTCGAATCACGTCTGCGGCCGCAGTTGATCAACGGCGATTCATTACCGACGGAACCGGCGGAATTGCGTGCGATAGGTGGTAGTCCGCATGCGCACAGCTTGTTGAACGTCGGAACTGTCCAATCGGTGGTGCTGAGAACATCCGGTAAGTACCAACGCTCTACCGAGATCACGCGCAAATTGGCGCACGTCGTGTACGGACTCGGCGACGAGTCGTTGGGCGCGTTGGGGTCTCAACTGCCCGCCCTGCGGCTGATCTGGGGGGTCTCGCATCAATTGACCGGTGACCTCGGTGATGCCGCGGTGGAATTGCGACTCGCCTATCAAGGTGCGGTGCAACATGGTCCGGAGTTCGTCCTGCGTCACGCCGCAGGCAATGCCGCGCTCAACTCCGCGCTGATCGGGGACGTCGCGCACGCGACAGACTGGCTGCACCTGGAAAGCACACACCCGGACGTTTCGGGATGGTTGGGACCGCCCTCGCACATGGGGGGAGCGATCGCGCGGGCACTGGTGGCGTGCGACAGCGTGGACCTGCACGCCGGAGCTGCCGCGATGGACGCACTCGCCGAGGTCACACCGCCGGGCGACCTGTGGGCGTTCGCGGCCTACACTTACACCAGATTTGCACTGCTGCAATCGGACCCGTTCTCGGGGCTGATTTCCCTCCAGCGCGCAGTGGCAACGCACGGGCACGTGAATCCGTGTGAACGATCGCTCGGTGACGCGCTTCTCACCGCGGCACGTATCGATCTTCTGTTGGCGTCCGGGGAGGGTACCAAGGCGCTGGAAGAATCAGTCGCTGCGCCACATACGTTTGCAGTTGTCACGGTCTCCGTGGCGCGGGCGCATCTCCTGACCGGGTCGCCGTCCCAGGCATTGGAATTGTGCCGCGAAATCGACTGGAGCGGGCAGTATCTCACGAGGTTTCGGCTCGAATCCCTGCTGATCGAATGCGCTGCTCTGTGTGAACTGGGCAGGATCCCCGCTGCCGCGAGTACATGGGAGGAAGCTCGCGGACTGCTCGAAACCTCCGGTGTCCTGTCGGCCCTGGCGACGATACCGCGTGATCTGATCAGGCAACTCGAAGATCGGGCCGAGGGCTCGAGCAGTGCCGTCGCGACCTTTCTCGAATCCGAAGCGGCGCAGATATATCCGGCGGCCATCGTTCGGGTCCAATTGACGAAACGGGAGATGGACGTTCTCGTGGAACTGGGTCTCGGCATTCCGATCGGTGAGATCGCGCGGCGGTTGTTCGTATCCAACAACACGCTGAAGAGTCACCTCCGAGCCTTGTATCGCAAACTCGGTGCGCATTCCCGGGAAGAGGCTGTCGCGGCAGCGCACCGACACAACCTCCTCGGCAGTGGGCAGGACTGATCGGCGTCAGTGCAGATTGCGCTCGGCGTAGACCTTCATCGCGTCACGGACCAGCGAAGCGGTGCCTTCTCCGTACTTGTCGTAGTTTGCAGTGAAGCGGGGATCGTCGACGTACATCTGGCCGAGTCCGGTGAAGGCGTCGGCGCTGGGAGTCCTTCCCTGCCAACCGATCTTTATCCACTCGAACTGTCTTCGGGTAATCGTCTGGACGTCGTCACTTTCCGCGGACAGCCCCGCTGTCAGTGCTCTTCCGAATGCCGCTGCGATGTCGGCTTGAGCTTGCAGATGAGCTTTACGGTCCTGCTCCGACATCGACCGCCACCAGTTGTCGCCGCTGGTGTAGGCGTCCTTGCCCCAACGCTCGATGACCTCGTCCTTGTATCGGGTGTGGTCGAACCCGTCGAAAACATCTTCCGGCATGAGTGATTCACCATTCTTCGTCTTGTTCAAGGTCCTGTTGACCGATTCGATCTGTCTCGAGATCCGCGTGCGCTCTTGCTCGAGGAGTTCGAGGTGCGTACGCAGTGCGGCGGCCGTATCGCGTTCGCCGGTGAGGACTTCGGCGATGGCCGGCAATCCGAGTCCGAGTTCCCGAAGTAGAAGGATGCGTTGCAGTCGCACCAGGGCGTCTTCGTCGTAGAAGCGGTAGCCGTTGGCGCCGATGCGACTCGGTTCCAGGAGTCCCAAATCGCCGTAGTGACGCAGCGTTCTGCTGGTGGTACCTGCGGATTTGGCGAGTTCTTGGATGGACCATTCGCTCACGTGGAGTTCCTACTCTCGGATCGGTTGTGCTCATTCAGCATGCAAGTTGACGTTGCGTCAATGTCAAGAAAGTTCTCGGTGTGCATTGTCGGGAACGTTTTATGTCCGTTTCGCCGTATCGCCACGAACGGGTCTCCAACTGATTGATTCGATGACCTAGGTCACGTGATTTGGCTCACAAATTGTCAATTTGAATAGTTGAACAAGCCTCTGTTGACGCTTTCACATACCTCGACCACGATCATCTGAACAGATCGAGTTACGCGGTTGTTGAAAATGCACGGTAGTTGAAATGCACTGCAGACGGAACGGTGGTCCACGATGACTGAACTGGTGTCGGGCGTAGCCCAGGCCAAGCCCTATGACCTCGATGATCGGTACCGGTCGGGATCGGGACCGGTGTTGCTGACCGGTGTTCAGGCAATTGCACGCGGCTTCGTCGAGCAGCACGTTCGCGACATTCGGGCAGGTAAGCGTATTGCCACCTTCGTCTCCGGTTACCAGGGCAGCCCCCTCGGTGGCGTCGACAAGATGCTTCACGGCATGCCCAAGGTTCTCGCCGAGCACGACATCACCTTCATCCCTGGCTTCAACGAGGAGCTCGCCGCCACGGCGGTATGGGGAAGCCAGACGGATCTCCCTGCCGGAACCGCGACCCACGACGGCGTGACCGGCGTCTGGTACGGCAAGGGCCCCGGCGTCGACCGCGCTACCGACACCATTCGCCACGCCAACATGTACGGCGTGAACCCCAAGGGCGGCGTCGTCCTCCTGGTGGGCGACGACCCCGCGTCGAAGTCCTCCACGGTTCCGGCCGTCAGCGAGCGCTCGCTTGCCGCGATGGGCGTGCCGGTTCTCTTCCCACGCAATGCCGAAGAGATCATCACGATGGGTATGCACGCCGTTGCACTCTCGCGTGTCTCCGGTTGCGTCGTAGCGCTGAAGATCGTCGCCGACGTCGCAGACGGTGCCTGGACGATCGACGGCAGCATCGCGGACTTCGACATCGTGGTTCCGGAAGTGCAGTTCGAGGGCAAGCCCTTCGTCTACAAGCAGCGTCAGATGGCTGCGCCGCCGGACAGTGTCATCGCCGAGGCCGATCTGTACGGCCCGCGATGGGATCTTGTGCACGCGTACGGAACTGCCAACAACCTCGATGTGATCGAGGTCAACCCCTCCGGTGCGAAGATCGGTATCGCCGCCACCGGTACAACTTTCGACTCCGTCCGTCAAGCTTTGGCAGACCTCGGCGTCGATGATGCCGCACTGCACCGCGCCGGGATCCGTCTCCTTCGCATCGGAATGTGCTACCCCGTCGTGGGCGAGAAGATAAAGGAGTTCGCCGAAGGCCTCGAGCAGATCGTCGTGGTCGAGGACAAGACCGCGTTCATCGAAGCTCAGATCCGGGAAGTCCTGTACGGCACCGACGATGCCCCTCGCATCATCGGCAAGCGTGACGGCCAGGGCCGTCTGCTCATGCCTGCCAGTGGTGAACTGACCGCAGGCCGGCTGCTCGCCCCGTTGCGCCGCGTACTGAAGCCGCACGTCGAGCTCAAGCGCACCCTCCCGGCCCCGCTGTCGCTCAACGTGCTTTCCGCCAAGCGAACCGCGTACTTCTGCAGCGGGTGCCCCCACAACCGTTCCACCGCTATCCCCGAGGGTTCCATCGGCGGCGGCGGAATCGGTTGCCACACACTCGTCACCATGTCCGGCCGTGAGGACAGCGCTGTCACCGGCCTGACGCAAATGGGCGGCGAGGGCAGCCAGTGGATCGGGCAGGCACCGTTCACCGACGTGCCTCACCTGTTCCAGAACATCGGCGACGGCACCTTCTTCCACTCCGGTCAGTTGGCTGTCCAGGCATGCATCGCCGCAGGCGTGAACATCACCTACAAGTTGCTCTACAACGAAGTAGTGGCGATGACCGGTGCACAGGACGCGGAAGGTGCCCTCTCCGTTGCTCAGCTCAGCCACAAGCTGACCACCGAGGGCGTCAAGCAGATCATCATCTGCGCCGACGAGCCTTCGCGTCACAACAAGCGCGCTCTGGCCAAGGGCACCAAGCTCTGGCACCGCGATCGCCTCGACGAGGCCCAGAAGGAGCTTCGCGAGATCAAGGGCGTCACAGTGTTGATCTACGACCAGCACTGTGCGGCCGACGCTCGTCGCCAGCGCAAGCGTGGCACGCTGCCCACTCGCAACACTCGCGTCGTCATCAACGAGGCAGTGTGCGAAGGCTGCGGTGACTGCGGTGTGAAGTCGAACTGCCTCTCGGTCCAGCCCGTGGACACCGAGTACGGCCGCAAGACGAAGATCGACCAGACGTCCTGCAACACCGATTACACCTGCATGGACGGCGATTGCCCGTCGTTCGTGACCGTCGAATTGGTACCGGGCAAGAAGGCTCCCAAGGCCGCACGTCCCGTCCCGCCCGTCGTCGCAGACCCCGATTTCGGACCGCTCACCAGCACGCAGAACGTTTTCCTCGCGGGCATCGGCGGCACCGGCATCGTGACCGTCAACCAGGTGCTCGCAACGGCTGCACTGCGCGCCGGCCTCGAGGTGGAGAGCCTTGACCAGATCGGACTGAGCCAGAAGGCCGGACCGGTTGTCTCGCACCTGCGTTTCAGCTCCAGCGCGCTCGAGCCGTCCAACCGCCTCACTCCGGGCAGCGCGGATTGCATCGTCGCCTTCGACCTGCTGACCGCGACGGACAACAAGAACCTCGACTACGGCAACGCCGAGAAGACGGTCTCCATCGCCTCGACGTCGCAGACGCCGACCGGAGACATGGTCTACGACAAGGCTGTTCGCTACCCCGAGGAGACGTCACTCCTCGCCCGTCTCGACAAGGTGTCGCGCACCCTGCGTTCGTTCGACGCACTCGCCGCGGCGCAGGAGTTGTTCGGTAACACCGCAGCAGCCAACTTCCTGCTGATCGGTGCGGCCTACCAGAGCGGCGGACTTCGTCTGCCGGCAGAGGCCATCGAAGAAGCGATCGGCATCAACGGCGTTGCCGTGGACGCGAACATCGCGGCATTCCGTTGGGGTCGTGCAGCAATTGCCGACACCGCAGCGTTCTCGGCCGTCACCACGCCGGCCAAGTCCGTCCGCGAACCCGTTGTCGCACCGGCTCACATGTTCGCCGGAACCACCTTCACCGGTGAAACCCTGCGACTGGTGGAACTGCGTGCGGCGCAGCTCATCGAGTTCCAGTCCGTCAAGATCGCCCAGCGCTACATCGATCAGGTTCAGGCAGTCTGGACCGCCGAACGTGCCGCAACCGAGCGGACCGATTTCAGCGAGGCTGTTGCCCGCGGCCTCTTCAAGTTCACCGCGTACAAGGACGAGTACGAAGTTGCTCGTATGCTGGTCGACCCCGCATTCATCGAGGACGTCAAGTCTCAGGTGCCGGCCGGGGAGAACCTGACCTACAAGCTCCACCCGCCGATCCTTCGAGTGATGGGCCGCAAGAAGAAGATCGGTCTCGGACCCAAGTCGCATGTTGCACTGAAGGTTCTGGCCAAGGGTAAGAAGCTTCGCGGTACCAAGCTCGACCCCTTCGGCTACATGCACGTCCGCAAGGTCGAGCGTGAACTGCTCGCCGAGTACGAGGCCATGATCGCTGACCTCTCTCGTACTCTCGCAACCGACGGATACGATCGCGCCGTCGAGATCGCGGCACTGCCGGACGTGGTTCGCGGTTACGAAGACATCAAGCTCGGCAACATCGAGCTGTACAAGACTCGCCTGCGCGAACTCGGTGTCGGTGAGTAGGAGCGCCGGCGAGTAGATCGAACAAGACTGTGCCCCAGTGACCGTCGTCGCTGGGGCACAGTTGCATTCAGGGCCTTCTCGGACCCAGGCAGGTTCAGGAGGGCGGGAACTGGCCGTCGGCAACCACGACGCTGCCGTTCCACGTGAAGTTCACTATGTTCGGTCCGCCTTGGGGACAGCAGAATGCATCGTCGTCCAGCAGCCAACGGTATTGGACGGATACCGAATCCTTGTTGCTGTCGATGACGTGTGTGTACGAGTACGGCTCACTGGTAGCCGTGCCCAGGTATGTTCCGTCGTGGAAGAACAGGACGTGTGACTGGTAAGTCGCATCGCCGACGCCGTCGCCGTCCACCGAAACCCAGAGCAGGTCAGGACAATTCCCGATCTGTTCTTCGCTCGCGGATCTCGGTATCCAATTGCCCCCGTTGATGTCGGTGCCCAGCGTGCCGATGGCGTCGGTGACGAGCGAGGAGCCGACGTCGAGACAGGGACCCGAAGCGGGGATTGCTGTCGTAGTCGCCGTCGTGGATGCATTTGTGCGGGTGTTCGATTGTGGCGGGGGAGAGCTCGCTACCGTCGTCTCGGTTTCGTTTGCCGTCGATGTCGCCGACGCCGTTGAACTGGCTGCCGTGGAACTCGCCGCCGCTTCAGGTGTTCCTTCGGTCGACCCACAACCGGCGACCGTCAGGGCAGTGGCCGTCACCAGTGCAGCGGCTGCGACGGCGGCCGAAATCGGAGCTTTCCTGCGCATGCGTCCTCCAGAGTGTATGGGTTCACGTGTTCAAGTCCCTCCTTCGTTCTGTCGCCGGGCCGCATGCGTGCGTTATCGAACAACCGGTAACGATCAGCTATCGGACTCGGTGTTCCGTGCTTCGGTGCTCTTGGCCCCGGCCGCGTCGTATCGCACGGATCCAGCAACGACGGTCATCGCAATCTCTGTGGTCAGGAGAGAATCGACCCCTTCGGTGAACGGATCTTGTTTCAGTACGACAAAATCGGCTGCTTTACCCCGAACCAGCTGGCCGGTCACATCTTCCCACCGGCACGAGTAGGCAGCGTCGCGAGTTGCGTGAGCCAGCGCGTCCGCGAGGGGGAGTGCGTACTTCGGCAGATTGGGTGCCAGCGACGGATCGATTGCGGATCGACGGGTGGTGGCGATGAACATGTTCGGCAGCGGCGGGTGGGGAGCGGTCGGAGCGTCCGAACCCAACGCCAGAACCGCTCCGGCCTCGGTGAATTCGGGCCAGGGGTACGCGCGATTGACCCGGTAGTCGCCGAGCATCGCCTGCCAGTTCTCCTGGATTGCAGGGTCAGCGTGAACCGGTTGCATCGAGGCGATGATTCCCAGGCGGGCAAGCCTTTCGACGTTGTCCCTGGTGATGGACTCCAAGTGTTCCATTCGGTGCCTGCGGGGAATGTCTCCGTTGGCGGCGATCGCGTACTCGAGTGCAGTCAGTCCGATCTCCGACGCCTCGTCGCCGATCGCGTGCATCGCGATCTGCAGGCCTGCGGCGTCAGCGGCTGTCACGACGGGGATCAAGGACTCGAGATCCCAGATGGGCTCGGCGTTGGTGCCGTCCGAGTACGGCTCTTTCATTGCGGCAGTGCAGCTGTCGATCACACCGTCGATGATGATCTTGATTCCGGCGATACGGAGCCACGGACCTTGGACGCGCTCGTGGAGTTCGATCACGTCGTGAACTTGTCCGACGTTGTCGGCCTCGTTGTCCTCGCGGGTCATCAGCCAGTGAGCCGCGACACGCAGCGGCAGTGTTCCGTCTCCTGCGTCCAATGCTCTTTCCAGCGAGGCTAATTCGTCCGCGCCGAGTGCCATGTCGACCGCACCGGTCACGCCGTCCTCGAGATAGTGGCGGAAGGCGAGAGCGAGGGCGGCGTCCCGGTCTTCGTCGGATGCGAGCTCCGCCAGTTTCGGCCAGACGTAGAGCATCATGGCGGTCTCGTACAGCATTCCGGTGGCTTCTCCGGTGTCCGGATCCCGGCCGATACGACCGCCGATCGGATCGGGAGTGTCCGCGTCGATGCCGAGTTCTCGCAGTGCTGCAGTGTTCACCCAGACCGAATGTACGTCGTTGGCGTCGAGGTACACCGGGCGATCGGGTACGACGGCGTCGATCATCTCTCGCGTCGGGTGCCCTCCATCCAGCGCGGAGAACAACCAACTGCGACCCAGCAGTCGTGGTGCGTCCGGGTTCGATTCCGCGAATTGCTTGATGCTGGACTGAATGTCGGCGAGATCGGCGGCATCACGCAGATCCAACTTCTGCAGCGCGAATCCCATCATCACCAAATGCGTATGGGCGTCGACGAAACCGGGTAGCACGACGGCACCTTCGAGATCGATCACCTCGGCGTCTGGAGCCAGGATATCGGCATAGACGGTTTCGCCCACGAATCTGAGCTTGTGGTCCTCGACGACTATCGACTCGGCCCATCCGTCGTCGGCAGCCGTGAAGATCTTTCCGTTGCGGTAGTGAGTGATGCTGTCATTCATGACTTCTACGTGATCCTTACGCGATGACGGTAGTAGTGATGGCGGCGCTGTGGTGACGATACGCACCTTCGGTACGTGCGGAGAGTCGGGAAACCAAGGCGAACGGGACCAGTAGAACGAAGCTGATCCCCGAGATGATGACTCCGAAGGTCGGATACCCGAGGCCGGCCGTCACCGAAGTTCCGAACAGCGGCGCGAACGCGGAGCCGATGAGGTAGGTGCCCAGTAGTGGCGCCGACCATCGGCCGGCCGCGTCGAGCGCGGCCGAGATGGCAACCAGGACGATGAACGTGGCCGCGTAGATCGTGTTCCAAGCGATGACCACTACCAGGTAGATCGTGGGATCGGTGGTGAGGCCGGCAGACAGCTTCAGAATTGCCCCGAGTATCAGTAGCACGGAGATCGATACTGTCCGACTGACCCGAGAACCCAACGCGGTCAAGGTAACAGCCGCGAGCACACCACCCGCCGTTGATGCGCTCAGTGCGAGACTCATTTGTTGATCCGAGAGCCCGGCGTGCTCGGAACCCATGATGCCGAGTACTGCCCACAACGAGTCCTCGCTGATCGCCCAGACTGCAAGCATCGCGAGAAATGCGGTTCCGGCAAAAGTGAGTCGTTTCGCGCTGACCCCGGCGGGGAGAGCTGTGGTCGTATTGGCGGACTTCGCCGTCTCCGGCGACTCTTTCACCGGGGACGACGGCAACCAGGTGACCGTTGCTGCGGTAGCCAGTGCCAGGACTGCGACGATGCCGAATGCGTTGGTCATGTGTGTGCCGAGGATGGGTATGAGAGCGAGGACGGCTGTGACGACGACACGGTTCACGAGGCCGCTGATGCTTGACGCCCGGTCCGGGTTCGTGAGCGCGGCCAGTGCCGCTCCGCCAACGGATGCGGATCCACCAGCGCCGATACCGCCGACGATGATCGCGGCGCATGCGATCGTCGTGGACGGTGCGATGGCCGCAACGCCGAATGCGGCTGCCATCGCGATCAGGCTGACGCGGCCGAGGAGATGGCGATGCCGGCCCGAGGCGATTCGGGTGGTGGCGAGGCAGGTGACGGCGCAGACCAGCAGCGATGCGGTCAGAACGGCACCGGCAGCGGATTCGGTGACACCAAGGTCCTCGACCATTGCCACGATCATCAGGGGGATGAGGTTCGCGGTGATGAACCCCATGACGCCGATACTGAAGACGGCAATACCGCGGTTGGCGGTGAGTGGAACCCGGTCGGACTGCGTATTCGTCGAAGCGTTGATCGGCACTAGGGCAACCCCATGTCCTGAAGGGGGTGGCTGAACCGACCCCTGGTGGCGTGATGCGAGTCACTTAATGAATGTGATTCGTTAAGTATGGGGATGGGCTCCGCCACGGTCAAGAGATCTAACGAATTTGATTCGTTAATTGTATGTTTCCGGATACGTGCTTCCGTAAAGTGGCGTCGCCGGTCTGTTTCCTGTTGTGAGGCTTATGCTTCCGCAATGGCTGAGATTGCGGAACGCACCCGCTACTTCGAGCGCTACGTCACTTTCATCGACGCGATTGTCGCCATTGCGATCACGCTGCTCGTACTGCCGCTGGTCGAACTCACCAGTGACCACCACGGCACCACGTCGGAACTGCTGCGCGATCACGCTGCGCAGTTCTACTCGTTCGCCCTGAGCTTTCTGGTGATCTTCCGGCTCTGGTGGTCGCAGCATCGGCTGCTTCGTTTTGTGGTCGACGCGGACAAGGTGGTCGTTCGCGGACTGGGGTTGTGGGTGATGACCATCGTGTTCCTGCCCTTCCCGACAGCGCTCGTTGCGGCGCCGTCGCAGGATCTCGGAACCAGGGCTCTCTACATCGGGACAATGGCAGCCAGTGCTGCGTGCCTGGCGGTGGTCGCGTGGGGTCTGGTTCGCAACCCGTCGTTGAGTGAAGAGAATGCGAAGCCGCATTTCACCGCTGAAATCGTCACTTTCCTGATCATGGTGGTGGCGCTGCTCGTCAGTGTGCTCGTTCCGGTGACGTCGTACTTCCCGCTGTTTCTTCTCCTGCTGTCGACGCCGATCGAGAAGCTGTGGAACCGAGTGGCGGCGAAATGGAGTCGCGGTGAAGGTGAGATGAGCTAGTCGGCGCGAGCGGTCATCGCGGATTTCTTGGCTTTGTTTCCGCAGATGTTCATCGAGCACCAGCGTCGGTTGTTGCCGCGACTGGTGTCGACGTAGAGGCCGGTGCACCCGTCGCCCTGGCAGGCCTTGACGCGGTCCCGGTCGGCTCCACCGAGCACCGCGATCGCGTCGGCAGCCACTATCGACAAAGCGTCGCGGATCGGATTGTCTCCGGCTGATTTCCAGAGGGCCCGGCCACTCTCGAGGACGAGGTGGGCATCACCGAGCTCGGATGCGGTGTTGACGATCCCGACATCGGTGCGTGAGGCGCGGCGGTTCTCGCACACGGCGGTTCCGATGCGATGAATGGCCTCACGTAAATCCTGCGCGCCGCGGAGGTCGTCTTCTGTCGCGGTTGCGGGGGCGTCCATCAGATCGTTGGCGCGTAACCATAATTCGAGTCGCTGCGGGCTCGTGAGTCGTTCGAACCTCGAGCTGTTCCGATTGGTGAGGGTGGCGGTGAAGCGGAAGGCGAGCGTGTCGTTGTCGAGTCGAAACACGTCCCGAGCGGATTGATCAGCTCCTGCTTCGTTCACTTTCGTCCTCCTTCGTGGCGAACCATCTCAACCGGTTCGACAGCAACTGTACCCGTGTGAGAGTCTTGAACCGTCTTAGATGGTTCAGTACTTTCGAGAGGGAAATTCATGACTTCTGTTTCCGTGGTCGGCTTGGGCGCGATGGGTCGTCCCATCGCTCGAAATCTACTGGGCGCAGGCTTCGACGTGACGGTGTGGAATCGCAGCCCTGAAGCGGTAGCCGAACTGGTCGAGGAAGGGGCGAGCGGCGCGAAAACCGTTGCCGAGGCATTCCAGTCCGGTGTTGTGCTGTCGATGTTGGCAGATGATTCGGCCGTGTCTTCGGCCATTCTGGATCCCGCCGTCCTCGCATCCGTTCCGAGTGGAACCGTGCACGTCAACATGGCCACCGTCAGCGTCGACCTTGCCAAGCGCGCCGCCGCACTGCACGCCGAGTACGGTATCGGGTACATCGCGGCGCCGGTGTTCGGACGCGTTTCTGTTGCTCAGGCTGGCCAGTTGAACATCATCGCCGCCGGCGACAGTTCCCTCCTCGAGCGAGTGCAACCCTTCCTCGACGTCATCGGTGCTCGCACGTGGCCACAAGGTGAGCGTCCGGAGCAGGCCAACATCGTCAAGATCATCGGCAATTACCTCATCCTCGCCGCGATTCAATCCTTGGGCGAGGCAATCACATTGGGGGAGAGGTCAGGTGTGGACGGAAGCCAACTCGTAGAACTGCTGACCTCGACGATCTTCCCGGGGCCGGTCTACTCCAGCTACGGAAACCTCGTCGCGACGCGTCAGTACGAGCCTGCAGGATTCACCACAGCTCTGGGCCTCAAGGATTTGAGGCTTGCGCTCGACGCCGCCGACAGCGTCGATCTGGATTTGCCGTTCGGTGGCGTACTTCGAGGCGTGCTCGCTCAGGCTCTGGCGAACGGTCAGGGCGAGATGGACTGGGCGTCTATTGCAGAACTGGTCCGTTCCGGCCAGTCGGGTGAAGGCAGTCCCGAAACACCGACGAGGTGAGCTCGAACTCGGACGGGACGGCGACTTCGGCACTGACGGAGACCGATTCCGTCCGGACACTACCGCTGGCCGGGTTGTCGGCACTCGCAATGGCAGGCTTCATAGCGATCACAACCGAAACCATGCCGGCCGGACTACTGGTGCAGATCGGGTCAGGGTTGTCCGTATCAGTCTCCGGCGCAGGGCAATTGGTTACCGCATACGCATTGGGTTCCGTCGTCGGGGCGGTACCACTGATCGCATTGACCCGAGGGTTGCGACGGCGTGCTGTCCTGGTGTCGGCGATTCTGGGGTTCGGTGTCTTCAATCTGGTGACAGCGCTTTCGTCGAATCTTGTTCTCACCTTGGGTGTTCGGTTTCTGGCCGGTATGGCGGCAGGTGTGGTGTGGGGGTTGCTTGCCGGGTACGCACGCAGGATCTCGCCCCCTCACCTGCAGGGGCGGGCCGTTGCGGTTGCCTCCGTCGGACAGCCGATCGCGTTGGCAATCGGCGTTCCGATGGGGGCGTGGCTCGGGACCCTGGCCGATTGGCGCGTCGTCTTCGCCGTGATGTCGGTTGCTGCGCTACTTCTGGTCGCGTGGATACTCACGGTGATGCCGGACTTTCCCGGGCAACAAGCGGATCGGCAGCTGCCGGTGCGGAAAGTCCTGGTCCTGCCTGGCGTACGACCGATTCTGTTTGTCGCGTTCTTGTGGATCCTCGCGCACAACATCGTGTACACGTATCTGGCGGCGTTTCTGGATCGCATCGGTTTCGGCGATCGGTTGGGAATCGTCTTGTTCGTGTTCGGACTTTTCGCCTTCGTGGGCATCGGTGTGGTCGGGGTGTTTGTCGACCGGGCCCTTCGAAGTCTCACCGTGCTGAGCTTGGTGGTCTTTGCCGCAGCTTTGACGGCGTTGGGCGTCGGCGGTGACAGCTTCGCTGTGATTGCACTCAGCGTTGTGGCGTGGGGTGTGGCATTCGGGGGCGCTCCCACTCTCCTTCAGACGGCGCTCGCGGATACGACGGGCGACGCTGTGGACACTGCGCAATCGGTTTTCGTGACGATCTTCAATGCGGCGATCGCAGCGGGCGGCGTCGTAGGCGGGCTGATCTTGGCGGACAGGGGTGCGGGAGCGTTGCCGTTGGTTTCGCTGGTGCTGATCGTCGTCGGTGTTCTTGTGGTCAGTATCCGACAATTCGGACATAGCTTGTGATTCACTTCACGCATGCGGAAGTCATTGTTGGTGGTTGCTCTCGTTGCTACGTGGTTTGTCGCCGGAGCGATGCCCGCGGGGGCTGCGGATGCGAATTGGTCCGGTGATTACTCGCTCAAGCGTTTTGCCGCGACCAAGACGGGCACAAGTCTGGCCGCCAGCCAGTGGGAGCCGGATTTCTCCGATACATACACGTTCGAGACGGATTGCTCGAGCGGAGTCTGTATCGCCACAGTGGTCGGCGGTCCGGCTCCCGCCAATCCGACGTTGCCGCAGCCTGCGCGATACACCTGGGACGGAACCAGTTGGGTGCACCCCTATGACTGGGAGTGGGATTGCTACCAGGGGGAAGGCGTGCCCAAGGTGTGGGCACCGGCGCACTCCGAGGCGTATTACACACCTCAGCCCGATGGCAGTCTGAAAGGTTCGTGGCGTACCGACATCGCGAGTGGTCCCTGCGAGGGATCGGTGATCATGCACGTCGAGGCGTACCCGGTCGGTCGATCTACCGGATCCTTCGGTAGTTGAGAACGATCTGTGGCCCGAAGGTGTTGAAACAAATCTGAGGCCGCGGGAATTGATCGAGCCCCATGCACGTTAATTGAGTCAGTAACGCTCAACTTTCTGCAAGGAGGCTTCGGAATGCCAGCATTCTTCGGGCCCGAGGGTCCCGGTCGCATCGATATTTCCCGGCTCATGAGCAGGGCCACCCAGCAACTCATGGCTGACGCTGCACGTGTAGCGGCTGCTCGCGGTGATTCGGATCTCGATGCACTGCACGTTCTCCGCGTCATGGCGGAGCAGGATCCGGTCCGCACGCTCATGCAGCGCGCCGGAGCCGACCCGAAATCCGTGGTCGACGCCGTCGACCTGCGGCTGCCACAAGGCCGTGAGCAGGGGGCCTACTCTGCTCCTGCGCTCAGCAGTGCCGTGAAAACCGCTCTACTCGAGGCTCATCAACTGGCCCGAGCCCTGGGATCGACGTACATCGACCCCGAACATCTCTTCATCGCCCTGGCCGGTGACCCCGATCATGTTCCGGGTCGTCTGCTCGCTTCGGCCGGCATCACGCCGGAGAAGCTGCAGGCAGCGGTTCAGAATCCCGCAGCCGGTCCAGTCGAAGACGAGTCCACCACACCGACGCTCGACAAGTACGGCATCGATCTCACCGATCGCGCCCGCAACGGCGGCGTCGATCCGGTGATCGGCCGCGCCGACGAGATCGAACAGACCATCGAGATCCTCTCCCGCCGCACCAAGAACAACCCGGTCCTGGTGGGTGAGGCCGGCGTCGGCAAGACTGCCATCGTCGAAGGTCTCGCCCAGCGCATCGTCGACGGGGATGTCCCGGAATCGTTGGTGGGCAAGAAGATCGTCCAGCTCGAACTCTCGAGCATGGTCTCGGGTACCCGTTACCGCGGAGACTTCGAGGAACGGCTGACCAAGGTGATCGACGAGATCACCGCACACAAGGACGAGCTGATCGTCTTCATCGACGAGATGCACACCATCGCCGGTGCCGGAGGCGGCGCAGACGGTGCGATGGATGCCGGAAACATCCTCAAGCCCAAGCTCGCTCGCGGTGAACTGCACATCGTCGGCGCCACCACGCTCGACGAATACCGCAAGAACATCGAGAAGGATCCCGCGCTCGAGCGGCGCTTCCAGCCCGTACAGGTCGGAGAGCCGTCGATCGAGGACGCAATCGCGATCTTGAGCGGACTGCGCAGTCGGTACGAGGATCACCACAAGGTGCACTACACCGACGAGGCGATCACCGCTGCGGTGGAGCTGTCGGCACGTTACATCGGCGACAGGTTCTTGCCGGACAAGGCAATCGACCTGATCGACCAGGCCGGCGCCAGGCTTCGCTTGAAGACGGCCACGGTAGACACCGCCGCGCTGCAGCAGCGTCTCGAGCAGCTCGAGAGCGACAAGGAAAAAGCCGTCGCCGACGAGTTGTACGAGAAGGCGTCGACCCTGCGTGACGAGATCAACGGCGTCGCAAAGCGTCTCGAGAAGGCAGGATCCTCGGTTCCTTCCGAGGAAACGCCGGACGTGACCGCTGAACAAATCGCCGAAGTTGTCGCTCGCGCAACGGGTATTCCGGCAAGCCAGATGACTCAGGCAGAGAAAGATCGCCTGCGCCGTCTGGAAGAGGAACTGCACGGTCGTGTCATCGGGCAAGATGACGCCGTTCGCGCCATCGCGCGTGCCGTGCGTCGTAGCCGGACCGGTATGAGCGATCCGGATCGTCCCGTCGGTAGCTTCCTGTTCCTCGGACCCACTGGCGTCGGCAAGACGGAGCTCGCAAAAGCTCTGGCTGCCACACTCTTCGGAGACGAGAACAAGATGCTGCGCTTCGACATGAGTGAGTTCGGTGAGAGGCACACGGTCAGCCGATTGGTCGGTGCTCCTCCCGGATACGTCGGCTACGGCGAGGCCGGACAGCTCACGGAACAGGTGCGTCGTAACCCGTACTCGGTGATCCTGCTCGACGAGATCGAGAAGGCACACCCGGACGTGTTCAACACCTTGCTCCAGGTGCTCGACGACGGCCGTCTGACCGACGGTCAGGGTCGGACGGTGGACTTCAAGAACACCGTCGTGATCATGACCAGCAACCTCGGCTCGGACATCATCTCGAGCAAGTCCGGTGGACTCGGCTTCACCACGGGTGACGCAGAGTCGGCGGAGAAGCCACTGCGCGACCGCGTGATGGCCAGGTTGCGCGAATCGATGCGGCCGGAGTTCCTCAACCGTATCGACGAGATCGTGATCTTCCGCAAGCTCGACACCGAGCAACTGCACCGGATTACTGATCTGCTGCTCGACGACAGCCGGAAGCGGCTGCAGTCCAAGGGCATCGAGATCGAGTTCACTGCCGACGCGGTGGACTGGATCGCCGAGCACGGGCATCAACCCGAGTTCGGGGCTCGCCCGTTGCGTCGTTCGATTCAGCGTGTGGTCGACGACAAGATCGCCGACATGCTGCTCGACGATCTCCTCGAAGAGGGCGGCAGTATCACCGTCGCGGTTGACGAGGGTGAGTTGGTGTTCAGCTAGGGGCACAGCCCCCTGTGAGCGGTTAGGGAGTCCCAGGACTCCCTAACCGCTCACAGGCGCGTAGCACCCAAAATCTCCGCCGCCAGGGCATCGTTATGCCGGAAGAACCCTGCATTGGTACGGGGACGAGGGAAAGCCGCCGACCAGTTATGGCCTGCAACCCACGGCCCGGCCGCGAAGCGGCGGGGATGAGCAGTGTTGTTCTGGTCGAGAATTCGTGAAGTACCGTCGACGGCGAGCTTCGCCGAACTGTCCACGGTCGCACGAAGTTCGACTGCCTCGCCCCGACGGTGAAGCGTCCGCAGGAGCAAGTCACCGCTCGCGCTGATGGAAGCAACCGGCAAGCGTGCTTCGACGAGGGTGTTCGCGGCCACGATGTCGGTGTGCGACGCACTGCGCGCGACAAAGATCCCAGCCCCCGTTGCCGGGTCGATCTCGGTGGAGAACACCGAATCCGGCCCGAGGAACTGGACGATGCCCGCCTCGTTGAGGGCGACCAACTGTTCCAAACGCTCGGGCGGCGGACCACTGGCGATGAAGCTGAAGAACGAATGAAGCCAACCCTCGACGTCCTTGGCGACGGATTCGGCCGGGATTCTGCCGCGCCGCAACAATTCTCCGACGGTCATGTACGTCGACAGCAGCGCTGAGAAGACAGCCGCGTCGGCGCTGAAATACGGGTCCGACCTCCGCGCGACATCCGCCGAGATGTATTCGGTGATCCGGGACTGGACCTCGGCAAGCCCGTCGTAGCGCTCACCGCCGAGTGGGCGGTTCAGCCGCTCGAGATCGATACGGTCTTCCGGCTTCGGGACTGCGTTCTCGACCAGTTCCTGCAATCGAGGCGATCCCCAAGCCAGCGAGGCGAATTCGGCGTCGAACTCCTCCCAGGTGCCCACTGTCCGATCCGGGTGAGATGCAAACAGCTCGTAATAGTGGGCGCCTGCCAGTTCTTTCGACGCCAAGGGCCAGATGTCGTTTCGGAAATCCAACGGTCCGTCGCCGGGAACGAGATCAGCGGTGAAGAACCGCGGTAGCGGTGGCCGCGCGTCAGCGATCGAGTACGAAATCTTGGAATGATACGGCACTCCGCGACGAGATCCGGCATACAACAGGGGTTCCCGACCCGAGGGAGCGTAAGTGAGGACGCCGTCTTCACCGCGTTCGAAGATGCCGCCACGGCTCTCGGCGAGGAGAACCATCCAGTCGATGAAAGCCAGCCCGAGTCCGGCGATCAGAACCGGTTCGCCTTCGGGAATGACATCGGCGTCGAGATCGGCAGTGTAGCCCGGACCCACATACGTCAACCCGTGATCGGACGCGAAGCTGGTCAGCGCGGTTTCGCGTGGGGCAGGCAACGCATCGGGGTGCCCTTGTGCGAGAAGGACGGTCGTCGCGTCGATGACAGCTCCGTCGTCCAGATGAACTGTCTGTGTCTCGCCGACGTTCACGATGTCGACCACGGATCGTCGATGAACTCGAACGTCGACGTGCGCTGGCGCGGAGTCGACTGCAGTCTCGAACACCCAGTTCAGGTATCGGCTCTGCAGTGACCTCGATGCAAACGACGACGGGGTGAGCGTCGGAACTTCTGCTGCGATTTCGGGGAATTCGGCAAGCTCAGCCGAGCGCTCGGCGACCCATTCCGCGAGGGTCGGACCCGGCAGCACCGGGCCGATCACGGCGGTGGTCTCGTCGGTGAACATCGTGACGTCCGCTGTTGTCGAATTCATCCACAGAAGCGGCGCCTGGCTGCCTCGCCAAATACGGCCGGCACCTGCCGGATACGGGTCGACAACGTGAATGTCGATCGGTGTGGGATCGGCGTTCACCGATTCGTGAGCGAGGATCCGCTCGAGTACGCCGGTCCCGCGGGGTCCACCGCCCACGATCACGATGACAGCTGCTGTCCCCACTGAGGTACGGGGTCGATCGCCTGGCACGAGTCCTCCATCGGACCTGGCAGAAAGCACCCGCACCTCAGCAGAGGGGGTTGCTGCGACGTCACGGAGCCAGGACTCTCGATCGCTCTGGATGGTTAGTCCAGCTTATCTTCGGAGAATTTTGAGGCAAGGAATTCCGGACATCAGATCAGCGTGAATCAAACAGTTGTCAATCACTATCTTTCGGTTTGCGTTGCAGGCAGGATCCGAGCGTGAACATCCCCGAAGCCGATTCGTGATCCGCCGACGCCGGGAGCGGTGGCTGAGATGGCGATGGTGTCGCCGTCTTCGAGAAAGGTACGGGTCTCGGAGCCCACAGCTACGGGTTCCTTGCCGCCCCACGTCAGCTCGATGAAGGCGCCGCGCTGATCTTTGTCCGGTCCGGAAATGGTTCCGGACGCGAAGAGATCGCCGGTGCTCGCTGCTGCGCCGTTGATGGTGGTGTGCGCGAGCATCTGCGCAGGCGACCAGTACATCTGGGCGTAGGGCGGCCGGGAGACGACGTGACCGTTCCATTCGACGGCCAGGTCGATGTCCAGCCCCCACTTCTCTTCACCACGCAGATAGGAAAGCGGTTCGGGATCCTGCACCGGAGTGTCGATTCGGGCTGCTTCGAGAGCGAGCAAGGGTACGACCCACGGTGAGATGGAGGTCGCGAAACTCTTCCCCAGGTTCGGACCGAGGGGCACGTACTCCCACGCCTGGATGTCTCGGGCAGACCAGTCGTTCACGACCACGGCGCCGAAGACGTACTCGGCAAATTCGTCCGGGGTGATGGAATCGCCCATCTTCGAGGGAGTTCCGACGATGAACCCCATCTCGGCTTCGATGTCGAGGCGCCGGGACGGTCCGAAGTCCGGGCTTTCCTGATCGGGTGCCTTCCGCTGTCCGCAGGGACGAACGATGTCGGTGCCGGAGACGACGATGGTGCTCGAGCGCCCGTGGTATCCGACGGGAAGATGCTTCCAGTTCGGCATCAAGGGGGCTGCGTCCGGGCGGAACAACCGCCCGAGGTTGGTTGCGTGATTCTCCGAGGCGTAGAAGTCGACGTAATCGGCCACTGCGATCGGCAAATGCATTGTCACCGAATCAACGGAAAACACTGCATTCGAGTCTATTTCGCTAGTCACGAGCTCCGTGATCCGGTTTCGCACCGATACCCACTGATCTCGTCCCTGAGCCATGAACGCGTTCAGAGTCGGTTCGGAGAAGACGGAATCACCTAGTGTCGCTGCGAGATCGACCACCGATTCGGCGACGCGCACACCGACACGCGGTAACCCTCCCGCGGGGGAGAAGACCCCGTACGGCAGATTGTCGAGACCGAACAGTGAGTCGGCGGGAATGTCGATGGTCGTGACAGTCATACGAGAGTTCCTTCGGTTTTGTCGGAGCGGACGATCAACCCGAGGCCTTCCAGCTCGGTCAGAGGGTCCGAGATGCTGCAGGTACCGAACGAGAGGAATCGGCGACGCACCTCGCCGGCCTCGTCCTCGGTGAGGTCGGCCAGGGCTTGCGCGATCGATTTTCCATCGCGCTGAGACAGTGCAGCAACAATTTCCGAACGATCGGCGCCCCGCCTCGCCGCGTCGACGGCCACCATGATGTTGAGGAAGCCGTGTTGCTCGAAGCCTGTTTCCGGATCGGTGTTGCGCACACCGTGGTGCAGTCCCGCAGTCG
Organism: Rhodococcus sp. MPR-R1B; assembly: GCF_058793255.1. Lineage (NCBI taxonomy): Bacteria > Bacillati > Actinomycetota > Actinomycetes > Mycobacteriales > Nocardiaceae > Rhodococcus > Rhodococcus sp. MPR-R1B. Next base: position 201,053 of record NZ_JBXAFO010000002.1, read on the forward strand.
CCTTGAACGGGATATTCGCTCGGACAACGGATATCACCGCATCGGCGAGCTCTTCCTCGTTCGGGTACGCCTCGGCGACAATCCCGCCGGTGCGAAACTTTGCGGAATGCCCGGCAGTTTCGAGAGCTGTGAGATAGCCCGCGCGCCGATCACCTCGAGGCACCTCGACAAAAATGTCGACGTCGGGATGAGCGGCATGGACACGAGAGAGTTCCTCGAAGGCCGCATCGGCGTCCAACCCGTCAGGAATTCCCACCTCGACGGCGGCGACGTGAACACCAGGGATGGCGAGCGCGTTCGAGAGTGCGGCCGCCGTATCGGATGGGCCGGCCGGCACGGTCAGGCTCAGCGTCACCGGGCTGTCCGCTGAAACGTACGCAGCCAGTTCGCTCAGTCGCGGCGCGGGAAAAACGAAAGGCCCGACCAGTGCGTCGTAATCCGCCTGCAGGTAGGCGGCGTGGGCCGGAATTGCCTCGGCGAGAGGAGCATTGCCGGGTGGGAAGAGTGCTGCGTCGTCGCACAGGCCACGCAGGAGTGGGGAGATGATCGTCATTGCCTAGGCCCCCGCCCTGCCCAACTCCAGGCGTACGCTTCGTCCTCGCAGGCCAGGGCTCCCTCACCCAATTCGAGGGGCCGGAACGTATCGACCATCACGGCGAGCTCGTCGAAGAACTCGGCGCCGATGCTCCGCTCGTAGGCGCCGGGTTGTGGTCCGTGGGCGTGGCCGCCGGGATGAATAGATATCGAACCCTGTCCGATGCCGGAACCCTTGCGCGCCTCGTAGTCACCGCCGCAGTAGAACATGATCTCGTCCGAGTCGACGTTCGAGTGGTAGTACGGCACCGGGATCGACAGGGGGTGGTAGTCGACCTTGCGCGGAACGAAGTTGCAGATCACGAAGTTGTTCCCCTCGAACGCCTGGTGCGCCGGCGGCGGTTGGTGAACACGGCCCGTGATCGGCTCGTAGTCGGAGATGTTGAAGGTGTACGGGTACAGGCAGCCGTCCCAGCCGACGACATCGAAAGGGTGCGTGGGATAAACCATTCGGGTGCCGACGATGCCCGCCGACGTTCGGTGCTTGACCAGTACTTCGACGTCGGTTCCTTCGGCGATCATGGGCGCGATCGGTCCGTGCAGGTCTCGTTCACAGAACGGTGCGTTCTCGAGCAGCTGGCCGAAGCGGGAAAGATAGCGCTTGGGCGGGACGATGTGACTGTTCGCCTCGATGGCGTAGGCACGAAGTGGCTTGTCACCCTTGGGGATCCATCGATGCGTTGTGGACATCGGGATCAGGACGTAGTCACCTTCACTGGCCTCGAGTGCACCGAAGACGGTCTCGACGGTCGCCTCGCCAGATTCGATGTAGACCATCTCGTCGCCGATTGCGTTGCGATACAGGGGAGATGGCGCTGCCGCAACGACGTAGGACAATCGCACGTCGGCATTTCCGAGGATGAGACGACGGCCGGTTACCACGTCGGTCTCGTTCCAGGTGCTTTCGGGAAACAGCGTGTGGAGTTTCAGATGGCGCGGTTTGAGGGGATGGTTGGGGGTTGTGCTCTGATCGCGCAGTTCCCAGACCGTTGCGTCGACGATGGCCGACGGGATCTCGCGGTGGTACAGCAACGAAGAATCCGAGGAGAAACCTTCCTCTCCCATCAGCTCTTCGTAGTAGAGGTTGCCGGACTCGTCACGGTGTTGGGTGTGACGCTTCGGTGGGATGTTGCCGAGTTGTCGATAGAACGCCATGACGGGGCTCCTTCTGTGCTGTTCTGCCTGGCTCACCTCCACCAGATAGTAAACACATTAACTAAAATGATGTGATGAGTGCAACCCTCCAAGGGGTTCGGGTCTATGTCAGTTACGTCCGCGTACGTCGAACTGGCTGCGGTTGGTGATCAGTTTGTCCAGGAGCATGACAAGAATTCGCTGTTCGGCCTCGCTCAGGACGCTTACCCAGGCGTGTTCGCGTTCGTTCTGCTCGCGAAAGGCTTCGACCATGGCTTCTCGGCCCTTGGCGGTCAGGTACAGCTGGACGGAACGGCCGTCGTTCTCGGTGGGCCGACGATCGATCAATCCGTCTGCCAGCAGCGACTTGGACAGATTGGAGACCGCTGCCCTACTCATGCCGGTGAGCTCGGCGGCAGCCTTCGGCTCGATCGGACCGGCCAGCCAGGTGACGAACAACAGCCTGAAGGAGGACCATGACCAGCCGCGAGGGCGGTGGATCGACGACTCGAGATCGTAGGTGACCACGTTGGAAGCCCGATTGAGTGTAAGTAGTACCTCGGTGGCCAGCTGGTCGCGAAAGCCGTGTTCGGTGGCCAGTCGCTTGTTGGCCAGTTCGATGAACGACCAGAAGTTCAGCACGCCGACGGTTGGCTGGTCATCGGTTGTCCGGTCAGTCATGGACTAACCCTAGCGCGATCTGCAGTTGATTAATCCATGTATTAGATCTCGGGGTTACGATGAAACTTCGCAACCCGGCACTGCGGTCAGGATTCTGAACTATCGTGACGCGCGTGACTGCGCGCAGCGACGAGTTTCCCTTGGACGTCGACCTCATGTCGGTGGGGCAACTCGAGCGGAGAGGACGACTGACCACGGCGGTGGTCGAGATGCTGGCCGAGATGCCGTCGGATCGAATCCAGATGAAAGACGTCTCGGAGCGTTCAGGCGTCGCACTCGGAACGCTGTATCGCTACTTTCCGACCAAACAGCAACTTCTGGCTGCGGCGATGACGGCGTGGAGCGGTCTCGAATCGGTCCGTCGTCCTGAGAAGTTGCGGGCAGACGGTGGTGAGAACAACGCGTACGAGCGGGTTCTGGCACTTCATCGCCGCGAGATGAAGGCATTCGAGCGTAGGCCCTACTTCGCTCGGTTGGAGATCGAACTCCATTCGTCCTCGGATCAGTTCGTGATCGAGTCGTTGGATCTGCGCGCAGCGGCACATCGGAGAATGCTGTTCGAGTTGATGGACGGCGTCCCGGCCGAGACGGCGAGGGTTGCGGCCGTGGCAATAGGCGGCACGATGCTGACGGCCCTTGCGCTGTGGACCAGTGGCCGGATCGGATTCGCAGAGGCCCAGCGGAACGTCGAAGACGTCATCGGGCTGGTAATTCGCTGAACGGTTTCAACCTAGAATTCAGTTCTTGTTTCTTCTGTCATGAACGCGAATTATCGCTTCGGCTTTGTGAAAACGAAGACGCAGGACGAGACCTTACCTAGAATTCACTTACAAATATGTCGGGGTGTCCGATCCAGGGATCGACGTATCCGTGAACTGTGAAAGTGAGTCGCAATGAAGCGCTCGTACCGAGTCCGCGCTCGAATCTGGATGGTTGTCCTGGCGTCGGCGACGCTGGTGGTGACGGGGTGCGCCGGTAGCAGCCAAGGTACGACCACGGATGCATCGGACGTGACGGTCGGAGTTGTCGGTGACCAGAACAACGGGGGAGAGCCGCGATCGGGTGGCACCGTGTCGTTTGCCACCTACAACGGGATCAGTAGCCTCGATCCGGCTGACCGTCAGGACGGCGGCGCTACCGGTGGTAGCGAAATGGCAGCCATCTACGACCTTCTCATGCGCTTCGATACGTCGGCGGGCGAGTATGTTCCCCACTTGGCTCAGTCGTTGTCGGCCAACGGCGACAACACGGTGTGGACACTGAAATTGCGCGACGGCGTCACCTTCAGCGACGGCACTCCGATGGACAGTGCGGCAGTCCTGTGGAGCATCGATCACTATCTGCAGAAGAAGGGAACTCACGCGCTGGTGTGGAAGACCGCTGTGCGCGAGACGAATTCACCGGATCCGAGTACGGTCGTCTTTACATTGGCGCAGCCGTGGGACGAGTTCCCGATCATGTTCACCACCGGTCCCGGCATGATCGTCGCGCCCTCGTCGATGGCTACCGGCACGTTCACCCCGATCGGGGCAGGCCCGTTCACCGTCGAGAAGTTCGCCTCCCAGGACGAATTGGTGCTCGCTGCCCGTCCGACGTACTGGGACGGGGCGCCGTACCTCGAGAAGTTGCGCTTTCCCGCAATCGTCAACGAGAAGAGCAAACTGGAAGGATTGCACACCGACGGAATCCAGGTTGCCTATCTGAAGTCTCCCGACTTCATTCACGAGGCTTTCGAAGCCGGTGATCCCGGATTTGTGTACTCGGCCAGCATGGCCGGAGTTCTGGCAATCAATCAGCGCGACGATCGGGCAGCGAAGGACGAGCGCGTGCGTAAGGCGATTGTCGCTGCGGTGGACCCGAATACGTTCAACGAGCGAGTTCAGGGCGGCTTCGGCGAACCCGGCACCGACATGTTCGCGTCGTGGTCGCAGTGGCACGGATCGGTGGCCGGGAACGGCTTCGACCCCGAGGCGGCCAAGAAGTATCTCGCCGAGGCGAAGGCGGACGGTTACGACGGAAAACTGACGTACGTCGGGATGAACGATCCGGCGACACAGCGCAGCGCACTGACGTTTCAGTCGCTCTTGCAGGCAGTGGGTTTCACGGTCGACATCACCTACGCAACCAGCATCAACGATCTGATTTCCATGCTGTACGCAAAGCATGACTACGACGTGTCCTACTTCGCGTTCAACGTGCTGGAAGAGTCACCGTTCGTGCGTATGTACGGCAACCTGTTCAGCGATTCGCCGTCGAACATCCTCGGTTACAAGAACGCTCGGATGGACGAGTTGCTCGGCAAGCTGCAAACAGCGTCGGGCGAGGATGAGCGGCGAGCCGTCATCGACGATATTCAGACCGTGGTCAACGAGACGGCGCCGATGGCCGTGGTCAACTCCGGCAAGGTCTTCATCCCGTGGCGCGAGAACGTCCACGGAGTGACCCCGAGTGCGGACGGGATTCTGCTCTTCGGCAATACGTGGTTGAGCTGACCCCCGTGCGCCTTTTTGGTAGTTCCCACTACCAAAAAGGCGCACAGGGGCTTTGCCCCTAAAGCTCCGCTCGTACCAACTTCGCGGCTTCGACGAGGTTACGAAGCGATGCTTCGACCTCGATCGGCCCCCGTGTCTTCAATCCGCAGTCCGGATTGACCCACAATCGTTCGACAGGAACAGCTTTGAGTGCCTCACGCAGGGATTCGGCAATCTCGTCGACGCTCGGCACCCGCGGCGAGTGGATGTCGTAGACACCCGGGCCGACGCCGAGATCGAACCCGACCGAACTGAGATCGTCGAGGACCTCCATGTGTGAGCGCGCCGCCTCGATGGACGTGACGTCCGCGTCGAGGCCGGCGATGGCGCCGATCACCGCTCCGAACTCGGAGTAGCACAGGTGCGTGTGGATCGCAGTGGAATCCGCGACGCCCGAGGTAGCCAACCGGAAGGCGCCGACCGACCAGTCCAGGTAGGCGCGCTGATCCTCGGCACGCAGTGGGAGCAGTTCTCGCAGAGCCGGTTCGTCGACCTGGATGATTCCGATTCCGGCGGCCTGCAGATCGACGGTCTCGTCTCGAATTGCCAGTGCGACTTGATTTGCCGAGTCGGCGAGGGGTTGGTCGTCACGGACGAACGACCAGGCCAGAATGGTGACGGGTCCGGTGAGCATGCCCTTGACCGGCTTGTCGGTCAGGGACTGCGCGTACGTGATCCAGTCGACGGTCATCTGCTTCGGGCGCGAGACGTCGCCGTACAGAATCGGCGGACGCACGCAGCGGGTGCCGTACGACTGGACCCAACCGTTGGCGGTGGCGAAGAATCCGTCCAACTGCTCCGCGAAGTACTGGACCATGTCGTTGCGTTCCGGCTCACCGTGAACAAGCACGTCCAGGTCCAGCTTTTCTTGGAGCGCAACAACTTCGGCAATTTCGGCGCGCATACGGTTGACGTACTCGGCTTCGTCGATCTCGCCCTTGCGCAGTGCTGCGCGAGCGATGCGGATCTTCGAGGTTTGCGGGTACGAACCGATGGTCGTCGTGGGCAGCGGCGGCAGAGAAAGCAGCTCGTCCTGGGCAGCGCGACGTTCGGCGGCGGGCGCGCGACCGGTTGCCGAGTTCAGCACCGCGTCCAGACGGCCTCGAACACTCGCATCATTAAGTCTGCGATCGTCCTTGCGGGTCGACGCGGCCGCTCGTGCCAGAGCGAACTCGTCCTCCACCGACTCTCGGCCCAGTGTGAGAGCGGTTGCGAGAGTTACTACTTCCTTGACCTTCTCGGTGCCGAACGCGAGCCACGAGCGCAGGGCCTTGTCGACATCGGACTCAGCGTCGAGTGTGTACGGAACGTGCAGCAGAGAGCACGACGTGGAGACGGCAAGCGTGTCGACGCTGCCGAGCAAGGCACCCAAAGTGCTCAGTGCCGAGTCCAGATCGGACCGCCAGATGTTTCGTCCGTCGACCACTCCGGCGACGATTAGTTTGCGGGCGAGTTCAGGTACGGAGCCGATCGAATCCTGACCGGCCACCAGGTCGACGGCAAATCCTTCGACGCCGGTGGACGCAAGCGCGGGCAACGCGTCACGCAGCGAACCGAAGTACGACGCCAACAGGATCGACGGCCGCTCGGACAGCGCTGAAAGCTGTTCGTACGCAGCGCGTGCCGCTTCGATTTCCTCATCGGTGCGATCGCCCACGAGGGCGGGTTCGTCGAGCTGAACCCAGCTCGCACCGGCCTTCGCGAGCCGACCGAGTAGATCCGCGTAGAGGGGGAGTAGTTCGTCGAGCCGCGAGAGCAGCGGCTCGTCTGTGCCGACAGCCTTCGAGAGCAGCAGGAAGGTGACCGGTCCGATGACGACCGGGCGGGCTGCAATGCCGTCGGAAAGTGCTTCTGCCAGTTCGGACAAGACCTTGGACGGGTCGAGTGCGAACGTGGTGGACGGTGAAATCTCCGGCACCAGGTAGTGGTAGTTGGTGTCGAACCACTTCGTCATTTCGAGTGGCGCGATGGTGTCCGTCCCACGGGCGGCGGCAAAGTAGCGGTCCAACGGATCGGCGACCGACGCGACGCGGTCGGGCAGCGCGCCGAGAAGAACTGCGGTGTCGAGCATCTGGTCGTAGAAGGAGAAGGTATTGACCGGGATGGAGTCGAGGCCCAGGTCACGGAGGTCGGCCAAGCCCTGCCGACGGAGGTCACGGGCGACAGCCTGCAGGGCGTCGGCGTCGATGCGCCCTGCCCAGTAGCTTTCGGTTGCCCGCTTGAGTTCTCGATGAGGACCGATGCGCGGTGAGCCCAGCACGGTCGAAGTGAATGTTGTTGTCACGGAGTTTCTCCAGATTGCCAATGCATTGATGGCCACTGCCGGCAGACGGGTACACCTCACGAGACCTCGAGTTTCGGCGGACAGTACTGCCCGCACCGCACACGAGGTCCGATGGAGATCTACACGCCCATTCCACGAGGCGGTGGACCGTCGGGCACGGCGTGCCCGACACAGTCGGCAGGTCTTCGGACTCGCGGGCACTCGATCGAGTTGGATCGAACCTACTGGCCGTCGCTTCCCAGGCGGATGCCCAGTGCACATAAACGGCGGTCGTTCCTGCTTACCGCTGCGGGACAGTCCCGGATTTTCACCGGGTTCCCTCTCACTCCGACAGCTTGCGCTGACGGGGCTTCGACGCCGGGAACGGTCTTCGGGGCTCCTCATGACCGCGCCGGGCGAACCAGCTGCATCGACCAGCATAAGGCCAACCCTCCCTGAGCAGTCAAGGAGAGTCGGCGAAGGGCGCTACGCGCGTGACATGTAGGAATTCGAGTCCGGTGGTACGCGCGGAAGATTCTCGGAGGAACGTAGATTCTCCGCCATTTCGACAAGCAGATCCTGCGAAGACGGCGATAGATCGACGACGCGAGAGGTGAGGTTTCGCAGGCGCACGTTGTGCAGCTGTTCGAGGAGAGAGAGGTCCGCCTCGCCGCCCGAGATCGCGGGCGGAGTTTGATCGGACGGGGCGTAGAAGTAGTCCGGATGGACGTTGAAGAAGTGGGCGAGGGCGGCAACCACTTCGGGTGACGGGTTGGTTCGGACGCCGGTGCGCAGTTGGGACAGGTACGGCGTCGAGATGCGGCAGCCGAACTCGGTCATGCCGCGAACGACCATCGCGTTGGTGACGTGAAAGTCGGCAGTCTCGAACAGCGAGTTCAAGCGATCGTTGAACTGGTTCGACATGAGACGTCCCTTCCCCCGTTACGCACAGGCTCCGTCGATTCAATTAACTGCATCATAGCCAGTTATCGAACGATTAGCTGTTTTGGATTCTCGCGAAGGGGTTTGTTTGCAGGGAAAACCCCTAGGGTAGAAGGTCCCTACTTTGAGTGATCTGGACAAATCGCCGTCAAGAATCGAACGGCGAACTATTTGCCGGGGAAGTGGATTCCGGCCATGCGGATCAGAGCCAGCCGTTCGACTCGGCGATTCTGACGGCTTCCGCGCGCGTCGACGCACCTGTCTTGCCCATCGCGGATGACAGATGATTTCGAACTGTCCCTGCGGACAAGAAGAGCGCCCCTGCGATGGCTGCCACGGGTGCGCCGTCGTGAGCGGCGCGCAGTACTTGGGTCTCACGCTCCGTCAGGGGCGACTCGCCGCTGACGAGGCTGTCGGCCGCAAGGGTGGGATCGACGACGCGCAGTCCGGCGTGGACACGCCTGACTGCGTCGGCCAACTGCCTGGCGGGTGTGTCCTTGACGACGAACCCGCCGGCCCCGGCGTGCAGGGCTTTGCGAAGAAATCCGGGACGTCCGAACGTGGTGACGATCAGGACTCGGGTGTCGGGTGCTGCCTCGCGAAGGGCCGCCGTCGCGGCGATTCCGTCCATGCCGGGCATCTCGACGTCCAGAAGCGCGACATCCGGGCGGTGTTCGAGAACAGCGGCCACAACCTCGTCGCCGCGACCGACCTCGGCCACCACGGAGAGGTCGGATTCCAGATCGAGTAGTGCGGCCAACGCTCCTCGCACGAGCGCCTGGTCGTCCGCCAAGAGCAGCCGTATGGTTGCTCGATCGCCCTGGCTGTTCACTCTGTCTCCTGTTCGACTACCTGAAGTGCAAACCCCTGCGGCTGGGGATGAGTGATGATCACTCGTGCGCCCGACGCTCCGGCGCGCTCGCGTAATCCGATCAGACCGTTGCCGGAAGACGTCGACCCGGCCCCTTGCCCGTCGTCGACGACCGACGCACTATTTTCGTCGACCGTGATCCGGCAGTGGGTCGCACCGCTGTGTCGAACGACGTTGGTGACGCCCTCACGGATCGTCCATGCAAAGAGTTCGCGAAGACGCGTGGGAACCATGTCGGTACTGCTCGGCACCTCGTCCTCGATGCCAGCCGCACGCAATGCCTCTCGTGCTCGGGCTATTTCGACGGGAAGAGAAATCCCACGAAATCCTTCGACGGCCGAGCGCACGTCTGCCAACGCGTCACGCGAAAGTCTTTCGAGGTCGTCGAGTTCGTTGCGCGCACGTTCGATATCGACATCGAGTAGGCGATTGGCCAGTTCGGCTTTGATCGTGATGACGGTCAGCGAGTGTCCGAGGATGTCGTGCAGATCGCGCGCCATCCTCGTTCGCTCCTCCATGATTGCCCGCTGCTCCTGCTCTTCGCGTTCATGGAGCATGGCGAAGTTGCGGCTGATCAGGGACATGATGCCCCAGGTCGCGAATGCGGCCGCGCAGACTCCGAGCGAGAGTCCGGAGTAGTTCCCCCACCCGGACGAGAGGCTGACTATCTCCACGGAGGCCGCGAACACCAAGGCGAGAATGCCGCCGGCGACGGTCGGCAACAGTGTCACCGCTGTCACCGCGAGGTACGGTGCTGCTGCCAAACCTGTCGGCCCGACGCTCACGATCATCACGGCGGCCAACGCGGTCAAGGCGGCCAAAGTCAGTGCAGCTTCGCGAATCGTCGGCCGAGTCATCGTCATTCGACGCCGCTGCTGCGTTGTGGCGAAGGTGTAGAGGTAGAGGGCACTGAAGGCGATCGTCGCGAGAATCCCTGTCCAGCCGCGCAGTTCGTCGCGTAGATTCCATCCCTCGATCAGCGGCCCGCCGAGAAATACCATCCAGACCGCCGCGAAGAGAACGCCGAAACGATTCCGCCGCGGGAGCGCGACGGAATCTTCTCGGTCAGTCGTTTGCGACAACTACACACGCTCCGTATCTCGTTGGAACCGCCAGATCGCTCCGCCGGCGAAGATGGCGAACCACACCAGGATATTGACGATCCAGGTCCAGTGAATGCTATTGCCCGTCAACGGTGCGTGGGCGAGGGCGTTGATGCCGAACATCGGGGTGAACTGTGCGATGGTCGCCCATACGGAACCGTCGGTGAGTGGTACGAAGAGTCCGCCGCCGAATGCGAGCAGAGCCAGTCCCGGTCCGAGCAACTGCATGACGTTCTCACTGGGGAGTAGGTACCCCATGAACAGGCCGAAGGCCGCGAAGATCGACGATCCCAGCCAGGCGATCAATGCCGTTGTGAACCAGAGTGATCCGTCCATCTGCGCCGAGGTGAACGCGCCGACGACGTAGACCACGAGAATCGAGACGAGACCGAGCAGCATCGCCATGATCAGTTTGACGGCGATGTAGGCGACCGGGGTCAGGGGAGTCAGCCGAAGTTGTCGGCTCCACCCGGACGCTCGTTCGATCGAGACCATCGCGCCGCCGCTGGTGGTGGCCAGCATCGCGCCGTACAGGGCCATGCTGATCATGATGTACGCGGCGACATTGCCGTGCCCGATCCCGTGGTCGTCGTCGCCTTGACCGAGACCGAAGACGAGGAAGAAGACAACCGGCATGACGAGCGTGAAGATCATCGTGCGCCGGTTGCGAGTCAGGCGACGAAATTCCAGTCGCAGTAGCGTCGTGTTGAATCCGCCGAGAGGTACGACGGTTCGCTCGGCTCCGTAGGTGTTCGCTTCGGTTTCAGTGGTCATCACTTCTGTCCTTCGGAGTTGTTCGACGTGAGTGCGATGAATGCGTCTTCGAGGCCACGCGAGACGATTTCGAGATCGCGAGCCTGCGTATTGGTCAACAGGAATCGTGCAACGGCATCGGTGTCGCCCGAGTGCACGAGCAGCGACTCACCGCGCACCTCGACGGCGTCGGAGTTCGGTATGGCTCGCAGGAGTTCGTCGGTGATGCCTGGAACAGTCGCGCGCAGGGTGCGTCCGGACGCCATCGCCTTGACCTCGGCGGTGGTCCCGTCTGCGACCACGGTGCCTTGCCTGACCAGGATGATGCGGTCGGCGTAGACATCGGCCTCTTCGAGGTAGTGCGTCGCAAAAAGCACAGTGCGACCGTGATCTGCGTCGGCGCGGATGGCGGACCAAAAGTCCCGACGCCCTTCGACGTCCATACCGGTGGTGGGCTCGTCGAGAATGAGCAATTGCGGGTTCGACAGCAACGCCATCGCAAATCGCAACCGCTGTTGTTGTCCGCCTGAGCATTTGCTGACCAGGCGATCGGAGATGTCGAGGATTCCGGCTCTCCCCAGCACTTCGTCGACCGGACGGGATTGGGAGTACAGGCTGGCGGTCAGCTGCACCGTCTCGGCAACCGTCAGCTCTTTCAGTAGTCCGCCGGTCTGCATGACTGCCGAGACGAGTCCGCGGGCAATCGCCGATCGAGGTGACATTCCGAAGACGCTCACCTCGCCTGACGTCGGCCGGGACAGGCCGAGGATCATGTCGATGGTTGTCGTCTTGCCTGCGCCGTTCGGGCCGAGGAACGCGACGATCTCGCCGGGGCGGATGCTCAGGTCGATACCTTTGACGGCGTCGACGGTTCCGAAACTCTTGCGAAGTCCGGTCAACCGGACGGCGTCGTGTGCCGATCCTTCAGTGCGTGTATGCAGTGCCTGTGGTGAATGCCGTGCCTGTGTTGAGGTCATACATAGAATCTGCTCGCTTCGAGGTCGTGATCCCTCGTCCGTCCGTCATTCTTCTGCCATGACATTTGTCATCGGGTCGGCCGGTATCTGTTTCGGTGCAACCTGGCCGAGGCGCGCGAGGACCAACCCCGCGATGATTGCTGCGCCACCTACAGCTTGGAGTGCGGTGACGGATTCCCCGACCAGGATCCACGCGGCGACGACCGCGCACAGCACTTCGGTCAGCGCTACCAGAGACCCGATTGTCGGCCCCAGCAGCGTGATCGCGGCGATGCCGGTGAGATAGGCAATGACAGTGCTGACCAGGACCAGGACCACCACCGGCAGCCACACGTTCACCGAATGGTCTGCCACGACTGCGTTCGAGGCCGAGAACTGGAGGGGGAGGACGCCTACGAGTCCGAGCGCGCCGATGACCACTGCACTGACCGTGAGCCCCGATGCCGCGAGCACAACTGGATGGAGATCACCGTCCGCACGTTCGGAAATGACGAAATAGACTGCAAGGCATGCCGCGGCGGCCAGTCCCCAGGCGACTCCGACGGCACTGATCTCTGCCGATCCGAAGACGTCGATCACCACGGCGGCGCCGATCAAGGCCACCGCCGCACCGAGAAGCGTCTGCACGCTCGGACGCGCGCCCTTGGTTATCCACACCCACCCGATGACGATGATCGGTGCAAGGTACTCGAGAAGCAATGCGACGCCGACCGAAAGATGTTGCACGGCATTGAAGAAGCACAGTTGAACGCCCGAGATCGCGAACACCCCGTACAGCAGTACCGTGCGCGTGTGGGTGCTCACCTGTCGTAGGCGAGGCCATTGGGTGGCTACGGCGATCACCATCATCACCAGTGCGCCGCCGGCAACGCGCGCGAACACTGCGCCGCCGGGGGACCACCCTGATTCGATGAGAGATTTCGCGAACGGGCCCGATACGCCGAACGTTGCCGCGGACAGCAGAGCGAAGATCAAGCCGTTGCGAGAGTTCACGTCGTCACCCGTCAGGAGTAAAAGCGATTACGATGCTGACATTAGGTTGATACGGCTCAGGAGTCAAAGTGCATTTTGCTGGTGACACGGAATCGGCGCTCGTCTTCGCCGCGTCGTTGGTCAACACGGCCCGCGGCGGGGCCGAACTGCTTCCGGATCAAGAGGAGCTGACACGGTTTCTCGACGCGGATCGCTGGACCGGCAGGCGGGACGGCACACCGGAGGAATTGACGGCGGTTCGTGCGCTGCGTCCACGACTGCGAAAGTTCTGGGAAGCCGCGGGAGTGGACGACGCCGTCGAGGTGGTGAACACACTGCTACTCGAATCGGGCGCGAGGCCGCGGCTCACCAGGCACGACGACCTCGGCTGGCACCTGCACGTCACCGCTGACGATTCGCCACTGGTGGACCGGATGGCCGCAGAAGCGGCGATGGGTGTGCTCGATCTGATCCGAACCGACGAATTCTCGAGGTTGCGATGGTGCGAGGCCCCGGACTGCGAAGCGGTCTTCGTGGATTTGTCGCGCAATCGTTCGAAGCGATACTGCGACACCGGGAACTGTGGGAACAGGGCGCACGTCGCCGCCTATCGTGCCCGTAAATCCGGGGCGTGACCAAGCGGCGTTCGGAGGGATAGAACCAGGCTGAGTGAATACCTTGTCGGGAGCCAGGATCGGTCTAGCGTTGTGAATTCGGAACAGATTTCGCGAAGCCAGGAGGATGGTCGGTGGCCGATCGTAGGCGTCCACTCAAGACGGTGACCGGTGTCAGCGGGGCGGTGAGTATCTACGACGCCGCGATCGATCCGACGACTTCGACGGTCGCGTCCGCGATCGACGTCGCAAAGACGGCCGAGGCGAACAAGATCGACGGACTGTTTGCCGCCGACCTGCTGAGTTTCGGTGCGCAGGGCGCGATCGGTGCGCAGGAGCCGTTGATCTTCCTTGCCGCGCTGAGTGCGGTCACCACCCATGTGGGGCTCATCGCCACCGTCACGACGACGTTTCATCACCCATTCAACCTGGCACGGTTGTTCGGCACCCTGGACCACGTCAGCAATGGTCGAGCCGCATGGAATGCCGTCACTTCCTCACTCGGAGAAGAGAACTACAGCGACCTGGACCTGCCGAGTCCGGAGGAGCGGTACGCCCGAGCGGCCGAATCGCTCGAGGTGGTCAACGCGCTCTTCGACAGCTGGAAGCCCGGCGCCTTGATCCGGGGAGAGGGCTCTGCGGTGCTAGATCCGTCGAGGGTGGTCCCCATCGAGCACCGAGGCAAGTACTTCACCGTGCAGGGGCCGTTGAACATTCCATCCCTGCCGCAGCGTCGTCCGGTCCAATTCCAGGCAGGCCAATCTGCCGGAGGTATCGAACTGGGTGCTCGCTTCGCCGAGGTCGTATTCACTTCTCTCGCAACCTTCGAGGACGCGGTCACCTACACGAAGACGATCCGCGCCAGGGCGGCAGAGTTGGGGCGTGGGGACGAACTGCCACTGATTTTCAGCTCGTTCCACGCAACGTACGGCGCTACCGAAGCCGAAGTCGAACGATTGGTCAGAGAAGCCGAGGAATCGACGGACTTCGACGCCGGACGCACCAGGCTTGCCGACATGTTCGGCGGTGACGTGGATTTCTCGGAATTGCCGCTGGATCGGCCGATCCCGGAGTCGTTGTTGCCGGACCCGTCGTCGGTGAATCGACGACGGGGCCGGGTCGAGATCTTCGGCAAGCTCGCATCACTAGGAAAGACTCTGCGTGAGTTGATCATCGCGTCCAAGGACACCGGCCACTGGGCAGCGGCGGGCACCCCGGAACAGCTCGCGGACGCGATCGAGGAACGATACGACGCGGGCGTACTCGACGTCATCACGCTCGGTGACCTTGCCGATCCGCGTACACGCGATTTCGTCACGAACGGACTGCTGCCGGAACTACGCAAGCGCAGAATCGTGGGAACAGATTACGTCGGGGGTACCTTCCGTGAGAACCTCGAGTTGCCACCGCTGCCACCGGTTTCCAGCACCTAGTTGTTGGAGGCGAGTGAGCGCATGAAGAACATGAGGTTGGCCGGCCGTTCCGCCAGGCGACGCATGAAGTAGCCGTACCACTGGCTGCCGTAGGGAACGTAGACCCGCAGGTGATTGCCTTCGGCTACCAATCTGCGTTGTTCGCCGTCGCGGATGCCGTAGAGCATCTGAAACTCGAAATCCTCGGCTGTCCGTTCGGTCAATGTGGCGAGTTCGAGGGCGGCGTCGATCATGGTGGGATCGTGGGAGGCGACCATCGGGTACCCGTCACCTTCCATCAAGACCTTCAGACAACGCAGGTACGACGCGTCGACTTCGCCGGGCTTTTGGAACGCAACGTCGGCCGGTTCCTTGTATGCACCCTTGCACAGCCGAATTCGTGAACCTGATCCGGAGAAGTGCCGGCAGTCGGCCTCGGTGCGGTGCAGATACGCCTGCAGGACCGTGCCGAGCGTCGGGAAGTCGCGGCGCAACTCTTCGACGATGGACAGTGTCGAGTCGGTGGTGGTGTGATCCTCCGCATCGACGGTGACCCACGCGCCCACTTCGTCTGCCGCTGTGACGATTCGGTGAGCGTTCGCCAGGGCGATCTTCTCGCCGTCGCCGGGAAGTGACTGCCCTAACGCGGAGAGCTTGAGCGAAACCTCGAGAGTGTGTTGCGTCCCAGCCGCTTCGGAAAGCGTTGCGTACGAGCGGAGAAGGGAGAGATAGGCGTCGACGGTAGCTGTTGCCTGAGCTGGATCGGTAGTGTCCTCGCCGAGGTAGTCGACCGTCACGAACCGGCCACTGGTGAGGATGTCGCGTACGGCAGAGACCGCTGCGGGTTCCGCGTCCCCGGCGACGAACCTGTCTACCAGCTTGCGGGTCAGGGTCATCCCGGAGACTGTCTTCTCCAGCCGCGACGAGCGTGCCGCCGCGAGGAGTACCGGGCGCAGCGGGTTGCTCAGCGAGACGGCACTCATCAACGGTTCTCGCTCTCGGCTGGATCGACGTCCTGGTGGGGGTAGCGATGATCGGTGGGAGGAACGAAGGTTTCCTTGACGGTGCGTGTCGACGCCCAACGGAGCAGGTTCTGCGGTGAACCGGCCTTGTCGTTGGTACCGGAAGCTCGAGCGCCGCCGAAGGGCTGTTGTCCGACTACCGCGCCCGTCGGCTTGTCGTTGACGTAGAAGTTTCCGGCGGCGAACCGCAGACCGTGGTGAGCTTGATCGACGGCTGCACGGTCGGTGGCGATCACGGCACCGGTCAGGGCGTACGCGGATCCGCTGTCGATACGAGCGAGGATGTCGGCGTACGCATTCGGTGCGGAGTCGTCGTAGACGTGCAGGGAGAGTATGGGGCCGAAGTACTCGGTGCTGAAGGCCTCGTCACTGGGGTCGTCACCGAGCAGGACCGTCGGCGAGATGAAGAATCCTTCGCGGTCGTCGTAGTCGCCGCCTGCTGCGATGGTGAGGCTGCCGGCCGACTTGGCTCGGACGATCGCGGCGGCATTGCGGTCGAAGGAACGCTGGTCGATGACGGCGCCGCCGAAGTTCGTCAGGTCGGTGACGTCGCCGTACTTCAGTGACGACACTGTGTCGATGAACGTGTCGCCCATCTTGGCCCACACCGATTTCGGGACGAATGCCCGTGACGCGGCCGAGCATTTCTGTCCCTGATAGTCGAAGGCCCCGCGGATCAATGCCGTCGTGAGTACGTCGGGGTCTGCTGAACTGTGTGCGAGTACAAAATCTTTGCCGCCGGTTTCGCCGACGAGACGCGGATACGTCCGGTAGTTCGAGATGTTGGCTCCGACCTCACGCCACAAACGCTGGAACGTTGCGGTCGATCCGGTGAAGTGGATGCCCGCCAGGCGGGGGTCGGCCAGCGCGACCTCAGACACCGTGGGTCCGTCGCCGAGAACAAGATTGATCACCCCGGGCGGGAGGCCGGCGGCTTCGAGTAGTTGCATCGTCAGGTACGCCGCGACGGCCTGCGTCGGTGACGGCTTCCAGATCACGGTGTTGCCCATCAGGGCCGGTGCGCTGGGGAGATTTCCGGCGATGGCGGTGAAATTGAAGGGGGTGATCGCGTAGACAAAACCTTCGAGTGGTCGATATTCGACGCGATTCCACACTCCCGGAGCGGAAACGGGTTGGTCGGCGAGTATCTGACGAGCGAACGCGACGTTGAAACGCCAGAAATCGATCAGTTCGCACGGGGCATCGATCTCGGCCTGATATGCGGTCTTCGACTGACCGAGCATTGTTGCGGCGGCGATGGTTTCGCGCCACGGGCCGGAGAGTAGATCGGCGGCGCGGAGGAAGACCGCAGCTCGGTCGTCGAACGAGAGGTCGCGCCAGGCCGGGGCGGCGAGCGTAGCGGCGTCGATGGCATCACGAACATCCGAGTGCGTTGCGCCCGCAAACGATCCGATGATCGAGCTGTGACGGTGTGGTTGAACTACGCTCTCCCGCTTGCCCTCCGCAGTTCGGTGGACGCCCCCGATGACCTGTCGGATGTCGGTGGGTGTCTCGGCCAGTTCGGAAAGTTTGGTGCGTAGGCGTGATCGTTCCGGGCTTCCCGGTCCGTAATTGTTGACCGGCTCGTTGGAGGGGTGGGGGACATTGGTGACGGCGTCCATGACGATCCTTCGGCAGACTGATGGGTGGGGCAGTTGTCGTGTCGTCATCAGTCAAGCCGAAAGGAGTCGGCGAGTAATCCGCTGATCGGCCAAACTTCTCGGACGCTGTTTGTTCGATCGGCTGAACCATTTCCGCAGGAAAATGCACTATTCTCGAAATTAAGGCGTTGGAACGGTCCGGAAAGTGGGTGGTACGTGGCTATCCGTGAGGTCAGGCTCGACGCGGTCCTTCGGGCGCTGGGCGGAGCCTTTGTCGAGCTCGTCTTCGCGCCGCCAGGTGATGACGTCTTCGTCGACTCCGTGGTGTTTGCGGAGGTCGGGGACCTCACACGCCCCGGAACCGCAGACGTCGAATCCTCTGAGCTCTGGCTCGCTGTCGGTATCGGCGCAGCAGAATTGGCGGCCTGGCTGAACCGCGTCGATCAGAAGGGATCAGCGCCTCGGGCCGTCATGTCGAAGGAGGCCTCGGACACGTCGGTGCGCGCGGCGGCACAGCGCGCCGGGATCGCCTTGATAGCAGTCCATCCGGACGCTCGTTGGGATCGATTGTTCACCACGATCCGGGGCGTGCTCGATCATTCGGTATCCCGTCAAGATTCCGAGGACGTTGTATTCGGCAGTGACACAGACTTGTTCGAGCTGGCGCAGAACGTCGCGTCACTCACGCGGGGGATGGTCAGCATCGAGGACGAGCGTTCCCACGTCATGGCTTATTCGGCATCAGGAGATGCTGCGGACGAGCTCCGCCGGCAATCGATCCTCGGCCGTGAAGGACCTCGGGAATACCTCCGAAAGCTGCAGGAGTGGGGCGTCTTCGAAAGCTTGCGGCGAAGTGACGACGTGGTCGAGGTGCCCGCGCACGAAGACCTCGCGATCAGGCGACGGTTGGTGGTTCCCATTCGCAGAATTTCCGAGAACGTCAAGGGGGAGAGCGGTTTCAGTTCTGATCTGCTCGGCACGATCTGGGTTCAGGAAGGCCCGCTTCCCATCGCCGGCGATGCCGAGAGAGTGCTCCGCGGTGCCGCGGCCATTGCAGCTCGGCTGATTTCGCGCATCCGAGACGCGCCGAGTAACGAGGCGATACAGGTTCAGCGCTTGCTCGGGGTTCGCGGCGGCGGCGTCGATGTTCCTTCTCTGGCGGCCTCGTTGTCCATCCCGATGTCCGGACCCGCGATGGTGATCGGCGTGGCGAGTGTCGGGGGCAGCGTGTTGTCGGCTTCGGGTGAGCTCGTGTCGTCGTTGCGCCTGCACGCCAGTGCCTTTCACCGTGAATCGCTGGTGAGTGCATTCGGCGCCCGGATCTATGTGCTGTTTCCGCGAACCCAATCCGTGAAATCCACAGTCTCGTGGACCCGTGAAGTTGTCGCGCGTTTGGACAAGGTGTCGCCCTCGGGTTTACGGGCCGCAGTCTCGTCGCCGGTTTCGACGCTTGCGGAGGTGGCCCAGGCTCGGGCCGAAGTGGATCGAGTCTTGGACGGAACGTCGGGGGATATTCGTGTGACCACCCTCGCGGACTCGCGCACTCCGGTGCTGCTGGGCGAAATCATGGACGCGATTGCGGCCGACGAGCAACTGCACGATCCGAGAATCGACGCGCTCGACGTCTACGACAGGCGTAACGGGTCGAACATGCGTGAAAGCGTCTCCGTTTACCTCGCGCATTCGGGCGATGTCCGACGCGCGTCCGAGCAGCTTCGCATTCACCCGAACACACTCAGGTATCGGATCAAAAGGGTCGAGGAGATAACAGATACCGACCTGTCCGAGCCCTCGACGAGGCTGTTGATGGAGATTCAGTTGGCGGCGTCCGCTCGCGCAGTGAGTTCGCCGAACCTGTCGGACCCCAGCAGTACTCTTCGCGAATGATCGACTCAGCGAAGGTGCCAGGCGCAGCGCGCGCGTACTTCGACGGCGGAGACGTCCGTGACGTGTTCACCGAAGACGCCGTGGTGCGTGACGACGGCCGGACGTATGTCGGGATCGAAGAAATCGTGGCGTGGAAGTCCGCCGTGTCGACGGCGTTCACCTTCACCCAGAAGATCGAGTCGGTCAACACCCCAGGCTCGGCCGTTGTCGTGTCGGTGAAGGTCGAGGGTGATTTTCCCGGAAGCCCCGTCCAGTTGCATCACCATTTCACTCTCGACGGTGAGCGGATTTCCGCTCTCACGGTGTGCCCCTGATGCCCACCGCTGACGAACTGCTCGGGAAATCCGTCGTCGCCGATCTGGCAGGCTGTCTCGAGCGAGCCTCCGGTCAGACACGCCTCGCCCTCGTTCGGGGTAGTACATCCGAATTCGACGGTATGAGTCTCGGCGAACGTACCCGCGTTGTGCGGGACGCGATGACTGCCGAACTGCCTCAGGATCTTCCGGCCTTCGCCGAGATCATCCGCCGTGCGCTTTCAGCGGAGACCTTCACTGGTTGGATGATCTGGCCGGTGACCGAAGCTGTCGCCGTCACGGCGACACGAAGTGGCTCCGAGTCGGATTTCGACGAGGGAATGGCTCTGCTTGCCGAGCTGACGTCGCGTCTGACGGCCGAATTCGCAATTCGCACATTTCTCGAGACGGACCTTGACCGTTCGCTGGCGATCGCACTCACCTGGACCGGCCATGAAGACGAACACGTCCGGCGCTTGGCGACCGAAGGCACTCGTACTCGTTTGCCCTGGGGAAGACGAGTGAAAGAATTGACGGCGTGTCCCGAGTCGACAATCGCCATTCTCGACGAGCTGTATCAGGATGATTCGGAATACGTACGACGTTCGGTCGCAAACCATCTCAACGATCTCAGTCGTGCTGACGCAGCGCTCGCCGTGTCGACTGCGAAGCGTTGGTTACAGACACCGGATTCCAACACACTGAAAATCGTCAAACATGCATTGCGGACGTTGATCAAGGCCGGCGACCCAGATGCTCTGTCTCTTCTGGGGTTCTCGCCGCCCACCGACGTCGTGGTCGAAGGGTTCGTCATCGACCGCGAAATAGTCGATGCGGGTGGAGAACTCACCTTCGACTTCGCCGTCACGAACAACGGCAGCGAGTCCGTCACCGTCGTGATCGATTACATCGTCCACCACGTGAAGGCCAACGGGACGACGACGCCCAAGGTCTTCAAACTGACAACACGAACGCTCGAGCCTGGGGTGCCGGCCCGCATCGCGAAGAGACATTCCTTCAAACCGATCAGTACCCGGAAGTACTACGCCGGCGACCATGCCGTCGAAGTGCAGATCAACGGTGTACGCCAGGTGCGAGGCGAATTCCGCTTGGAGGCGTGAGTGACCCCACCAGGTGTGGCGGGGTCACTCCAGTACCGATCCAATGCCCGCACGGATGTCAGCGCATGACCTGTACTTGTTCGGCGATATCAGCGGCCAGGGCCATCGCAGTCAGAGCGAGGCCGTTGTTGAGGTCGTATCGCAGTTGTCCGACATGGCCGTCCTGGACAGCGCGGACTCGTTTCCACGTCGGCGACTCGGCTTCGACGGCGTCGGGGTTCTGTAGCAGTACGAAGTCGGCCTGGTCGAAGATCGCGAGCTCCTCGAGGCTGTAGAAAGTCGAATCCTTCCGATCGGGTGCGGCATGGGCGGCGTCAGTCAAGACGTTCAGGCCGAGGTCCTGTGCAACCGACACGGCGAACGTGTTGTTCTGCAGCCAGATCTGACCGCTGTCGGCGCCGGCGATCGCAATCGACTTGCCTTCGAGGAGACCACCGATCTTGGCCCGCGCTTGAGCAAGTTCGGCGTTGTATCGGGCGATGACGCGTTCGGCGACTTCGCGGCGATCGAGCGCCGTGAGCTGCGCGGTCATGGCCTGTTTCCAGGACGAGCCCGTCGTGCCCTCGTCAACGACGAGCACCGGGGCGATGTCAGTGCCGAGCAGGCCCCTGTCCTGGTAGTAATCCCACCAGCCTTTCCCGACAACCAACAGATCGGGGTCGTAGCTCAGTATCGATTCGGCATTCGGTTCGTTGTTCGTCCCACCGAGGCGAGCTGCGCCGGCGGGTACCTGTTGCATGAGCTGAGACTTCGGATCCCAATTGGTCGCGACGATCGGGTACTCGGCCAGTAGTGCAAAATCGAGGGCGCCTCGGGCTTCGAGCACCACGACACGCTTGGGGTCCCGCGGGAGACGGTAGGTCTGGTCTGCGACGACGATGTCGACCCACTCGTCCGAGGCTTCGGTGCCGCTGGATTCGCTCGAACATGCAGACAGTGCGCCCAGTGCACCGAGCGCCGCCGCACCGCTCAGGAACCCGCGTCGTGTCAAGGAATCGATCAGACGGCTGAATTCGTCGTCCACATCTTTTGTCGACTGCAAGGGGGTTTCGGTCGCAGAAGGGGACACCGTCGGGTGGAAGGTTTTGGTCGATTCGATCACAGGCATGAGAAGGCGCAGCTCCATCTGATGTTCCGGGCATTGGCGGGTGCCTAACCAACGTATTCGAACTTCGCAGCCGGAGCCTTACTCGAAAGCGCCAACCGCTCAGCGGATTTGGCCATTCTTCACGGACTCGTGCCACGGGACTCGCCCCTCGGATTCGGCTTGTTGTGGAGGGGCGCGCCCATCTGATCCGAACTCGAGGTATCGTGGCCGTCATGCAGCGCGTCTATTTCTGGTTTAGCAGGCCGGCCCCGGGTGGGCCTGCCGGCGTAACCACGCGCTGACAACCTCCACCCAAGAGCCGGACTACAGACCGGCTCGCTGGAGTTTCTCTTCATCTCTGGGGTCGGCCTGAGAACAGGAAACCGAAAACCCCATGACTGTCACCATCGACACCACCGCAGCTTCGGACAGCCTCGACGATCAGCGCACTGTGAGTATCAGTCCGCTCGTGTCACCGGCGACTGTTCGTGCTCAGCACGCTCCGGACGAGGTCGCGGCCGCAACCGTGCGCACCGGTCGGGCCGACACGATCAACATCCTCAACGGCGACGACGATCGATTGATCGTCGTTGTCGGTCCGTGCTCCGTGCACGATCCGGAAGCGGCGATGGACTACGCCCGCCGGTTGGCTGCCAAGGCCGAAGAACTGCGGGACGATCTGCACATCGTCATGCGCGTCTACTTCGAAAAGCCTCGCACCACTCTCGGGTGGAAGGGCCTGCTCAACGACCCCCACCTCGACGGCACGTTCGACATCAACACCGGGCTCGGTATCGGCCGCAAGTTGCTTCTCGACGTGTCGAGTCTGGGCCTGCCTGTCGGCTGCGAGTTCCTTGATCCGATTATGCCGCAGTACATCGCCGACCTGGTCAGCTACGGTGCGATCGGCGCCCGGACCGCCGCCAGTCAGGTTCACCGTCAGCTGTGCAGCGCGCTGTCCATGCCCGTCGGCATCAAGAATTCCACCGAAGGTGATGTGCAGGTAGCCGTCGACGGTACCCGCGCCGCGGCGGCGAGCCATGTGTTCCCCGGAACGGATCTCGACGGCCAGGCTGCCTTGATTCGGACCGCGGGCAACCCGGACTGCCATGTCATTCTTCGTGGCGGCAGCGACGGACCGAACTACGATGCCGAGACCGTCGCGGATACCCTTGTTCGCCTGCGTAAGTCGAACCTGCCCGAGCGCGTGGTCATCGACGCGAGTCACGGTAACAGCAGCAAGGACCACGAGCGTCAGGTCATCGTGCTGGACGACATTGCCCGACGTCTGACCGAGGGTGAGCAGGGAATCGCCGGCGTCATGTTGGAGAGTTTCATCGAGGCCGGCCGTCAGGACCTGACCTTGGGTAAGGCGGACGAGCTCACCTACGGTCAGTCGATCACCGACGCGTGCATCGACTGGTCCACCACCGCAGCGCAGTTGGACCGTCTGGCGCAGGCCGTTGCGGCTCGGAGGGGCTGACGCCCCCGTGCGCGTTTAGGGAGTGCCTGGACTCGCTAAACGCGCACAGGGCCGCTAGGCCAACACTGCTCGCGTGGCCTCGACCAGGCGCTTCAGCCAGGCGTCCGTGCCGACGGCGCGGCGCAGCGGCTCGTTGGGCAATTCGATGCTGACCGGCAGTCCGGCAGGCAATGTCGACCAGATGTCGGCCAGGGCGATGCCGCCGGTGCCGGGCACCAGACGCTCTTCGCGGGCGTGACGGATCAGTTCTGCGTCATCCGTAGGAGCGGGGGTCGAACCGTCGCACATCTGGGCGTAGTGAAGCCACTCGCGCGGGATGGACGCAAGATCCTCCAGCGTGGTCGCCGAGCGGTCGGTGTGGAGTGCGTCGACCAGGACACTACGAGCCGGACCGTCTGCCGCCGAGACGATCTCGATGGCCGCACGCGCATCGGGCACCGCAGTCCACGGCATGAATTCGAGCGAGGCGACGATGCCGTAGTTCGCGCACAGTTCAGCGAGGCGGGCATAGGAGTCCGTGAGCCGAGCGCGGTCGCGGTCGTCGCCGCCCACCAGAACGGCTTTGGCTCCGAGCTGTGCACCCGCTTCGAGAAGCGGAACGTAGTCGGTGGAGTCGAAGTCGGCTGCAAGGCGGATGATTTCGAGGTCGAATACCTCAACGGGTGAATCGCCTAGTCGACGCACCAATTCGTTCAACCCCTGCTTGTCCTCGTGCAGGGGGTACGCCGTAGTGCCCGGTGCCGCGGGCATCAGACGGATACCGATGGTGTCGAAGCCGTGTTTTTCCGCCAAGTCGACGTGCTGCATCGGTGCGGTATCGAGCACTGTGAGGGCTGCCAGTCCGAGTGAGAGTGTCATGCGTGCGCTCCAACTGTCTTGGCTCCGGCCAGTTCCCGACCTGCCAGATAACCGAACGTCATAGCCGGGCCGAGGTTGATGCCGCCGGACGGGTAGTGCCCGCCCATCACGCTGGCCTGATCGACGCCGACGGCGAGCAATCCCTCGATGGGGCGGTCGTTGTCGTCGAGCACCTGCGACGACGAGTCCGTCACCAGTCCGGCGAAGGTCCCGAAACTCCCTGGCACCACTTTCACCGCGTAGTACGGACCCTTCTGTAAGGGTGCAAGCGACGGGTTCGGCCAGGGGTTGGCGGTATCGCCGGATCCCCGGTTGAACGGTGTTGTGCCGCGACCGAACTCGGGGTCTTCACCGGCCACGGCCCCGACATTGAATGCCTCGATTGTCTTCTCCAACTGCGTCGGATCAGCGCCGATCTTCTCTGCCAGTTCGCGAACGGTGCGACCACGTGTCAGGTATCCCGAGCGCAGGTACGGCTGGATCGGGATCGGCAGGGGCTTGGCCATGCCCAGCGGGAGGTAGCGCACATACTGCTGATCGGCGATCAACCACGAGCACACTTCTTCGCCCTCAGGAACCTGCTCGACCATCGCGAGTGTGTAGTCGTGGTAGCCGAGTGCCTCGTTGACAAAACGCTTGCCGTTCGCGAGAACTCCGATGACACCGGGCTTTCCGCGGTCGAGGATGTGCGGGAACACCCCTTCCTTGCCGTTGCGATAACGAACGATGGAGACGGGGCAGTACGCGACGGGGGAGGCAAGAGTGCGGTCGAGGCGACCACCCACGGATTCGCCGAGGGTGATGCCGTCGCCAGTGGTTGTCTTCGGAGTGAGTGACCAGTGCTCGTTTCCGGTGGGGGTACGGGGGAACAGTTCACGTCGGCGGTCGATGTCCTGGGCGAAGCCGCCGGTGGCCAGTACGACGCCGCGCGTGGCAGTTACCGAGTACGCACCATCCGGACCTTCGAGGCGGACACCGACAACGCGACCGTCATCGTCAGTCTGCAGCGATGTTGCCGACGTTTTCACCCGAATCTCGACGCCGAGATCGAGCGCTGAGCGAAGCATCATGCCGACAAGCGCAGTGCCGTTGACGAGTTGCTGGCCACGACGCTTGGTGGCGAGATCGAACATGTGCTTTGTCACGCGAACGCCACAGTGCACAAATGCTTTCGGCGATCGAGTCGAGTGCAGGAATGCCTGCAGGTCGGGGCCGGCCATGATGCCCATTCCGAGGAATGACGTCTCGTACAACTGTCGACGGAGCAGCGCCGCGACGTCGGGTCCGAGCTTTCGCAAGCTCACCGGTTTCGGTCCGACGGAACGATGACCCGTGCCGGCTCCCGGTGTGTCGCCGTGAATGTCGGCGATCTTGGCTCCGGGAACGAACTTCAGTGCAGTCTTGCGTTCGAAGAACTCGACCATCTCCGGTGCGCCGTCGAGGAGTGCATCCACCTTGGCAGCGTCGAAGTTGTCGCCGAGTCGGTTCTCCAGATATGTCCGCGGCGCCGAACGATCCTCGACAACCCCGTCGGCGATGGCAAACATGTTGCGCGGGGTCCACATCCACCCGCCTGACCAGGCCGTTGCGCCGCCGCAGGTGTCGGCCTTCTCGACAACGAGTACCGACGCGCCGCCATGTGCTGCGGCAATTGCTGTGGAAAGCCCGCCTGCGCCGGAGCCCACGACAACCACGTCGTAGGTGAGGGGGGTACTGCTACTCATTTCTGCTCCTTGGCAGTTGTTGCGAGGGTCGGTGTCGATGTCAGATCGACAACCTTCCCGGTTCGTGACGATTCGTAGATTGCGGCGATGATGGCAAGTGACGCGCGGGCGTCTCGTCCGGTGACGGCGGGTTCGCGCCCGGTCAGGACCGCGTCGGCGAAGTCCTGAACCTGCAGGGTGTGGAAGTCGGTCAGTGCCGCATTGACCGCTCCCACATCGAGATTGGCGTCGATGTCGGCAGAGTACGGCGACTGGAACTCCACTTCGCCGGGCACGGTCCAGATTTCGTTGACACCCTCGTGCCCTTCAGGAAATTCGAGGACGCTGGCGATGGCGCCGGTGCGCCCGATCACTGTCACGCGGTTGCCCAGATTGTGATTGGCACCGGTAGTCGCGGTGACGGTGGCGGTGCCGCCCGAAGCAAAGGATATTACAGCTGACGCACTGTCCTCGGTCTCGATGTGCTCACCGTGGGTGTGGGTGCGGATGAAGCCGCTGACCGAGACGGCCTCGCCCATGAACCAGGCCAGCATGTCGATCTGGTGCACCGCCTGCGTCATGAGCACGCCACCGCCGTCGGTGTCCCAGCGTCCGCGCCACGCGTCGGCCGAGTAGTAACTCGATGGGCGGTGCAGGATCACCGACGCCTCGCCGAGCGTGGGCAGTCCGATACGGCCATCGTCGATGGCGTCCCGGATCCGACGCGCGGCCGGCCAGAAGCGACGTTGGAAGAGGACGCCGAAGGTGATACCGGCGCGGTCGGCGGCCTCGATCATGCGGTCGGCGGCAGCAACATCGACCGCGATGGGCTTCTCGCACAACACATGTACACCCGCTTCGGCAGCGGCCACGACTACCTCTTCATGTACCGGGTGCGGCGTGCAAACGGTGCAGGCGTCGAGTCCGAGGGTGAGAAGTTGCTCCACTGAACTCACGGCTGCGGGAATGCCGTGCGCTGCCGCGAACTCCTGGGCGCGTCCGAGATCGGGATCGCAGCAGCCGATTACCTCGACGCCGGGGACTTGCTGCAGGGCTCGGGCATGGTTGCCGGCGATCTTGCCGCAGCCGACGATTCCGACTTTCAACGTCATCAGAAATGATCTTCTGCTTCGACGTCCCGCGCCGCAGACTCGCCGCGGTCGAGACTGTTCAGTGCTTCGATGTCCTCGCCGGAGAGGGTCACGTCGAGTGCTGCCAGGTTCTCGGCCTGACGCGTCGGGTTCGCTGATCGCGCGACCGGAACCACACCCTGCGCGACGTGCCAAGCGAGGACCACTTGAGCTGGTGTGCAACCGATTCGACCGGCGATCTCCCCGACCACGGCGTTGTCGAGAACATCGCCGCGGCCGAGCGGGCTCCACGACTGCGTGAAGATTCCGAGTTCGTCGTTGGCGCGGCGCACAGGAATTCGCGCGAGCGACGGGTCCATCTGAATCTGGTTGACTGCCGGTGCCTCGCCGGTTTCGGCGACGACGCGGCGCAGGTGGTGCTCGAGGAAGTTCGACACACCCACGTACCGAACCAGTCCGGCGTCGCGGCAGGCCAGCATCGCCTCGAACGACGCAACGTAACGATCGATTCGCGGGAGCGGCCAGTGGATCAGGAACAGATCGAGTTGATCCAGTCCCAGTCGTTCCAGGCTCTGCTCGAGCGCTCCGCGGATGTCACCGGAAACCTGGTCGTTTCCACGAAGTTTGGTGGTGACAAACAGTTCTTCTCGCGGTAGGCCCGACTCCGCCAACGCTACGCCGACGGCGTCCTCGTTGCCGTAGATCGCGGCGGTGTCGATGAGGCGGTACCCGGCCTCGATGCCGGAGAGAACCGAGTTCGTGGCGTCGGCACCGACCAGGGGCCAGGTTCCGAGTCCAATGGGCGGCAATGCAGTTGCCACGGGTGTGGCTGCCTGTGTGGTCATGCGTGAACCTCCTGACGTGCCGCAGCGGCGGCGGTGATCGCGACGGCAACGTCGGCTGCGGTCACGAGTGCGGCATGGATGGACCCGCCGTCACCGCTCGCGTCGCCGACGGTATGTACTCCGAGTCGTGGTGCCAGTGAACGGAGTTCGGCAAGAAGTTCCGAACGCGGCTCGACGCCTTGCGAGATCAGCAGCTCGCCGGGGGCGTCGACTTCGCTCAGTACACCGCCTGTCGAGATCATGACCCGATCGGCGTCGACTTTGGTGACGATCGAGCTCAGGTAGGTCGTGAGGTTCTCACTTGCGGCCAGGCGCGGCAGCAGCACGATCTTGCCGCGTCGGCCGACGTCGTGCGCGATGGTTTCCTGCGGCCCGATCATGACGACCTGGGTGCCCTTCTGGAGCAGATCGTCTGCGACGGCAGCAGCCTCGCGGTCGGCGCCGAAAATGGTGATTGCCTCGGGGGCCGGATCTCCGGAAACAAGGAACTCGCGAACGTCACGGACGGTTCGGGTCTGCGCGCCGGGGAGGTCAGTCACGGGACCGTGCCCACCGGCAGCAAGAACGATCGCGTCGAAGTCGCTGTTTGCGAGCAATGCTGCGTCAGCTCTGGTCGAGGTGTGGCACTGCACCCCGAGTTCGGCCAGTTCCGCGAGGTACCAGTCCACGATCCGCCCGTATTCGGGATATTCGTGCAGCTTCGATGCCAGAGCGAAGTCGCCACCGAGGCTGGGGCGTTCGTCGTACAGGTCGACGCGATGACCGGCAAGTGCCAGGTCGCGGGCAGCGGCCATTCCGGACGGACCGGCACCGATGACGGCGACCCGCACGGTGGCATCAGCCGGCTTTGTGGGCTGATCCAGTTCACGTCCGACCCACGGGTTGACAGAGCAGGGAATGGGACCGGCAGCCAGGCTGTCGATGCAGTAGTTGCAGGCGATGCACGGGCGGTAGCGGCCACCGTCGATAGCGCGATTCGGGAAGTCCGGATCGGCGTGCAACGTACGGGCCATGCTGACGAAGTTGGCCTGCCCGGATTCGATGATCTGCGCGGCGATCTCCGGCGACGTGATGCGTCCGGCCACACCAACCGGGATGTCGAAGTCGCGCTGGTACTGCTCGGAGTACGGCGCGAGGAGTCCACGGGACCATTCACCGGGCTGGATGATCCACTGTCCCGCTTCGTAGTTGCCGGCCGAGACGTCGAGGAAATCGAGTCGGTCGGTGTCGATGGCGCCGATGCGAGCGCGAGTCATCTCGGCGTCGAGTCCGCCGTCGATGCCTTCGAAGGCTGAGAATCGGAGTCCCAGAGTGATTCCCGGTGCGTGCTCGTGGACGGAGGCGATGACCTTGTTGACGAACAAGGTGGGGTCGGCCCACTCGTCGTCGCGGTGATTGTAAGCAGGGGAGAGGAACTGGTGGATCAGATACCCGTGGCCACCGTGCAGGGAGATGACGTCGACGCCGGCCTGCTGGCAGCGTGCCGCGGCTTCACCGAAACATTCGATGATGTGCTCGATGTCGTCGCCGTCGAGTTGTTCTGGCATCTCGCCGCCGACAACCAAACACGGAATCGGTGTCGGGGCAACGGGAACAAACCCGCTGACAGAACCTTGCGCCGTACGTCCACCGTGGTTGAGTT
The DNA here is from genome assembly GCF_058793255.1 of Rhodococcus sp. MPR-R1B. Classification (NCBI taxonomy): domain Bacteria; kingdom Bacillati; phylum Actinomycetota; class Actinomycetes; order Mycobacteriales; family Nocardiaceae; genus Rhodococcus; species Rhodococcus sp. MPR-R1B. The sequence continues at coordinate 230,533 of NZ_JBXAFO010000002.1, forward strand.
CGACTCCGACGAGGGCGCCGTGAGCGTGGATCGCGTCGGCCATCTTCTTGATGCCGGGAATCCGTTCGTCGACGTCGACGCCCATCTGCCGGATGCGTCCCTTGCCGTCGGCACGCACGTAGCTGGCTTCGGTGAAGATCAGTGCAGCACCACCTTCGGCGCGGCGGGCGAGGTACGCGATGTACTCGTCCGTCATGGTGCCGTCGACTTCGCAGTAGTTGCGTTCCATCGGGGCGGACACGAACCGGTTCCGGAGGCGGACGCTGCCCATGTCGAGAGGTTCGGCGAAAGGCGCAGTCACATTCATCAGTGCTCCTGGTACTTCGCGAGAAAGTAGGTGTTCGGTTGTGCTCATGCGCATGCCGTCTCGGAGAGCAGCTCGCTCAGATGGCTGCGCATGCGATCCGTATCGGCTTCGACACCGGTCAGGAGTGTGAAGGTGTCAGAGGCTTGAGCCACCAGCATCTGCCCACCGTCGAGAACCGCGCATCCGAGAGCAGCTGCAGCGTCGAGCAATTCGGTGTGCATAGGTCGATAAACGATGTCAGCGACCCACAATCCGGAATGCAACGCCGCAGGGTCGAAGGGAGTTCCGGGGTGACCCACCATGCCGATCGGAGATGCATTGACGACGCCGTCGCACGTCGTCAGGTTAAGGGATATCTCACCGATCGCCAAAGCCGTTGTGCGCGTGCCAGGGAAGGCCGAGGCGACGCGAGAACACACATCGGCAGCGCGATCGGGATCAATATCTGCGATGCGAAGATCCGTGGTACCGGCGGCGGCGAGTGCGTATGCCACAGCGGAACCCGCCCCTCCTGCCCCGGCAAGCACCACTCGGTCCAAGGCGGCGTCGGGCAAACCGCGCTGCAGTGCTGTGAGGAATCCGCTGTGGTCAGTGTTGTGGCCGATCAAACGGCCGTTGTCGACCACAACCGTGTTGACGGCACCGAGCAACCGCGCGTTGTCGGACAGCTCGTCGAGCGCGTCCACGACAACCTGCTTGCACGGGTGGGTGATGTTCAGTCCGGTGAAATCGCCCGCGACGGCGCCACGCACCACCTCACCGGTTTTCTCGACCGAGATGTTCAGGTTCTCGAGATCGATCAGTTCGTAGCTGTAATCGTCGAGTCCGAGTGCTGCTGCTTCGTGTGCGTGCAACGCGGGCGAGAGTGAGGTGGCGATACCCGACCCGACAAGGCCGATACGGTGACGTGTGTATTCGGTAGTCATGACATTCTCCTGCATAAGTGGGGACGGCCCCTCGCGGCAATTCATCGCGAGGGGCCGGTCCGGTCAAGCGTTGTTGCTGGTGAGCTCTGAGTCCTGCTTGATCGGCAGGCTCGGCTTCGGTTGGCCCAGTTCTGCTGTGGGCGTGCGGTACGTTTCCGGTCCGGTCATTGCCGCGATGGCGGAGATGACGGCGAAGCCCAGGCACATCCATGCAACCGGTGTCCAGTTGCTCTTGTCTCCGGCCGAGATCGCCTGGGCGATAGCCGGCGTGAAGCCGGCGACAAGGAGTCCGAGCATGAGGCTGACGGCCATTCCGGTGTATCGGACCTTCGCGGGGAACTGCTCCGGGAAGTATGCCGGGTACGTGCCGTTGGGCATCGCGTAGAAGATTCCGATCATGACGATTCCCGAAGCGAAGACCATGGGGACGCTTTGGGTTCCGATCGAATGGAAGAACACGAAGATCATCAGGCCGGCTCCGATGGCGCCGACGACGAAGATGGGCTTACGTCCGTAGCGATCCGAGAGAATGCCGAACAGCGGCTGAGTCAGTACGGCAACAAAATTGGCGGTCGCGATGGCCCACAGCATCGTGGAGCGTTCGAAGCCGGATTCGACGGCGTACGCCAGGGCGAAGACGTTGACGATGGTGTTGATCATCGCGAAGGTCGAGCTCATGCTGATACGGATCACGGTGCGCCAGTGCGAGCGGAACATCTCGACGACGGGAATTCCGGCCGTCTCGTCCTGTTCCTTGAGTTCCTCGAATACCTCGGGCTCATCCAGGGCGCGACGTAGCCACAGCGCGACGACGGTCACGATGATGCTGAGCCAGAAGGGAACTCGCCAACCCCACGAGTAGAGGTCTTCGTCGGGCAGGCTCGCCACTGGGATGAATACCAGGCTGGAGACGACGATGCCGAACATGATCCCGCTCATGGTGAACGAGGTGAAGAACGAACGACGGTGATCAGGTGCGTGTTCGAGCGTCAGTGCCGAAGAGCCGGGTGATTCACCGCCGGCAGAGAGCCCTTGAAGAAGGCGAAGCAAGACGAGAATGATCGGCGCGGCGATGCCGATCTGGTCGTAGGTCGGCAGGCAACCGACGATGACCGTCGCAACACCCATGAGGAGCAGGCAGGCGAGAAGCGCGTTCTTGCGTCCGTACCGATCGCCGAGGTGTCCCCACAGCACTGCGCCGAGTGGGCGGGCGACGTAGGCCACGCCCAGGGTGCTGATCGAGAGCAGCGTTGCCGTCGAGCCGCCGCCAGGAAAGAAGATCTTGGGGAACACGAGCGCGGCTGCGGAGCCGTAGATGAAGAAGTCGTAGTACTCGAGGGTGCTGCCGAGGAAGCCCGAAACGGCGGCGCGGCGCGCATTCGAATTCGGGTGCTCCGCAGTGGAGTGCGTGGAACCGGTGGAGTTGATCGGTGGTGCCATGTGAAGTCCTTTCGTCCCGATGGGCCGGCCGTGGCGGCACGTTTGGTGATGCACCACGCATCGGTGACGTCCCTCACCTTTCGGCGGCTGAGACGACAGTGCCACGAAGGACTATGGCGCGTCCAACACTAAATGAGTCTCAGATAATGACGTTTTTGGTCTCAATCTCCGGCGTCGGCAGAATCTCCTCGGACGTCTCCAGTGCGACGGCGAGTGCATCGGTCATATGCCGGGGTGACCAGGCAATTCCGTGATTCATGAACGTCGGCTCGCCGGTGAGTGGGACGAACACACTGCCAGGTGGGGTGATAGCAGCCATGCCGGACGTCATCAGCGCTACACCGACGCCGGCGGCAACGAGCATCAGGATCATGTACGGATCGGTGATTTCCTGAACCACGCGAGGCCTGAAGTCTGCGTTCATGCAGGCGCGCATCGCGGTTTCCTGGAGGGCGGAGCCGGCTGAGAGCGGGGTGGTCACGAATCCGTCGTCGGCCAATTCGCGGAGATCGATCGCGTCCCTCTCGGCAAGGGGATGGTCGATCGGAAGTACGGCGCCGAACGCCTCCCGTCGGATCAGCCGGGTAGACAGTGATGCGGATTCCACCGGTAGTCCGACGAAGGCGAGGTCGAGGGCGCCGCTCTCGAGTTGAATGACCGCGTCGCGCGTCATGATCCGGCCGAGGAGTGTCAGTTCGACTTCCGGATAGCGCTGACGCAACGCGCGGGTGAGTGGCGGAAGTGCTTGATAGTTGAGCACTCCGGTGAACCCGATTGTGACTCGTCCGTAGACGCCTCCCGACGACGCGCGCGTAGCGTGTCGTGCCGTCTCCATGTTCTCGATGACGCGATAGGCGTGGGGGAGAAAGGCATGTCCGCCGGATGTGAGTGCGACGCTGCGAGTGCTTCGTTCGAACAACTTGACGCCGATGTCCTTTTCGAGCTTTCGGATCATCTGGCTGAGCGGCGACTGGGCCATCTGGAGCCGTGATGCGGCCCGCCCGAAGTGAAGTTCTTCCGCAACCGCGACAAACGCGTGCAACCAGCGGGTTTCCATCGGCAAGGCCTCCAGGTATTTGACGTTGACAACAAACGCCATATATTCAGAATTTCTACACAGTGTGACGGCAATTATGCCTGTTTGCAACATAAATTGAGTGCGAAGCGCACAGAAACTCAGGAGTGAATGCGATGCAGGGTTACCCGGAGGGTGTCACCGCGCTCGTTACCGGCGGTGCGAGCGGAATCGGCGCCGCCAGTGCAAAGCTGCTGACGGAGAGGGGAGTTCGGGTGGTAACGGCAGATCTTGCCGAGGGTGCGGACGAACAACTCGACGTGAGTGATCCGACAGCAGTCGATGCGCTTCGAACCAGACTCGGCAGAGTCGACATCTTGATCAACAGTGCGGGAATCGTAGGACCATCAGCGCCACTCGTCGACGTCGACCTCGCGGCTTGGCGGCGTACGTTCCGCATCAACGTCGAAGGGACATTCCTGATGTGCCGGGCGTTCGTGCCGGGGATGGTTGCGTCCGGGTGGGGGCGGGTCGTCAATCTCGCGAGTATTGCTGCCAAGGACGGAAACCCGAATCAGAGTGCATATTCCGCGTCCAAAGCGGCAGTCGTCGCGCTGACGAAGTCGCTCGGCAAAGAGGTCGCCACCGCCGGTGTGCTGGTCAACGCGATTGCTCCCGCGGCCGTGGAAAGTCCTATGAATGCCGGCACCGATCCGGCCATCCTCGCCCGCTCGCAGTCTTTGACGCCGATGGCGCGGATGGGGCGGGCCGACGAGATCGCCGAATTGATCTCCTGGCTGTCGTCGTCGGCGGTGAGTTACTCGACGGGTGCTGTGTACGACGCCAGCGGTGGCCGCGCAACGTACTGAATTACCTTCTGGAAGAAGTCGATCAGAACTGGAGCAGTGACTGCCACAGTTCGCGAGATGCGTCCTGGTACTCGAGCATGTGCGAGATCAGTTCACGCAGTGGCTGCGTCGGTTCGAGTTCTTCCGGAAGGAGCGGATTGCGCACGATGACCGCGATCACCGCGCTGCCCAAGGCAAGTGATTCACGGGCAGCCTCCTCGCGACTGATTGTCGCCAGGCGTGTTTGCGCCTGTGTGAGTGCTTCACGGGCCTCGGCGATGTCGACCAACAGTGCTTCCGAGTTCCAGAGTGTGCGGATTGTCGAATCATCCTCGGGGGCAAGGTGAGCGATTTCCATGACAGCCGATTCGGGGGCGGCGCCGAGTCGGCGGAGAGTGCGGCGGGCGCTGTCCGTGCCGCCGAGCAGATTGTTCGGGCGGACGGCGAGTGTGGGCTTCCACTCCTCGTAGCCCGCCAGGCGCAGCGCCTGATCGTGTCTTCGGGCGGCAGTGCGGTCGCTTCGTTTGAGCGCTGAGTGCTCGACGGCTATCCACGTGCCGTCCCAGGGGCGTATGCGATCGGTACGAGTTCGCCACCCCTCGACCTCGCTGTAGGTGGGGATGCCGTCCGGGTTGAGGACGTACGTTCCACGAGCGGTGCGACGCAGTTTGTTCTCGCGGCACAGGCGGCCCGTTGCCACGCGAACGCTCGATGCGCTGACACCGACGATCTCGCCGGCCCGGGTCAGCACTGCAGTGCTGAACTCGGTGTCCGGACTCGCCGTTGCGAGGTCCAGCACAACTCGGGTTGCGGACATTCCTCGATCAGTTTGTAACAACTTTTGAACAACTCCTGACAAATTCTGTTACAAGTGGCATGGTGGGTACCGGGAAACCTTATCCGCGAGCAGTGAGGAAATATCGTGACCGACTCCGATCGACCAGGTGGCGATGTCTATGTGGAGCGTGACGGTGGCGTCACCGTCATCGTGATGAATCGCCCTGATCGCAAGAATGCGGTGGACGGGCCGATGGCGGCGCAGTTGCGTGATGCCTTCCTGGAGTTCGAATCGGACGAGAGTCAGAAGGTGGCGATTCTGTGGGGCGCGGGCGGCACATTTTGTGCCGGTGCGGATTTGACCGCAGTCTCCGACCCCGCCCGCGTGCACGAGTTGCATCCGGAAGGCGGCGGCACCGGCCCGATGGGGCCGAGTCGGTTGGTGTTGTCCAAGCCATTGATCGCCGCCGTCAGCGGATACGCGGTTGCAGGAGGGCTCGAGCTTTCATTGCTCGCGGACCTGAGGATCTGCGAGGAGGATTCCGTCTTCGGAGTCTTCTGCCGGCGCTGGGGAGTTCCTCTCATCGATGGTGGGACCGTGCGACTGCCGCGAATCGTCGGGCAGGGGCGAGCGCTCGACATGATCTTGACCGGTCGCCCGGTCGACGCTCCGGAGGCGCTGGCCTTCGGACTGGCCAATCGTGTTGTTCCAGTGGGGCAGTCACTCCAGGCAGCCAAGGAGCTTGCGCACCAGTTGTCCGCTTTCCCTCAACTCTGCATGCTCGCGGATCGCGCGTCGGCCTACCGATCTTTTGATCTACCACTTGCCGAAGCACTGCGGGCCGAGGGCGTCGCGGGAAATCCCATTGTCATCGCTGAAGGTGTGCGCGGCGCTGCTGCGTTCGCCGCGGGCGCCGGCCGGCACGGCCGGTTCGAGAACAACCCGAATTCGAACGAGGAAACTGAACCATGATGCCCATAACCAGAGACCTGATCGCCCGTGGTGCGCGACAGCACGGATCGCGAACAGCCGTCGTTTTCGGCGATCGATCGATGACGTTCACGGAAGTGGACGAACTCAGCAGCCGATTGGCGCACACATTCATCGCCCTCGGTATCGGGCGTGGTGCACGGGTTGCATTGCTGGTCAACAACTCTCTTGCCAGCGTCCCCGTCGATTTTGCCTGTGTCAAAGCCGGCATCAACAGGGTTCCGCTCAACTCGCGTCTCTCGCTCGACGAGCACGCGAGAATGCTCGAGGACACCGACACCTCGCACGTCGTCTTCGGTAGTGACCTCGCCGTCCGCGCCGCTGAACTGTCCGCCAGGTTCCCCGAACGTACGTTCATCGGGCTGGAAACAGGTTCGGCGCGGCAGCGTTCGCTGCTCGACCAAGCACAGAGCATGCCTTCGGACACACCGGACGTCGAGTTAGCTCCCGACGATGTGATCCTGACGCTGTTCACCTCCGGGACCACGGGAACATTGAAGGCCGCGCAGCACACTCAGCGCAGCTACGCCGGCATCTGCCGCAATGTTCTGCTCAATCTGCTTCCGGCGACTCAGGACGATACGATGCTGCACGCGGCATCACTGATTCATGCCAGCGGTGTCTTCGTGCTTCCGTTCTGGCTGCGTGGCGGCAAGACCGTCATCCTTCCCGGATTCGACCCGTCGACCTTCTTGGACTCGATAACCGAGCATCGGGCTACGGCAATCAATCTGGTGCCGACGATGATTCAGATGCTCCTCGAACGCCCTGATTTTGCGAGCGCAGACATCTCGAGTCTGAAATCCGTGATCTACGGTGCGTCGCCGATGCCGCTGGCCACCATCGAACGTGCAATGCAGGCGTGGGGGCAACACCGTTTTCTCCAGTACTACGGGCAGACCGAGGCACCGCTGTGTATTGCAGTCTTACGGCCCGAAGATCACACGGAAGATCGCCTGCTGTCCTGTGGTCAGCCGGCCATCGACGTCGAGATCAGGCTGCTCGACGGCGAGGGAAACGAAGTGCCCCAGGGAGAACCGGGTGAAATCGTGATCCGCTCGCCATCGGCGATCGCCGGATACTTCAATGCACCGGAACTGAATGCGGACACCTTCACCGAAGACGGCTGGGTTCACACCCGTGACATCGGTCAGTTCGACGCCGAAGGATTCTTGTTCTTGAAGGACCGAGCTTCGGACATGATCATCAGCGGCGGATACAACGTCTACCCCCGTGAAGTCGAGGACGCACTCCTGACGCATCCGTCTGTCCGTGAGGTCGCCGTGGTGGGTACCGCCGACGCCAAGTGGGTGGAGGCGGTCACGGCTGTGGTGGTACTCGAGGACGGGACCGTCGAAAATGACGCGCTCCAAGGATCATTGGTCGCGCACGTCGGCGAGCGACTGGCGTCGTACAAGAAGCCGCGTCGGGTTGTTTTCGCAGAATCCATACCGAAGACGGCCGTCGGCAAGCTCAATCGGAAGGCGCTGCGAGACGAACTCCGCGACGCTATCTAACTCCGCGAGTGCGGAATTGAACGCTGATTCTCGGCCCGAGGGCCCGCGCGCTCTTCGGGACACAGTGTTCCCACGTGCGTTGGCAGGATCCGCCCATGACGAGTAGATCTCCGTGTCCGAGATTGAAGCGGATGGATTCGCCGCCCCCACGAGGGCGCAATAGGAGCGGGCGAGCCGCACCGAGAGACAGGATGGCCACCATCGTGTCCTCGGTGCGACTTCGTCCCGTGTCGTCCCCGTGCCAGGCAACGCTGTCGGAACCGTCGCGATAGAAACACAGACCCGACGTGGCGAATGGTTCACCGAGTTCGTCGAAGTAGTGACTGCTCAGCGCGTCTTTGGCTTCGGTGAGAAGCGCGTCCGGCAGTGGTTGATTCTCTGCGTAGAAACACACCAGACGAGGGACGTCGACAACGCGGTCGTACATCTGACGCCGTTCGGAACGCCACGGCACCGTAGCCTCCAGATTGTCGAACACGGCCTCCGATCCGGTCAGCCAGGCCGGGCGATGGTCGACCCATGCGCCGGCGGTGAGAATACGTCGCTGCACCGTGCCGTCGAGATCGGCCAAAGAAACGCCGAGGTCACCGTTGTCGAACAGAGACGGTTGCATCGTGGCGGTCATAGGCTCCACCGTACACCGAAATCGAACATATGTTCCCATGAATTTTGATTGCAGTGCTGGACGGCTGTTCATCCTTGCTGGGTGATGTCCGTCGGCGTGAACCTTTGAATACTGTTCTCACGCTATTTCGCCGAAGAAGGGGACGTCATGACTGCTCCGCACCAATCTCATGCGAACCATCCTGTCCGACAAGGCTTTGCCATCGGGACCACGGTGGCGGCAGCCTGCCTGCTCTTCGTCGCGGGAATCGTCGCGTTGCTCCAGGGCATCGCGGCTCTCGCAGACAACGACCTGCTGATCGTCGGAGTCAACTACACCTTCGAATTCGATGTCACGACATGGGGTTGGATCCACATCGTGCTCGGAATCATCGGCATCGCGGTGTCGCTGGGATTGTTCGTCGGCATGACGTGGGCCCGCGGCATGGCCTTCGTGATCGCGGCGCTCTCGATCGTGGCGAATTTCCTGTGGATGCCGTACTACCCGCTGTGGTCGATCGTGATCATCGCCCTCGACGTCGCCGTGATCTGGGCCGTCGCGACCTGGCGACCTGACGAGGTGTGATCCTCTGACCGAAGTGAGTGGTTCACCTGCGACAGGTGAACCACTCACTTCGCTGTGTCCGGGCCTCCACGGTCGGCCTCATCCCTACACGGCGTCAGCGCCGTTTCGGTGACTCGCGATCCTGGTTCTCGCGCGGACGCATGTCCTTCGTCGATCGGTGTGGGAAGCCGTGGATCATCGAGCAAGAGATCCAGCAGATCACCACCGTTGCGATTCCGAGTCCGATCGACGCGAATGGTTCCTGCGTGGCCAGCCAGACGCTCAGTCCGATTGCCGTCCCGACGATCAGAATCAGGATGGTGTCGAGTCGTGTCGTTTGCATCGAAATCATCGCCTGGCACAGATTGTTTTCGGCGGCCCGCTGGTTTTGGCGGCCCGCCACCCGGCGAGTGACAGCCGGGGGCAGACCTTGCGCGGCTGACCCCTCGCTCTGGAAATCGCCGCCGCAAGTGATCAATACCCGCGAAATTCGTCTGCGAAACTATTGGCAGGCAGAACAGGACCTTAGGCCTCAAGGCCGGCATGCCGGCCTTGACTATGACGTAGCGTCATAGTTGATGCTGTTCGTATGCGAATCAGCGACGTGGCCAGTGCGGCAGGCACCACTCCGCGGACCGTTCGGCACTATCACCGACTGGGGCTGCTGGCCGAGCCGAGACGACTGTCCAACGGTTACAGAACTTACGAACTTCCCGATCTGGTCAGGCTGATGCGCATTCGTTGGCTCTCCGCCGCCGGCATTCCACTCGGATCCATTGCCGCGATGATCGAACCGAAGCCGATCGATGCACGAGAACCGGACGACTTCGCCGAAGATCTTTCCTCCCTGATCGCGGAGATAGACCGGAAACAGCGCGTCCTCGCAGACCAGCGAGTGCGCCTCCAGGAAATGCTCTCGGCGCGAGGCGCCGGCCGGGTGGTCTCGCCGCTTCCGGTGGAGTTGCTGTCTGCGTTCGACGAGTTGATCGCGTCGTCCCCGACGGATTCGGTTCGGCGTCTGTTCGAGCGTGAACGCGACATGTGGGAATTGGTGGCGATCTCGGGAGCAGCGCCACACGAACTGTTCTCCACGGCTGCGCGATTGCTGTCCGACGAGGGCGACCGGAAGAGAATTGTCGATCTGTACCGTCGTTTCGCCGCTCTGTCTGGGCGCGAGGTAGCCGAGGTTGCAGACGAGATCGCGTACTTGTCGGACGAACTGGAGGAATCACTGGACGGGGTGCTCGGCGATGTGTACTCAGACGGAGACTCCGCAGGTGTGGGATTCTCGGTTGGGATCGCGGACCTGGTGCCCGATCCAGCGCAACGTGAAGTGGTCGCGCGCGTCGCAACACGTCTCATGTCAGGCGGTACGGCGTGATCCGATCACTGTGGTTGCTCTCGACGGGTCGGAGAGACGGAGGTTCCAGTGATACAGCGACTTTCGGCTACGCGAGGGGGACAATGTCGATACCGGTGGCATTTGTTGCGGCGAGTGTGATCGAGGCCGTAGCGATTCACTTCCTGGTGCCGTGGCAGTGGCTTCGCGTCGTGCTGCTCGTTGCAACGGTGTTGTCGCTGATTGCGATTGGCGGTTGGCTTGCCGGACGCGTCGTGCACCCGCACCTCGTCTCGGCTCGAACGGTAGTGTTTCGATCCGGCACGGGCATTCGAGTCGAGGTGGACCGATCACGGATTTCGCGGGCGAGCATGGTCCGAAGGTTCGGTGAGACAGCAAATGTGATTGTCGACGATCGCTTGGTTCTGCCGGGGCCCGACGGCACTGTCGTGGACATAGACTTCGATCGGCCGCTCTCGGTCACGCTCCCGAAACGGCTCTCGAAGGCCAGTCCCACCACGATCGGTGGGCTGCGGTTGCATGTCGATCAACCCGGCGAGTTCTGTGCTGCATTGGCGCCGAACTGAATTCGCAACGATCGTTGGATCCGGTCAGTGCGGAGACCTCGGTGGAAGACCTTCACGGAACGGATCGACAACCAGCCACTGCACCGTGCCACCGACATTCCATAGTGCACCGGGGTTGTCGAGCGAGGCCGCGTACGTTGCCGCAGCTTGGTCGCCGGCGATCTCACCGCTCTCGCCCGACGGCGGGTTGGGCTCGAGGAATTCGGAGGGGTGCGGCCCTGGCCATGCAGGCACGTCGAACGGGGAAATGCTGGTGTCGATGAAGCCAGGTCGATGCACGGTCACCCGGTCGGGAACTTGCTTGGTTCCCGCCGCCACGGCGATCCCTGGTCCTTCGGCAGCTTCGCCGTCGCCGCTACCGCAGCCTGCCACTGCAAGAACAAGTCCCGTGATTGCCACACCCACTACCGCATGACGTATCCGCACCGTTTTCTCCTAGCCGGGGCTCACCCCGTTCGAACTCCACTATTGCATCTCGCCAACTCCGCGGGACGCGTCTTCCGATAAATGTGGGAAACGCACTGAATGTGCGTAGAAGACTCGGATTGCCAAACTATTCAGCGGTCGATCGAGGTGCGGCGGCAACGGATTGTGCCTGCCACCGTTCTTCGATGCGGCCGTACCGCCACACGAGGAGGGCGATCATCCAGGTGGCAACGAAGAGTCCGACGATGATGAAGCCCATCGCGCCGAGATCCAAGTTCCCGATGGCGCCGAGAATCCCGTCGTGAATGTCGAGTTTGTCGGTGAAGATCGAGATGATTTCCTGGGTCCCGATCAGCAGTGCCACTGCCACCGAGAGTCCGGTGATCACCATGTTGTAGTAGATCTTTCGTACCGGCTGGGCAAATGCCCAACCGTAAGCGAAGTTCATGAACGATCCGTCGATCGAGTCGAACAGAGACATCCCGGCGCAGAAGAGTATCGGTAGAACGAGGATCGAATACCACGGGAGCCCTGTCGCTGCCGCGCCGCCGGCGATCACCAACAGCCCCACTTCGGTGACGGTGTCGAATCCCAGTCCGAACAGTAGGCCGACCGGGTACATGTGCCAGGGCTTGCGAACCATCTTCATCACCGGGCCCAGGATCTTGTTGAGGGCGCCGCGGCTGTCGAGTTCCTTCTCGAGTTGCTCCTCGTCGAAGGTTCCGGCCTTGTACTTCGTGTACACCCGATGAATCCCGATGAGAGAGAAAAGATTCAGGAGGCCGATCAAGATCAGGAACGTTCCGGAAATGGTGGTGCCGAACAAGCCGGTCCACCTCTCCAGATCGGAGTTGTCGTCGGAAAGGCTGGTGGCAAGTTGCCGCACACCCAACGCCAGAAGTGCGACGAGAACAAAGACGATGGTGGAGTGCCCGAGTGAAAACCAGAAACCGACGGACATCGGTTTCTTGCCGTCCGCCACCAACTTCCGAGTGGTGTTGTCGATGGCGGCGATGTGATCGGCGTCGAAAGCATGGCGCATGCCGAGCGTGTACGCCGTGACACCGAGTCCGATGCCGAAGACACTGCCTTCGATCGTGTAGTGGCCGGGGACAACCAGACCGAGCAGAACTGCCCACCCGACGACGTTGAGTGCAACGACGGTGACGGTCATTCCGATGATGCTTCGACGCTGGCCTCGATCCAGACTGTGCCAAGCGCCGGCGATTCGGGTGCCCGTCGTGGTCATTGTCGTGGACATCGAACCTCACCGATCTTTCAGTCGCGGCCGGCGGCCACCCTACTGAAATCGTATAAGTGTTCAACTGTTCAGATAAGCGCCTGGAGGTTACAAATCACCCATCCGGGAGTAAAACTGCTTTGCTCCCGGATGGGAAACGCTCAGGCAAACACGGTATTGACCAGCGCGACGTAGATCGTCGTTCCGACAACGATGCTCAGGACGGCATTCTTTCGCCACAGGTGCGTGGCGATTGTGGCACACACTGCAATCAGTTCGGGGAGGCCGTGGGACGGGGCGGTGATCGACACCCCTTTGAGTGAATACATCACGAGGATCAGCATGACGCCGGCCGGCATGTAGATGCCGAGGTAGCCGACCAGGGCGGAGGAGCGCAGCGGCATGAGCGCGGCGAAGGGGATTGCGCGCAGCGCGAAGGTGACCACGGCCATGACTGCGACCGCCGCAAAGATGTACGAGGTGTCAGGCATCGATCTTCGCCTTTCGTGAGTCGTAGACAAAGCGGCCGATCAGGAAGAGCACGAAGGCGCCCATTGCAATTGGCAGCATGTGATCCGGGGCTGCGAGCCGGGCGACCAGAGCGCAGGTGACCGCAGCGACCGGCACCGCGAATCCGTTTTGTGCGCGAATTGCCTCGATCGAGAGGACGACGAACAGTGCGGTCAGAGCGAAGTCGAGACCGACTATCGAGTCCGGAATCCACTGTCCTGCCGTCGCGCCCAGGATCGCGCCACCGATCCAGTAGCCGTGGAGGTACAGCTGGGAGTAGACGATGACGCGTCCGGTGAGTGCCTTGGGATCGGCAGTTACCGACATCGCATAGGCCTCGTCGGTCAGCGCGAACATGCTGTAGAAGCGGGCGAAGGGGTTGCGAATCTTTTCCAGCGGAAAACTCAAGGCGTAGAACACATGTCGAAAGTTGACCAGCAGTGCGGTCAGCGCGACGTACGGCAGTGGTGTCATGGCCGCGACCATTCCGACGGCGAGAAACTCCAGCGATCCGGCGTAGATCAGCGAGGTGAAAGCGACTGCCCACCAAGGGTTGAGGCCCTGTTGGACCACAAGAACGCCCAGGGCTATCCCGAGTGGGAGCAGGCCGAATCCGACCGGCAGCGACAGTTGGAAGGCGTGCCGCCACGCCGGGGTTCGCGGCGAGAGTTCGACGGCAGGCGCGGCCGTCGACGATGCTGGTTCGATCACGACGCAAATCTATAACAAAGATCGAGGTGATCGATTGCTCAGAATGCCCACATATTGAACAGTGCGCAATAATAGTGCGATGGATGCCATGGATGACGCAATTTTGTTTCACCTCCGTCAGGACTCGAGTCTGACGAACACGGAATTGGCGGATCTGGTGGGTCTGACACCGTCCCCTTGCCTGCGCCGCGTGAAAAAGCTCGAAGCCGACGGAATCATCACCGGGTACCGCGCGATCGTCAGTCAGGAAGCGCTTGGCCGAGGATTTCAGGTGATTGTCACCGCCGAGATCGGAGTCAACGACCAGGCGACCATCGAGGACTTCGAATCCCAGGTCGCCGCCTTCGACGAAGTGATCGAATGTCGGCGGTTGTTCGGAATTCCCGACTACTTCATTCGGGTCGCGGTGAAAGATCTCGCGACGTACGAGAACTTCATGGTCACCAAGCTCAGCGGGCTTCCGGCTGTCTCGCGGGTGACATCGCTGATCACCATGAAGACCATCAAGAGTGTCGACTGATGCCCGGGCTCGGCTGAACCTTCACTAGGTGTCGGTGGTCGGCGTTAACGTCGGAACATGGGATACGAATTTCAAGTCACAGTAGATTCGGCACACCCGCACGAACAGGCGAAGTGGTGGGCCGCAGCACTCGGGTGGGCAGCGGAGCCCAGCGACGAAGACTTCATCAGGGGCCTCGTCGCTGCTGGTCACGCCAAGGAATCTGACACCACGACCTTCGAGGGAGTTCTCGTCTGGCGCGAAGGTGCAGCCATCAGCGATCCGGAGCATCCCGAACGTCCCCGCGTTCTGTTCCAACTGGTTCCGGAATCGAAGACGGTGAAGAACCGGCTCCATTTCGACATACGAGTGGGCGACAAGCGCGAGGATGTCGCAGCGCACCTCGAGACGGTGGGGGCGACGATCCTGCACCGGGGAGCGCAGGGGCCGAGCGTGTGGATCACGATGACCGATCCCGAAGGAAACGAGTTCTGCGTCAGCTAGCGGTACGAACTCGGAGTGTCGCCGGTCCATCGTTTGAAGGCCCGACGGAACGCGCTGGGCTCGGAGAACCCCAATCGCGCTGAGAGTACTTCGACGGATTCTCCGCGCCGCAAACCAGCGATGGCTACGTCGCGGAGCACTTCCTCGCGTAGTTGATTCAGTGATGTTCCGTCACGCCGCAGCAGTCGACGCAGATGGGGAACGCTGATCGAGAGCATCTCGGCGATCTCCTCGGCCGTGGAGGTTCGCCCCTTCACTCCGAGTTCCAGGACCCGTCGCACCTGCGCCGACGCAGTGCTGTCGTAGTCGCGTTCGGACATGAGCTGAATCGGAGATTCTCGGAGGTACTCCTCCAACGTCTCCTCGGTTTGGATGATCGGTGCGCGCATGGCCGAGTTGTCGAACTCCAGTGCCGCTCGCTGCGCGCCGAAGGTGACCGGCGCTCCGAAGATGTAGTCGTAGTCCTGCGCCAACCGCGCATCCGGTGCCGAGTACGGAAATTCGACTGCCCGAAGTCGGACGCGCTTTCCGATCAACCACGCGGAAAATCGGTGCAGCAAGATCAGGACAAAATCGGTTGTGACACGTTCTGCGACATCAGGTTCGGCGACGCCTTCGCGAGCTCGGACTGCGAAGCTCACCCGCGTGCTTTCCTCGCCCTTTTCGATCGCCAGTGGGGCCAGAGCCGGTAGCGCACGGATCACGTCGGACATTCGAGCGAACGCTGATCCGAGGTCAGGGCAATGGATCAACGTCAGGCAGATCAATCGGAAAGTGCCACGGGGGACCGGGGCGGATCCGAGGCCGAACAATTCGTCGTCGGTGATCTGCCAGGTGGTTTGAATGAAGGTGGTGACCTGAGTTGGGGTCAGCCGCGCGCGAGCGTCCGACAATGTCTCCAGGTCGATCCCAGCAGCTCGCAGTGCACCAGACAAATCGACGTCGTTGTCCGGCGAGAACGCGAGGTAGCGGTGGACGAATGCGGTCGGGATGGTCCGCGCTGTCATGGGTGCGCTGCTCCTTGGAGCAGGTGGAGACGGCGTGCAGCTTCGGAAAGAATGTGGTCCTGCTTGCAGAAGGCGAAGCGCACCAGGTGCTTCCAATCGTCGCGGTTGTCCGCGAACACGTCGACCGGTACGGCCGCGACGCCGATACGCTCGGGCAGTGCGCGACAGAAATCTCCCGCGTCGGTTTCACCCAACGGTCTGATGTCGGCAAGGAGGAAGTACGTGCCGCCGCCGGAATGCACCGTGAAACCGGCCTCGGTCAGAGCTTTTCCGAGTACGTTCCGTTTGCCCTCCAAGCTCTGTCGAAGTTCGACGACCCACGGCTGTTCGTTGGTCAGCGCGTAGGCAACGGCCGGTTGAAATGGTGCACCGGCAACAAATGACATGAACTGCTTGGCGGCACGGACTCCGTCGATGAGTTCTCGGGGGCCGATCGCCCAGCCGGTCTTCCAGCCGGTGACATTGAAAGTCTTTGCGGCACTGGACACAGTGACGGTGCGCTCACGCATGCCCGGGAGCGACGCCATCGGTGTGTGGGTGAGGCCGTCGAAGACCAAGTGCTCGTAGACCTCGTCACTCAACACGATCAGGTCGCGTTCGCACGCGAGTTCGGCGATCGCTCGAAGTTCGTGATCGGTGAATACGGTGCCGGTGGGGTTGTGAGGACTGTTGACGATCAGCATCTTCGTCTTGGCGGTGATCGCGCCGCGCAATGCATCGAGATCGACCGCGAATCCGTCTCCCGCGGCGACCAGCGGAACAGTCCGACGCACAGCGCCTGCCAATGCGACGGATGCAGCGTAGGAGTCGTAGTACGGCTCGATCAGCACTACTTCTTCGCCGGGTTCGACCAGTCCGAGAATTGCAGCACTGATCGCCTCGGTGGCGCCGACGGTGACCAGAACTTCGGAGTCGGGATCACTGACGAGTCCGTAGCGGATGCGCCGATCCTCCGCGATGGCTTGGCGCAAGACGGGCATGCCCGGACCGGGCGGGTATTGATTGACGCCTTCGGCGATGGCTCGGCGCGCTACTTCGAGCATGGCCGCAGGACCGTCGGTATCCGGAAAGCCCTGACCGAGGTTGACCGCGTCGTGAAGTGTGGCCAACGCTGTCATCTCGGCGAAGATCGTGGATGCGAACGGCTGCAGACGCGAGACGGTGCGGTTGCGGGGCGTCGAAGGCATCTTTGCAGCTTAGTCGGCTGACACCGCATCCTCACATCCGCTCGGACGCGGTGCTTGTCACGTTTGAATCGCCGCCATCGTCCAACTCTGTAGAGAGCATCGAATCCGGTGCCCCAGAACATACGGAGGCTTGCCATGACTCGCATTCCAGCAGTGACACCGTCAGAAGCCAGTCCGTTGATCAAAGTGGCATACAAATTCGCCGCCAGGCAGTACGACGAAGTCCCCGAGCCCTTTGCCGTCCTGGCCAACCATCGGAAATTGTTCGTCGCGGCTGCCCGTCACGAGATGGCCGTGCAGAAGGCGTCGAAGGTGCTGCCGTCGAACATTCGTGAACTGGCCGTCTATCGCGTCGCCTGGACTGTCGGCTGCTCGTGGTGTGTCGACTTCGGGACGATGCTCTCGCGCCTGGACGGTTTGGACATCGACAAGCTGAAAGGGATCGCGAATTACCGGGATTCACCGAAGTACAGCGAGGACGAGCGGGCCGCGATCGCCTACGCCGATGCCATGACCGGTGACCCGCACGGGGAGAACGGGGTGACGGACGAGCAGGTCGCGGATCTCGAGCGCAGGTTCGGGCGAGCGGGCGTCGTGGAACTGACCTATCAGATCGGGCTCGAAAACATGCGCGCCCGGATGTATTCGGCGTTGGGGATCACCGAGCAAGGGTTCAGCACCGACTCCTGCCGCGTGCCCTGGACCGAAGAATGATGCGCTGACTCGTCTACGGCAACTATCGACAATGCTCCGCAGATACGTGATCATGATTGACTAGTTCACGCATCTGCGGAGTATTTCGGCTTGTTAGGTCCGCACTTGCGACCTACGATCACCTGGTGCCCAACATTCGAATCCGCGAAGCTGCCGGTCTGCTCGGTGTCAGTGACGACACCGTTCGACGGTGGGTCGACGGTGGGCTTCTCACCGCGACGACGGACGACTCCGGCCGCAAGGTCATCGACGGTGCCGAGTTGGCGGGCTTCGCCCGGTCCAACGCCGGACCCGCACCGGCCGATCCGCTCACGGGTGCGAGTTCGGCCCGCAACCGGTTCGCCGGCCTCGTCACCAAGGTCGTCACCGACAAGGTGATGGCCCAGGTCGAAATGCAGTGTGGGCCCTTCACTGTCGTCTCGTTGATGAGTACCGACGCGGTTCGGGAGCTCGGACTCGAGGTCGGGAGTATCGGAGTCGCAATCGTGAAGGCCACCACGGTCATCGTGGAAACGCCGTAGTTCTGAACATACTGGAGGAAATTCGTGAAGCGTGTAGTCGGACTTGTTGCAGCAGGTGCCTTTTCGCTTGCCCTGGTGACCGGTTGTAGTTCCTCCGACAATTCGTCGTCGGAGACGTCGTCGGCCGCTCCGACCACGACCACTTCCAGTGACAGTGCCACGGGAAGCATCACCGTCTTCGCGGCGGCGTCACTCAAGAACAGCTTCACCGAACTCGGCAAGGAGTTCGAGTCCGAGAACCCCGGTTCATCGGTCACATTCAGCTTTGCCGGGTCCTCGGATCTCGTCGCCCAGATCACCCAGGGCGCACCGGCTGACGTGTTCGCCTCGGCTGACGCCGCCAACATGACCAAGGCCACCGATGCCGGTGTCGTCGCGGGGTCGCCCTCGGATTTCGCGAGCAATACCTTGACGATCGTTGTACCGCCTGGCAATCCGAAGGGCATCGCGTCCTTCGCAGATCTGGAAAAGGAGGGGACACAACTGGTGATCTGCGCTCCGCAGGTCCCGTGCGGCGCGGCTACGAAGAAGGTCGAGACGGCCACAGGTGAGACCCTCTCGCCCGTCAGTGAGGAATCGTCGGTGACGGACGTTCTCAACAAGGTGACGTCCGGGCAGGCCGATGCCGGCATCGTCTACGTCACCGACGCGAAGTCCGCGGGTGACAAGGTGCAGACGGTCGCGTTCCCGGAAGCCACCACGGTGGTCAACCTGTACCAGATTGCGGTGCTGAAGGATTCGAAGAATTCGGGAACGGCAACCAAATTCGTCGATCTCGTGAAGGGGCCCAAGGGCCTGGCAGTTCTGAGTGACGCGGGATTCGCTGCCCCGTGACACACCTAAGACCGGCAGTCCGGGCTCCGCTCGGGTTGCCGGTATGGATTTACCTTCCGGCGCTGATCGGCGGAGCGTTTGTCATCGCGCCCTTGGCGGCGATGCTGGCTACCGTGCAGTGGTCGCAGTTCTGGGAACTCGTGACTTCCGAATCGTCGGTTGCCGCGTTGAAACTGAGTTTGAAGACAGCGGCAATGAGCACGCTGCTGTGCATCCTGTTCGGGGTACCGATGGCCGCGGTATTGGCGCGCAGTCATTTTCGGGGACTGTCCGTTCTTCGATCGTTGATTCTGCTCCCGCTGGTTCTGCCGCCCGTGGTGGGCGGTATCGCGTTGCTGTACACGTTCGGGCGCAAAGGGTTGATCGGTGAGCAGTTGGAAGTGCTCGGCATCCAGATAGCATTCTCGACAACCGCGGTGGTCCTGGCGCAGACGTTTGTTGCGCTACCGTTCCTCGTCGTCAGCCTCGAAGGTGCACTACGCACTGCGGGTACAAGATACGAGGCCGTTGCCTCGACGCTCGGAGCCCGCCCGACCACCGTGCTTCGCCGGGTGACTCTGCCTCTGGTGCTTCCCGGTCTGGTGTCAGGGGCAGTTCTGGCTTTCGCTCGCGCGCTGGGGGAATTCGGTGCGACGCTGACCTTCGCGGGGAGTCTGCAAGGGGTGACGCGTACCCTGCCGCTGGAAATCTATCTCCAGCGCGAGACCGATCCGGATGCAGCGGTAGCGCTTTCGCTGGTGTTGGTCGTAGTCGCGGTGGTCATCGTGGTTGCGGTGCGTGGACGCGGATCGGCGGGTTCGTTGTGAGTGGCCTCCACGTCGACATCGAGATTCCGGAGCGCGACGTCGTTGCGACGTTCGACGTCGCGGCGGGCGAGGTGACCGCCATCCTCGGGCCGAACGGCGCCGGCAAGTCGACGGTACTGGCGGCGGTTGCCGGACTGCATCATCCGCGGCGCGGATTGATCGAACTCAATTCCCGCGTTCTCACCGATACCCGTAGGGGAGTCGTGTTGGCACCCCATCGGCGCGGCACTGCCCTACTCGCGCAAGAGGCACTTCTCTTTCCCCATCTCAGTGCGGCTGCGAACGTGGCGTTCGCGCCGCGCAGTGCAGGGCGGTCGCGTCGCGATTCCGCCGAGTCCGCGCGCCATTGGCTGGAGGCAGTCGACGCCGGCGATTTGGCTGACCGCAGGCCTTCACAGCTCTCCGGCGGCCAAGCGCAACGGATTGCAGTGGCGAGGGCATTGGCTGCTGAACCCGAACTGCTTCTGCTCGACGAACCGATGTCCGCGCTCGATGTCGCCTCCGCCCCCGCGCTGCGGTCGTTACTGCGCCGAGTGCTCAGGACCGGCGATCGCACTGCCGTACTGGTCACGCACGACGCTCTGGACGCACTTGCGCTGGCCGACACGGTTGTCGTCATGGACGGTGGCCGGGTCGTCGAACGTGGTGACGTACGAACAGTTCTGACCCGCCCGCGTAGTGCATTCGCAGCACGCATCGCCGGGATCAACTTGCGCAGCGGCACGATGGCCGGAGACGGAGTGCTCAGAAGTCCGGTCGGGGTGGATATCGCGGGCCAGACGGAGACCGACCTACCGGCCGGCAGTGCCGCCGTGGCGGTCTTCGAGCCGCGAGCAGTGTCGGTCTACCTGGATCCGCCGCACGGCAGCCCACGAAACGCGTTTGCGGTCACGATCGCGGAGATCGAAAACCGAGGCGATGTCGTCCGAGTGCGAGCCGAGGACGAAGCCGGCCAGCCGGGCTTGTCTGCCGACATCACGGCGAGCGCAGCGGCCGAACTCGATCTGGTTCCGGGATCGGCCGCTACGTTTGTGGTCAAGGCCACCGAGACGCTGATCTATGCGCAGGGCGCAGGCTCGTAGACGTCCTCTACGACCGAATCCGCATAGAGGGCTGCAATTTCGGATGCGTACTTCTCGGCTATCGGCTTGCGCCTGAGCTTCATCGTCGGTGTCAGCTCGTCGCCGCCTGGCTCCCAGAACGTGGTGAGTACGTGAAACCGCTTGATCTGCTCGGCCCTCGACAGACGCGAGTTTCCCTCGGCGACAGCAGTTGCAACGACGTCGACGATCCGAGCGTCCTTGGCGAGTACCGCGGCCTCGGCCGCAAGTCCCAGTGAGCGTGCCGCTCCGACCGCGGCGTCGGCGCTGAGTGTGATCAACGCTGTGTTGAACTTTCGGCCGTCTCCGATCGTCACGACCTCACCGATCAACGACGACGACGTCTTCACTGCCGTCTCGATGGCGGCCGGTGACATGTTCTTTCCCGACGCGTTGATGATCAGCTCCTTCTTGCGATCGATCACCGTGAGGTAGCCGTCCGCGTCGGCGGTGACGACATCTCCGGTCGAGAGCCACCCGTCTGCACTGATCGCTTCGGCCGTTTTTGCCGGTTCGCCGCGGTACCCCTTCATGACCAACGGGCCTCGAACCAGTAGCTCGCCGTCCGCCTCGATGCGCATTTCCATGCCTGGGAGTAACTTTCCGACCGTTCCGAGCTTGGTCGGCTCGGCCGGCGCGGTGCTCGCGATGCATGTCAGCTCGGACATTCCCCAGATCTCCGAGATCGGAACTCCCAGGGCTGCAAAGAATGCCAACGTGTCCGGCGGAATCGGTGCGGCGCCAGAGATGGCCCACTTCAGTTCGGCAAAGCCGAGTTTCGCACGCAGAGCGGACAGGACCATCGTATCGGCTCGGGCGTAGTCCGCTTCCAGTTCGGCGGGGACTGTTTCACCGGCTCGTAAGTGTGCGAGACGAGTGCGACCGACGTCGAGTGCCCACTGCAACGCCGCTCGCCGCGCGTCGTCCGGTTCGTTGGCGACAGCCGATTCGACTGCAACTTTCAGCTTTTCCCACACACGGGGGACGCTGCCCCAGATCGTGGGGCGACAGTCCGGAAGCGCGGCCGCTACCTGGCTCGGATCCGGCACGACAGTGATCTGGGTGCCGAACACCATTTGCATGTACAGGCAGGTGAGCCGATCGGCGATGTGCGCCGATGGCATGTACGAGGTGATGCGGTCACCGAATTCGACGGGGAGTACAGCGCTTACGGCGTTGGTTTCGAACAACAGGCATGCATGAGTCGTCTCGACGCCCTTGGGGTTGCCGGTCGTGCCGGAGGTGTAGATCAACGTGGCGACGTCGTTCGGTTTCACCGCACGCCAGGTGCCCTCGAAATCGAAATCCGATGCGGCAGAATTCTTCATCTGCTCCAGGGTCACGGTGCCGGGCTGGTGGACATGCGATTGCGCGTCGACGACGACGATCGTCTCGAGTGTGGCGCCCGAGCGGCGGACCGTATCCACGTACCGGTCTTCGCAGACGAGAACCCGTGCACCGGAATTGGCGAGGATGTAACGGATGGCTTCGGGTGCCGACGTGTTGTAGATGGAGAAGGACGTCGCGCCGAGATGTTGGGCACCGACGTCGATCGGATAGAACTCGATGCGGTTACTCATCATCAAGGCAACCGTATCGCCTTGTCCCACGCCGATTCCGGCCAATCCCGCGGCAACCTCGCGGACCTGTTCGGCGTACTCGCGCCACGTCAGTGTTCGCGCATCGCCGATGTCTCGCAGGGCCACCGCGTCGGGCGCTACCGCCGACACTCGCTGGAAGGCTGCACACAACGTGGTCATGATGATCTCCTGGATGCCTTTGTCAGGGCTGATACATTCGTCGGGGCCGCAGCGGTGGTTCTGTCTTCGAGTTCGCGGATCAGGTCGTGTGCCTGTTTGTCCCTGGCCAGATAGCCGTCGGCCAGGACATTGATGAATCCGCGTCCCCACGCCCAGGGTTCCCAGGCAGCGGGGGCAAGGGTCCGCGCGGCGCGGCGCGCGATCGCGTCTGCGATCACCGTGGCGGCACGGTCCGGGGAGATTCGATGACGGAGGGGACCGGGTAGTCGAGCGTCGAGTTTGCGCCCGATCTCGTCGTCGTCGAGTGTGGCGCGTGCAAGTTGTGTATCCACCATCCCGAAGTACGCGATGCCGGCAGTGGCGCCGTAGCCGGCAACCTCGAGACGCAGCGCCCGGCCGAGCGCTTCGACCCCAGCCTTACTGATCATGTACGAAGCGCCGCCCAAACCGGGGGCGAACGACGCCGCCGATGACACGACGACGATGTGCCCACTGTTGCGGATCACCTCGTCGATGGTCGGATGCACGGTGTTGAAGACGCCGGTGAGATTGACGTCGAGCACACGATCGAAGGCGTCGGGATCGATCTGGCGCAATGTTGCCGGGGGAGGGGTGATTCCGGCGTTGGCAACCACGACGTCGATTCTGCCCAGCTGCTCGATGATCGTTTGCACGGCTGCTGTCATGCCGTCCCGATCTCGGACATCGGCCGTCACCGTCACGACTCGCTGTGACTCGAATGAGCGCTCGGCCGTTGCCAATGAACTTTCGTTGACGTCGACCAGCGCCACGGTGGCCCCACGCCGGTGGAGAGTGCGCGCCAGCGCGGAACCGATACCGTCGCCTCCGCCGGTGATCAGCACGACCTTTCCGGCAACGTCGTAGTCGATTCGGCGTCCGGGCAGTGGAATGCCCAGATCGCGGACTGTTCCCGCAATTGCGGACATGCGTCCCGTCATTGCTTCAGTGCCTTCCGTGTAGAGCGCGGATGAGAACCTTGACCAGCCAGTCGATTCGGGCGGTCCGTCGAAACGTCGTCAGTGGTAGGGGCGAACGGAATCGTTGCCTGGTCATCGACCGGGCATAGGTGAACTCCTTCAGACCATCTGGGCCGTGAACGCGTCCGAAACCAGATGCTCCGACCCCACCCAGTGGCAGGTTGGGAACCGCGGCATACATCACGTAAGAGTTCACCGACGCTCCTCCGGATCGGAGCCGATCGGCAACAGCCGCTCCATCCTTGCCGAACACGCTTGCTCCCAATGCGTATGGCGACGCATTGACCAACTCCACCGCCTCGTCCATCGAGGCGACCTTGGTGATCGTCATCGTCGGGCCGAAAGTTTCCTCCGTGACGGCGAGGCTGTCTTCGGGGACGTCGACCATGATGGTCGGTTGCACGTACTGGCCGGAGATCGAGCCGAGCCCTCCGAGAACGACACGTCCACCCCGCGACATCGCGTCGTCGATGTGGCGCCGGATTACAGCCACTTGCGCGGGCATGGTGATCGGACCGATCTTGTCTTCGGCACCCGGACCGGCATGAACTCGGGCAGCCAAAGTGATTGTCTTGTCGATGAACTCGTCGTATACCTGTTCGTGCACGTATACACGCTCGACGCCCAGACAGGTTTGACCGGAGTTGGACAATGCGCCCCACACCGCAGCATCCGCGGCGGCACCAACATTTCCGTCGGCATCAAGGATGAGCGCGTCCTTACCGCCACATTCCATCAACACCGGTGTGAGGGTCCCGGCGCACGCTGCCATGACTTTCTTGCCCGTCGCGGTCGATCCGGTGAACCCGATCTTGTCGACACCGGCCAGGCACAGTGCCGCGCCGACCGAACCGTCGCCTGTGACAACTTGCAGCACAGGATGTTCAGGGACGACCTCGGCGAAGGCGCGGCCCAACCATTGCCCGACTGCCGGTGCGAACTCACTCGGCTTGTAGACCACGGCGTTGCCTGCCGCCAGCGAGAACGAGAGCGAACCGAGTGGGGTGAAGACCGGATAGTTCCACGGACCGATCACACCGATCACCCCGAGAGGTCGATACTCCACCGAGGCGGCCTGATTGACCGTCAACAAACTGGAGCGGACGCTGCGCCTGCCCAATACCTTTCGGGCATTCTTCGACGCCCACGCGAGATGTTCGAGTGCCATGGCGATTTCGAGCATCGCGTCAGGGTGCGGCTTGCCCATGTCCCGGTGCACGACGTCGGCGAGTTCGGATGCGCGACGAGCGATGATTCCTCGCCACCGATCCAGTCGACGAGCGCGTTGCTCGAATGTCAGTTCTGCCCACCATTCGGAAGCAGTCCGGGCGTCGCGCACTGCCTGTGTCACCGTGTCGTCGGACGCCTGTGTCACCGTGTCGTCGGACGCCTGTGTGGTCGTGTCGATCTCGGTCGCCGTCATCGTGGAGTTCCTTGAAGTGTGTGGTGGACGGCGCCGTCGGCCCAGCCGCGGGTGACGCGTTGGAGGATCGGTCGGGACAGAGTCAGAATGGGGGCGAACCACGGCTGCGCTTGCACAGCGAACGTCCAGGTGAGGCGGCTGCCAGTCGAAGTCGGTTCCAACACCAGATCTTCAGCGAAGCGTTTGAACCCCGGAAGTGACGCCGACTCCACGTAGAAGGACATCCGGTGCCCCTCGTCCCAGCGGAAGAATCGCTCGTTCAGTGCAGCAAAAGCGCCGGCTCGCACGGTTCGCGTAGTCCCGACGCAGAATGGTCTGTCCGAGGTCCAGTCGGCTCCGGTGATCCCGTGCGCCCACGACGTGAGCGCTCCGTCCGAGGTCAACGTCTGCCACAAGCTTTCACATGTCGCTTCGGATTCGATCCGGTGAGTGATCACCAGCGGAGCGGAGCGGATGAAGGCTGCGTCGGCCGCAGAAAGAGAGAATTTTCCCTTCACAGGTCCACCACCAAAGACCCACCGGTGGAACGTGATCGACAGGTCAACATCGAACCAGTACGTTCGGATTCGGTGAGGAGGGTGTCTCGATGCTCGACGGTCCCGGAGAGCACCCGGACCTTGCATGTACCGCAGAAGCCCTGTTGGCATGAATACGCTACTCCGGGAAGTACGCGTCGTATTGCAGCCAATGCACTTTCGGACTCGCCCACATCGACGGTGAGACCGGTGCGCGCCAGATGCACCGTGAACTCCTTGCCGTCGACTACCGGGAGTGGGGAGAACCTCTCGCTGTGCACCGATCCGGTCGGGTTGGCGGCGAAAGTTGCCGCACGCACCGTGTTCATCAGCGGAACCGGTCCGCACGTGTACACCGCGGCACCTGGATCCGCAGCAGCGACGAGTGTTCCGATATCCGTCGGACCCAGCTCGTCGTCGGGTCGGATGGTTACCCGGCCGCTGGAATACTCCTCGATCTCGTTCAGGAATGGCATAGCTGCCCGAGTTCGTCCGAGATAGTCCAAACGCCACGGGACTCCGCGGCGGTGACAGCGTTGCACCATGGGAAGTATCGGAGTGATCCCGATTCCGCCCGCAACAAAGAGGTACGACGGAGCAGTGACAAAAGGAAATGCATTCCGCGGCCCTCGTACGTCGACAACCATTCCGGGTTTCAGCGACTCGTGTATCTCGCGGGAGCCGCCCCCGCCTTCGTCGATCCGCCGGACGGCGATCCGATACGAGGTCAAGTCGTCGGGGTCTCCGCACAACGAATACTGTCGTTGTCTTCCCGAGGGGAGAATGACGTCTAGGTGAGCGCCGGGAATCCACGACGGCAGGGTGATTCCTTCCCTCGGGGTCAAGGTGACACTCAGGACGTCTGCGCACTCGAACCGGACGGACTTCACGTCCAGCGTCATGTCGAATCCGCTGTAGCGGACCGGGTTGGGACGCGAAAGTATCTGCGCTGCAGGACTTGACGCAAAGATTCGACGGTATGCGCTCGTCGCCTGTGCGGCAATCCTCAACGACCGGGTCGGTGTGAAGTCTTGTGCGTCGTGAGGACGGTCGGCAGTCGTCTTGTTCATCCTTCACTCTTTTCGGAAGAACGATTGGCGGCAGGTGAGCGAGCGAGGTAGCGCATGGCTACGTCCATGTCCCCGATCTGGGACGGATGGAAGCTCGGCCGCAGATACGGAGGAATCTCGGTGATCAGGAATTTCATGTTCGGGACCAGGCCGCGGCGAGTGGCGCTGATCAGTTGCAGAGGCCACAGGCGGCCCTTCGCCTTCGACGGGTCCTGCCGGAAGAGGTAGTTCATCGAGGCGATGAACAACACGAACAACGTGAAGCTGGCGAGCAGCGCCGTGCGAACGCGGCGGGCGTAGCTACCGTCCACGTACATGTAGGCGTCGAAGGCCACGTTGCGGTGCTCGACTTCCTCGGCGCCGTGCCACTTGACCATGTCGAGCATCGTCGGGTGCATGCCGGCATCTTCGAGGGCGGGATCGGTGAGCAGCCATTCCCCGACCACCGCCGTGTAGTGCTCCATCGCGGCAAACAAGCCGAGACGTTCACAGAGCCAGGCGTGCTTGGCTTTTCCGGTCAATCCTTTGTCGCCCAATATCTTGTCCACGAGCCAGTCCATCCGGCGTGACATCGGTTTCATGTCCATGCCGAGGTCCGCAAGATGCTCGCGTGCACCTTTGTGCGACGACGCGTGTGTTGCTTCCTGTCCGACGAATCCCACCACCTCTTCGTGCAGGCGGGGGTCCTCGATGAGCGGGAGTGCTTCGGCGAGCGTTGCGGACATGGCCCGCTCTCCCTCGGGCAACACGAGATGCATGAAGTTGATGACGTGGGTGACCATCGGTTCGTTCGGCACGTAATGCAGTGGTACGCCGTCCCAGTCGAATTCGACGTCACGGGCGGCGATCGCATGTGCTTCGTCGGTGTATCGGCGCGCGCCGGACGGTGCGACGACGGGTGTGCCTCGGAAGGCGTTGATGCCGAGCATTATCGGCTCCTCACGGTTTCTCGGGCAGTGGTGAGTGATTCGGACGAGACGGGTTGTACCTGCGCGTAGTGAGCGAGGTCGGCTCGTTTGGTCCTGGTGCGGAAGGATCGGTTGAATCCGGGATAGAAGGTGTAATTGCGGCCGCCGTCGACGAGGTAGTAACTACTGCACCCGCCGGCGTTCCATACGCTGGTGGCGAGTCGGCGGTCGGTCGCGCGCACGAACTCTCTCTGCACGTCTGCCCGGACGTCGATACTGCCGATGCCGCGCTCGTCCATTTGAAGAATGCAGCTCACGATGTACTCGACCTGCGCTTCGATCGTGACGACCTGCGAGGTGTAGACCACGGAATTGGGGCCGAGGATCATGAAGAAGTTCGGAAACCCGCTGATGGTGGTGCCGAGGAAGGCCTCGGCACTGCCGTTCCACGTCTGCGCGAGGCTGCGGCCGTCCTTGCCCCGGATGATGTCGAACGACGGGTTGTCTCCCATACGAAAGCCGGTTCCCATGACTATGGTGTCGACTTCCCGGAAGGCGCCGTCCGCGGTGAGGACTCCGCGCTCCTGCACCTCGACGATTCCGTCCGTCACCACCTCCACATTGGGTGACGCCAGCGCGGGATAGTAGGTGTTCGAGAACGTCGGACGCTTGCATCCGAATGCGTAGTGGGGGAGCAGCTTTGCGCGAAGCTCCGGGTCCCGCACCTGCCGGCGAAGGTGTGCTCGGCCGAGTGCGGCCAGCCCTTTGAGCAGTGACGGCTTGTACACGAATCCGGGTACCAGGGCTTCTTGGAGCAGGTCGAGTCCCTTGCGTGCCAGTCGTTGGGTGAGCGGCACCCGCTCGAAGAGAGCGCTCGGCCAGCCGGTCATCGGCTGATCCGGGTGCGGCAGGATCCACGTCGGTGTCCGCTGGAACACGGTCAACGTGTCCGCGAGCGGTTGCAGTCTGGGGATGATCTGCACCGCAGAGGCACCGGTGCCGACCACGGCTATCCGCTCACCGCGAAGGTCGTGGTCGTGGTTCCAGTCCGCGGTGTGGAACATCTGACCACGAAACGATTCGAGCCCGGGAAGGTCGGGTGTGGCGGGGGCACTGAACGGGCCGGTGGCCGCGACCAGGAACTGTGTCTCCCACACGGTTTCCGCAGTGTGTACCCGCCAGATCTGGGCTTGCTCGTCCCACGAAGCTTCTGTCACGTCCTGGTTGCAGTGGAAATGACCGGCCAGTCCGAAGCGATGGACGCAATCCCGGAGATAGTCGTAGATCTCGGGCTGTAGCGGATACAGCCGCGTCCAGTTCGGATTTGGCGCAAACGAGAACGAGTACAGAATCGACGGGATGTCGCACTGTGCACCGGGGTAGGTATTGACCTGCCAGGTCCCCCCGGGCTCCGCGGCACGTTCCAGAACGACGAAGTCGTCGATCCCGGACTGCTTCAAGCGGACAGCCGTTCCGATGCCGCCGAAACCGGCTCCGATGACGACGACTCGTGTTCGGCGAGTTCGAGTTTCCTCGTCACCGGCCGATGGCCCCGAGGTTGGGTCGATGTCGACCATGTGTGACGCCTCCTGATTGGTGCGTGAACAACTGAACGAAGAGTAAGTCTGACATCAAGTGATGTCAACAGCGGTTGATGTCAGAATTCAACTGATTGACATCGGGCGATGTCAGTTCGCTTGCGGAGGTCGCCGCGATAACCTGAGGTCGAGAGCGCTGCCGGTCAGTGAGAACATGGGGACATGACGGATACCGAGGCTCGGCGCACCGGCCCGCGCAGGTGGCGTGGGCAGGAACCGGAAGATCGCCGCGCCGCGCGCCGGACACAGCTGATCGAAGCCGGGTTGCAGATCATGGGCACCGAGGGAGCGGCCGCCGCGACCATGCGTGCAACCTGCCGCGAGGCCGCGCTGACCGAACGGTACTTCTACGAGAGCTTCGCCAACCGTGACGAACTGCTGGTCGCCGTGCTCGACGAGGTCGTTCTCGGTGCGCGTGACACTATTCTGGACGCTCTCGAGGCGGCGCCTTCCGCACCGTCGGCCCTGATCCGCCACGTGGTGAACGCCTTCACCAACTACGTATTCAAAGATCCTCGACGTGGACGCATCATGTTCGTCGAATCCCAGGCGGAACCTGCGCTGTGGGATCGAGGGCGAGAATTGATGGCGGAGTTCACGAATCCGATTTCCGCGTCGCTCGAGCTGATGTACGGCGGCGAGGCAACCGACTCCGCGAACTCCGAACTCAATTCGGTGGGGCTGTTCGGTGCCCTCGCGTTCATCTATCAGGCGCACACCCCGTCCTCCAAGATCTCTCGAAAGCGTTTGGTGGAGCACATTTCGCTCATGGTCGAGGCGCAGGCGACGGTCAACAGCACGCCCGCGAGAAAAGAATGACGTCCGCGTCGGCCACAGGCGGAAGGCGTCTCGGTCCCGAAGACCGGCGTGAGCAGATCATTGTCAGCGCGGCAAAGGTTTTCGAGGAGAAGTCTTTTGCCGACGTCTCGATGACCGAGTTGGCCAAGGCGGCTGGGGTCGGACGTCCGCTGCTCAATCATTACTTCGGCTCCAAGCGTGAGTTGTATCTCGACGTCGTGCGGCGGTTCGTCTTCATTCCCGAAGTGGCGGTGGACCGCATTCCGCGATCGGCGAGCCAGGAGAAGCGGATCGGCGCCGTGATCGATCGGTGGCTCGACGTCGCCTGGCGTCATCGCGACATGTGGATCTCGACAGTCATGTCCGACGACCTCCGCCGTGATCCCGAGATGGATCGGATCCTCCAGGATGCTGACGACGTTGCTGCGCGACGCATGATGGATGCGCTCGAGATTCGACCGAGTGAAGGCAGCGAGGCTGCTGTTCATTCGATGATCGTGGCGTACGGAGGCTTGGCGAAGGCCGCCAGTAAGCAGTGGTTGGTGACGGGAGCCCTCGACCGCGAACAGGTGCACCTTCTGCTGGTACGCAGTTTGCTCGCCATCGTGCGTGACGTTCTGCCGGCGTGCGAGGCGGATTCCTGATTGCTCAGAGTGATCTCGCCACGAGGTCCTTCATGACTTCGTTCGATCCGGCGTAGATTCGCTGAATACGAGCGTCGGCATACATCTGAGCGATGGGATATTCGAGTATGTAGCCGTACCCGCCGTGTAGTTGCACGCAGCGGTCGATCACGGCGCACTGCTGATCGGTGAGCCAGTACTTGGCCATCGCGGCGGTAGTCGCATCGAGCTGCCCGGCAAGGTATTTGACGATGCAGTCGTCGATGAACGTTCGTGAGATACGAGCGATGGACGCGCACTCGGCAAGCTCGAAGCGCGTGTTCTGCAGATCGAAGAGCGTTTGCCCGAACATGTTTCGGGATTTGGTGTACTCGACGGTGAGGGCGACTGCACGATCCATTGCCGCAGTGGCTGCAACTCCGCAGATCAATCGTTCAGGCAGTAGCTGCTGCATCAGCTGGGCAAACCCTGTGCCTTCGCGGTCCCCGAGCAGGTTTGTTGCAGGCACCCGCAAGCGGTCGAAGAACAGCTCGGTGGTGTCCTGGCCCTTCTGTCCGACCTTCTCGAGTATTCGCCCGCGCTCGAAACCCGGTGTGTTGTCATCGACCTCGGCCACGATGAGCGACACTCCACGCGCTCCGAGGCTGGGATCGGTCTTGGCGGCGATGATCACCAGATCACAATTGCGACCGTTGGAGATGAAGGTCTTTGCGCCGCTGATCAGATAGTCGTCACCGTCGCGGACGGCTCGGGTGGTGATGTTCTGCAAGTCGGATCCGGTGCCGGGCTCGGTCATGGCGATTGCGCCCACCCACTCGCCACTCACCAGCTTCGGTAGCCAGCGCAGTTTGTGCTCGTGATCGGCGTAGGCATTGAGGTAGTGCGGCACGATTCCCGAGTGCACGCCGAGTTGGAGTGAATGATCACCCGCCATGACCTGCTCGTGGAACAGCACGGCGTCGTGCGCGAAAGTTCCTCCTCCGCCGCCGTACTCGGTGGGGATCGACATGCCGGCGAGCCCGAGCGCCCCGAGTTCTCGATATGCGGATTTGTCGGGAAAACCTTGGGACGCGAAGCGTTTCTGATGCGGTGTGACGTGTTTGGCGAAGAAGTTCCTTGCCAGGTCGGCCACGGCCTCCAATTCGTCGTCCATCCACGGGGACCGTCGTTCTGCGGTCCGGGTTGCGGTAGATCCTTGCGTCATCGTGATTCTCCCGATCGATGAAGTGCGACCCGCGAGCGGATCCGACTCCACCTATCATCCACACTGTTGACATAGTGTCAATAAAGGGGTGGTCGAATCGACCTCCGGACCCGCCTCGAATTCCACGTCGGCCGCCCGCAAGAATGGGACGACACAGACACGAACAGGCCGGCGCGAAGGATGGGCAGTGGACCCCGAAGAAACATCAGCGGGTCGCGAGTCCAACCTCCCGGCTCCGCGGCCGGCGCGCAGCGTCCTGTTCGGATTGCCGCCGGTGGGAAACAGGTACCCCGGAGCGGTTCGCGTCGCCCTCGCCCTGGCGATTCCGGCGGCCATCGCCACACTGCTCGGATTCGGGTCTGCTTCGCTCCTGGTCGGCCTCGGTGCATTTGCATCGATATACGGTGAGGGTCGTCCGTACCGGAGCAGGTGGAAGGCAGTCGGTATCGCTGCGACGGCGCTGACGATCCTGTCCTTCGTCGGGGCATCGGTGGGTGAGCCCGTCCACCGAGCCATCGCCGGGGGAGCGCCGACGGTGCTGCTCGTCTTTGTCGTGCTGATCATGGCCGTCGTGGTGTCGACCTGCGCCTTCACCGTCGACGCGCTTCGATTGGGTCCACCGGGCGCGTTCTTTCTGTTGCTCACCACCGAGATCAGTTCCGTGATCGCCACTCCCGGTCAGCCGCCGGTCGAGGTCGCGATGTGGACGGCAATCGGTGGGATCAGCGCGGTGGTCGTCTCGATGACGGGAATCCTGTGGGCACCGAGAGCTGTCGAACGCAGCGCTGTACAGGCAGCCGTCTCGGCCGTTGCGGAGTACACGGACGCTCAGGCGACGTACGCCCCACCCGAACTCACGCGAGACAAACGCCACGCTGCAGCACTTCGGCTGCACGACGCGTGGCAGTGCCTCTACCGCGGCGCAATCGTCGGGAAAGACCACCCGTTGACCCGTGAACTCGAACGAGCGCAGATCTCGATGGCCAGGGCGATCTCCGACGACCACGATCCGGAACTCATGGCCGACCCCGCGTTCGACGTCGACGACGTCGGTGCTCACCCGCCTCTGCCCGACCCGACGATCCGATATCGGTTCCTCCGCGCCTGCAATCGGTCCAGCCGAGCGTCGGTGACGGCACTTCGGCTGTCCATTGCCTGTATGGCGGCGGGAACCCTCACCGTCCTGCTCGGCATCGATCGCCCGGACTGGGCGGTGATCGCCGCGGCGATGGTCCTTCATCAAGGACCGGATCGAATACTGGGCACCTATCGCGGAATCCACCGCATCGGTGGGACCGTCCTCGGGTTGATTCTGTTGGGTGCCATCTACTCCTGGAGTCCGACCGGTCTGTGGTTGGTGGCGGTACTTGCAGTCCTGATGGCGGGGATCGAGCTGTTCCTGGTGCGGAATTACGGGATAGCCGTCATCTTCATCACCGCCCTCGCGATTCTCCTCGGCGCGGCCGGTGGTGCGCACGGGACCGTCCGACATCTGATCCTCAGCCGCATGCTCGAGACGGCAATCGGCGTCGTCGTGGCGTTGGTGGTCCTGTGGACGGTGGGGCGCGGTGCGCATCGACGCACTCTGATCTGGGTCGACGAACGGGCGGGTAGCGTCCTGTTCAAGCTGCTGACCGAAATTCGCGCGAGGCACTATGCACCACAGGCGAATTGGTCGGAGCTTTCGGAGCTTCGTCGGGACCTGGACTTCGAACTGCGAGGTAGCGCGATGGCCGGGATCGACGCCGCCCACAACGAACCCGAGTGGGCGTCGCAGCAGTGGAGGACGCACACCGAATTGCATCATCTGGGATCGGATGTACTGCACCGACTGTGGTTCGGCACGCAGGTGTCCAGATCACACCTCGAGGAATGGGAGTCTCGCTACTTGCGTTCGGGTTCGGTGTGATCGAGCATCGGCACAGCGCTGAACTTGGCTGGATTCGCAATGTCGTAGGCTGCGCACACAACTCCGTCGCGGACAGTGAAGCCGGCAACGCGAGCGGCGAACTGCGGGTACTGGTCGTCCCCCGGTGAGCCGGCGAATACACCGCCGAGCTGTCCGTTGACGAGAACCGGTGACATCGAGAACACCGCTGCCGGTCCGTACTTGCGGGCCAATCCCAGGTAGAACCGCGCCACACGATCACTGCCGCGAACGACGTTGACGGCCGTGCGGGTAGTTCCGCCTGCGTCACCGATCAGGACGGCATCGGGATCGAGTGCATCGATCACGGCGTTCAGATCTCCACTCGCGATAGCCGTCACCAATCGCTCGACGGCGGCAGCATGTTCCTCGCCACTGACCGGGGCCGGCGCCGACGCTGCGGCTTTACGTGCCCGCGAGGCCAACTGACGGGCAGTGGCTACTTCGATGTCGAGGATGCGCGCTACCTCGGCGAAGGGCACGTCGAATCCGTCGTGCAGGACGAAGGCAACGCGCTGAGCGGGAGTAAGAGTGTCCAGGACGACGAGGGCTGCAAAACGATTCTGTTCCTGCCTCACGACGTACTCGAGCGGATCGGGTGTCGCTGAGGGTGTGCCCGAGGTGGCGTCGACGGGCGTGACGATCGGCTCCGGAAGCCACTGTCCGACATAGCTTTCTCTTCTGACCGCGGCCGATTTGAGATGATCGAGGCAGATTCGGCCGACAACTGTGGTGAGCCATCCGCGCAGTTCGCGGATCTGCAATTCGTCGCCTCGCGTGTTTTCGGCAACTTGAAGCCGTATCCACGCTTCCTGCACCGCATCCTGAGCGTCGCTGAAACTTCCGGTGAGACGGTAGGCCACCGACGTCAGGTGGCCACGGTGTTGCTCGAAGTCCTGCGCAGTCGTCGGCGAAAGCATGCCCTCATGATACGGACCTCACACATTAAATCCGGCATGAATGTAACCGTTGACCCAGGTAGTGGGTGCCGACGTATGGTTTCGGCACTGCTCACGGCTCGATCCTGTCTGCACATTCATTGGAGTCTCACGTGTTTCGGTCTTTCCCGCTCATGTCGCTCAACTGTTGTCGTTGAACTGACATTCCCCACACCTGCCTGTGCCGAGCGCCGCACACGGCGCTCCGGACAGGTGTAGCCGAGAACTGAACCAATCATCTTCTACAGGAAGCAACTTCATGATTCGCCCTCGTTTCGCGCGCTCGGTAGCCGCGGTCGTCGCTCTTGTCACTCTGTCCAGTTTTGCAGTTGCCTGCTCGGGCTCCTCCGACGAAGTGGTCAAGACCGCCGACGGCAAGACCGTCCTGCGGTACGAGGGCAGCACCGGACAGGTCATCTACCCCGAACTGGCCGCTGACCTCGGCTACTTCAACGACGTGGAGCTCAACTGGATCGGCGATACGACCAGCGGCCCTCAGAGCATTCAGAACGCAGCGACCGGTCAAACCGAGTTCGGCGGAGCGTTCAACGGGGCGGTGGTGAAGTTGGCTTCCGCGGGTTCACCGATCACCTCGGTCATCGGGTACTACGGCTCCGACAAGGAGAGCTTCAACGGGTACTACGTTCTCGACGACAGTCCGATCAAATCGGCGAAGGACCTGATCGGCAAGAAGGTCGGGATGAACACCCTCGGTGCGCACCACGAGTTCGTCGTGCGTGAATGGCTTGCGCGGGAGGGGCTTACACCGGACGAGATCAAGCAGGTGGAACTGATCGTGGTTCCGCCGGTCAACACGGAACAAGCGTTGCGGCAGGGACAGATCGACGTCGCCACCCTCGGCTCGGTCTTCCGTGACTCCGCGCTCGAACGTGGTGGCCTTCGCGAGCTGTTCACGGACGAATCGTTGTTCGGCTCGTTCACCTACGGCACGTTGGTGTTCCGTGACGACTACATCGCGCAGAACAAGGAGGCGGTCGCCGATTTCGTGCAGGGAACAGCGAGGGCCATCCGCTGGACGCAGACACACCCACGAGAAGAAGTGGTCGCGAAGCTGACGTCGATCATCAACAGCCGCGGACGCAACGAGGACACCAAGCTCATCAGCTACTGGAAGAGCCCAGGAGTCGCCGGCCCCGGCGGAACGATCACCGATACCGAGATCAGCACGTGGATCGACTGGCTCACCCGTAACGGCGAACTCGAAGAAGGAAAGTTGAAGCCGTCGGACATCTACACCAACGAATTCAACCCGTACGCCAACGGAACGTATTCACCCGACAGCGGCGCTGACGGACAGGCACTGGAGGCAGCAAAATGAGCACAGAACCGAAACTACGGCTCGAGCACGTCACCAAACAGTTCGACATTCGTGGGACCGACGAAGTTTTCACCGCGGTCGAGGACATCA
Organism: Rhodococcus sp. MPR-R1B; assembly: GCF_058793255.1. Classification (NCBI taxonomy): domain Bacteria; kingdom Bacillati; phylum Actinomycetota; class Actinomycetes; order Mycobacteriales; family Nocardiaceae; genus Rhodococcus; species Rhodococcus sp. MPR-R1B. Next base: position 266,698 of record NZ_JBXAFO010000002.1, read on the forward strand.
ACATCGACGTGGCGCCGGGGGAGTTCCTGGTCCTCGTCGGGCCGAGTGGTTGCGGCAAGTCGACTCTGCTGGACCTCCTCGGAGGACTCAGTTCGCCCACTTCCGGTCGAATCCTTCTGGACGGCAAGCAGATCACGGGCCCAGGCTTGGATCGGGGAATCGTCTTCCAGCAATACGCGCTGCTTCCATGGCGAACTGCACGTCACAACATCGAGTTCGGACTCGAAGCGAAGGGCGTGAAGAAGAGCGAGCGACGCGAGCTCGCCGAGCATTACCTCGAACTGGTCGGTCTGCAAGGTTTCGCGGATCGCTATCCGCACGAGTTGTCCGGTGGAATGAAGCAGCGAGTCGCGATCGCCCGCAGCCTGGCATTCGACCCCGAAGTGTTGCTGATGGACGAACCATTTGCAGCGCTGGACGCACAGACGCGAGAGTCGCTGCAGGACGAGCTTCTGCGCATCTGGAAGGCCACCGGCAAGACGATCCTGTTCATCACCCACGGAATCGACGAGGCCATCTACCTCGGGCAACGTGTTGCAGTACTGACTTCGCGGCCGGGGCGCGTCAAGACGATCGTCGACATCGACATCGACCGGTCCGGCGACGACGTGCGATCAGGTGAGGAGTTCCGAGTGTTCCGGCACCGGATCTGGACGCTACTGCACGGTGAAGTCGAGCGCGCTCGGGCCGGCGAACTCGATCCTGCCAAGGAGGTTGCACATGTCTAGCGCATTGGCGACGCCGGAGGTGGTCGCCACTCCGAAACCGTTGGCCGACAAAACACCTGACATTGCGCAGCGGAGCCAGGCCGGCGGCAAAGCGGCGCGCTACATTCGTTCCATCGCCTGGCGGATTGCCAAGCCGTCGATTGCGATCGCGATCTTCCTCGGGATCTGGGAAGCGGCACCTCGGCTCGGGCTGGTGGACAAGGTCTTCCTCCCGCCCTTCACCGAAGTTGTGTCCGCATTCTTCACCCTCGCCGAGAACGGACAATTGCAAGAGCATGTTTCCGCCAGTCTGACGCGTGCGCTGACCGGCTTCTTCGTGGCCATCGCGATCGCGATTCCGTTGGGAATTGCGATCGCCTGGTACCGCCCGGTCTCCGACTTCCTCAACCCGATTCTCGAATTGTTCCGCAACACAGCAGCCTTGGCGCTGCTTCCCGTCTTCGTGCTGATTCTCGGAATCGGTGAGGAATCGAAGATCGCCCTTGTGATCTACGCCTGCACCTTCCCGATTCTGCTCAACACGATCTCCGGTGTGCGAACAGTGGACCCCCTGCTGATCAAGTCCGCTGCCTCGCTGGGGTTCTCCTCGATTCGGCTGTTCCAGAAGGTGGTTCTGCCCGCCGCTGTTCCCACGATCTTCACGGGTATCCGCATGGCAGCCGCGTCGTCGATTCTCGTGCTGATCGCCGCCGAAATGGTCGGGGCCAAAGCCGGTCTCGGGTATCTGATCACCGCTTCACAACTCAACTTCCAGATCCCGAACATGTACGCGGGCATCGTCGCGATCTCGTTGTTGGGTCTGACAATCAACGCGATTCTGGTCCTGATCGAACGTCGGCTCTCGCGCTGGCGCGTCACCACCTGACCACACATTCACGGAAAGATTCTGCGAACTCATGTCCGAACGACAATTTCATCTGAACGCCTTCCTGATGGGCGTCGGCCATCATGAGGCGGCGTGGCGCCACCCACGCACAAATGCGGCCAACCTCCTGGACGTCAAGCACTTCCAGGAATTGGGGAGAATCGCCGAGCGTGGAAAGCTGGACTCGGTGTTCTTCGCCGACGGTCTAGCAGTCGGCCCGCGGGTCAAGTACAACACCCAGGCGATCTTCGAACCCGTCACCTTGCTGTCGGCGATCGCGGCGGCCACCGACAAGGTGGGGCTGATTGCAACCGCGTCGACCAGTTACAGCGATCCATACACTCTCGCAAGGAAGTTCGCTTCCCTCGATCACATCAGTGGTGGACGAGGCGGGTGGAACATCGTGACGTCGGCCGGCGCCGACGAGGCCGCGAACTTCGGCCTCGATGCGGTACCGACGCACAGCGGTCGTTACGAGCGCGCCGAGGAGTTTCTCGACGTGACGCTCGGACTCTGGGACAGCTGGGAAGAGGGGGCAGTTGTCCTGGACGAAGAGACCGGAATCTTCGCCGATCCTGATCGTGTCCATCGCATCGACCATGACGGTCAACGATTCACGGTGGCTGGCCCGCTCAATTCGCCGAGGTCTCCACAGGGACGTCCGTTGCTCGTGCAAGCCGGTTCCTCCGAGAGCGGTAAGGACTTCGCGGCGAAGTATGCCGAGGCCGTGTTCACCGCTCAACGAACACTCGAGCAGGGGCAGGATTTCTACACCGACCTCAAAGCGCGGCTGATCAAGTACGGGCGTAGTCCCGACGAGATCAAGGTGCTGCCAGGCATCGTTCCCTTCATCGCGGATACGGAAGAAGAAGCCAAGGCACTGGAGCAGTCGTTCACGGATCTCATCTCACCTGAGTACTCACTGCGCCAACTCTCGAACATGGTGGGCGTCGACCTCACCGAGCATTCGCTGGATGCCCCGCTGCCACCGTTGCCGGACATCGATCGCATCCAAGGAAACAAGAGTCGATACCAGCTCGTCAAAGACCTTGCGGAGAGCGAAAACCTCACCGTCCGTGAACTGATCGGCAAACTCGGCGGTGGCCGTGGGCATCGGACATTTGCCGGGACACCGGAGCAGGTCGCGGACGAGTTGACCGAATGGTTCGACAAGGGCGCCGCGGACGGCTTCAACATCATGCCGCCCTATCTGCCTGGAGGGCTCGAGGTGTTCGTCGACCGGGTCGTGCCGATTCTGCAGGCGCGTGGGATCTTCCGGACCGAATACACGGAATCCACCCTGCGGGGTCACTACGGCCTCGATCGTCCGGCGAATCGGTTTTCGCGGGCCGCTGACGCGGCAGAAGTGAGCGCGTGACGGAAACACTGCCCAAGGAACAGCCGGCGATTGCCGGTCTCAAGCCACTCGTCACAACGGTTTTCGTACCGGCGGCCATCTTCGGGATCGGTCAGGGAGCGGCTGCCCCCATCATGGCCGTCACCGCGCGCGACCTGGGTGCATCGGTTGCCGTCGCCGGCCTGATCGTTGCACTCGGTGGTTTGGGCGCCGTACTCGGTGACCTCCCCGCCGGCAGGATCGTGTCGCGTTTCGGTGAGCGCAGGTCGATCATCGGCGGAAGTTCCTTGGGTGCAACAGGAGTGGTGATTTGTCTCCTTGCGCAGACTCCGTGGATGCTCGGTATCGGCGCACTGTTGACCGGATTGGCGAATGCGGTGTGGGGCCTTGCGCGGCAGAGCTACCTCGCCGAGACCGTGCCACTCGGTCTTCGGGCCCGAGCAATGTCGTCGTTCGCCGCGATGTGGCGGTTGGGTTTCTTCCTGGGACCGCTCATCGGGGCCGGCGTGATTCTCCTGGTGGGAGCGCGCGGAGGATTCCTCGTCCAGTTGGTGGGCGTCGTGCTCGCCGGGGCGCTGATGGCCCGCGTTCCCGACCCGCCACGAAAGGTGCAGGCAGGCAACAGTGATCACGGACACGTCACGCTCCCGGAGATCCTTCGCCGTCATCGTGCCGCTCTGTCGACGCTCGGGACAGGCTCCCTTCTGATGGGCGCCGCCCGCGCTTCGCGTGAGGCCGTTCTTCCATTGTGGGCATTGCACCTCGGATTGGATGCAGCCCAGGTGAGTGTGATCTTCGGTATCGGTGCGGCCGTGGACTTGCTGTGCTCGTACCCGGCCGGACACATCATGGACCGATACGGCCGCAGGCTGGTCGCGGTGCCTTCGCTGACGGTGATCGGTGTGTCGTACCTACTGTTGCCGTTCTCGACGGGTGCAGTGGGATTGACCGTGGTCGCTGTCGTGATGGGGATCGGCAACGGGCTGGGCAACGGCGTGATCATGACCCTCGGTGCCGATATCGCCCCGCCCGAAGAACGCGCCGAGTTCCTCGCTGCATGGCGATTGACTCACGACACCGGCATGTTCGGTGGGCCGCTCGCGATCGGTCTACTCGCCGCGGTGCTCCCACTCGGGTGGGCATTCGCCGCTCTGGGCGCGACGTCGTTCGCCGGCGCGGCGATGATGTTCCGCTTCATTCCGGTCTACTCTCCGCGGGTGTCACCCCGGTCGCGCGTCGGGAAACTGTAGGTAGGCTCGCTACATGCGATTCGGACTGTTCGTACCTCAAGGCTGGCGTCTGGACCTGGTCGGCATCGACCCCGCGAAGCAGTGGGAGGTGATGCGAGACTTCACGCTGCGCGCGGAGGCAGGGCCGTGGGAGTCGGTGTGGGTCTACGACCACTTCCACACCGTTCCCCAGCCGACGGAAGAAGCGACTCACGAGGCGTGGACGTTGATGGCCGCACTCGGTGCATCGACGTCGCGTATCCGACTCGGCCAGATGTGTACCGCCATGAGCTACCGAAACCCGGCGTACCTCGCCAAGGTCGCCGCGACCACCGATCTCATCACGGGTGGACGCGTCGAGATGGGCATCGGCGGCGGTTGGTACGAGCAGGAGTGGCGTGCGTACGGCTACGGTTTCCCCTCTGCCGGTGAGCGTCTGGGCCGCCTCGACGAAGGAATCCAGATCATGCAGCAGGCGTGGTCGACCGGCAGCTCGACGCTCGACGGCAAGTACTACCAGGTCGACGGAGCGCTGTGCCGTCCACTTCCGTTGCAAGAGGGCGGAATTCCCATCTGGGTTGCCGGTGGCGGCGAGAAGGTCACACTCAAGATCGCGGCCAAGTACGCGCAGTACACGAACTTCGACGGCACCCCGGCCGGCTTCGCGCACAAGTCCGAAATCCTGAAGAAGCACTGCGACACCGTCGGTACCGATTTCGACGCCATCGTCCGTTCGGCCAACTACAACGTGGCCATCGGCGCGACGGAATCCGAGGTGGCTCAGCGGTTGGAGACACTGAAGGACAGACTGACGCCGTTGGTCGGCGAAGCTGCCGCCGATGCGTCGCTCGACGCGTTCCGCGGAATGCCTGCCGTCGGTACACCCGAGCAGATAATCGAGAACCTGTCGGCGCTCGAGGCGCAGGGACTCGAGTACGGAATCTTCTACTTCCCCGAGGCCGCGTACGACACGTCGGGAATCGAGATGTTCGAGAAGGAAGTGCTGCCCGCGCTCGCGTAACCGTTTGGACTAGCGCAGCGAGTCAGGAAGATCGGCCGGGTTGATCAGAACCCGGCGATCGGGGTGGGTGCGAACTTCTTCGGAGTCGGGGATCCGGCTCTGCAGGAAGTTCCACTCGCTCGCACTGACAGCAGCGATCGCGCGTGCCAGCACTGCCGAGTCCTTGGTTCCCCACTCGATCGGCATGGGGCTGACCATCTGCCACGTGTCAGCCTTGCTTCGGGTGGAACGATCCGAACGCAGTGCCACCGACGGAATGCGGTCGCCGACTCGCCACTTCGGATTGAGTCGAACGTTGCGGCTGACGAGCGCGTACTTCGGTGCTCCGGCCGCCGGCTTCGCGATGTCGATCAGTGCCGTCAAGGTCGCCGCTCGAGGGTGAACCTCGGTGACGATCGCGGGAACCAGTGGGTTGTCCGCATACAGAGATTCGACGCTTCCCACCTTGCGAGGTGCCCACACGGCAACCCACAGGGAACTGGCCGCACCGATGGCGAGGACTGCGCCGATGATGATGGACCACACCTCGCCCATGCTGATCAACCAGGCCCCGACCGCGGCGAGGACGATCGCGAAGATCACCGCAGAAATCTGCAGGCGGCGTACATCGGCCAGTGTGTCGTTGACCGACTTGGCGTGAGCCTTGTCGACGGTGAACTGGAAGTCAGCCACGAAAAATTCCTTCGGGTGGTGCCGGACGATCTAGGACCGGCCCCCGATCGCCCGGGGACCGTCCACCAGCGTAGCTAGTTTCGCGCGCGCTCCCACATCTGCAGGTAAGCCTCGGCGCCGCGGCTCATGTCCTCGATGATGGTGTCGCCGTCGGCTCCCGCGGCGATGCGCATGTCCGCGATCCAGTCGGGAATCATCCCGTACTGCGCCACGCCGTCGGTGTTCACGTCGAAAACCCGGGTGCCGGCGCGCTGCTGGTCCATGACCGTGCCGTCGAAGGCGGTGTACGGATATTGCAGCGGATTTTCTGCGGCGTCGCCGCGCGGTGCGGCCTGCGGCCCGAAGCCGTTGGTGTCGGCGCCGTAGCCGAAACCGAAGTAGTAGTTCTCGCTTCGCATCGCCCGTGCGTCCCGCCACTGGTCGATGAACCCACGCTCTTCGGGCTTTTCGTCCGATGCGTCGAGTTGTCCGGCGTACAGGGCGACAAATCCGCCGAGTGCGTAGATCCGCTTGTACAGGCTCGGGTCGCTCCAGCTGTGACTGGAAACGACGCCGGAGTAGTTCGCAGCTTCGAGAATATCGAGAGCCGCTTCGGCGGTCTTGACGCTCATGTGATCGATGTCCACGATCATCCCTCGGTCCATCAAACCTCGGATCGTGTACGCGCCGAGGTCGGTCAGGCCGTGCGAATTGCATTGCGGACCAGAGGGGTACACCGGAAGCGTCACTCCGGGTGGGAGTACCGCGAGAAGATTCTGTGCGCCGTCGACCTTGGTGGGCAGCACATTGTCCTCGGCAACGCCGGTGCATGGTTCCGACTGCCAGAACTCCCCGGTGCCCAGGTAGTTGCCGATGTTGACGGCCACCCCGGTGACTCCGCCGTCGAAACGGGCACCGCCGAGGGCGTTGTCGAACTTGTGCGTGACGATCATCTGCCGGACACCGAGGTCGTACAACTCGTCCAGGCCGCGGTCGATGTCGTCCTCGGTGCACTGCGGAATACCGTTGCGCACAGAGCAACCGAAGGGTTCGGACACCTCCACCCCGAGGGTGACGGCCAGCTTTCCGTCGGCGGCCACCTGCCTGGCCTGTTCCGGCGAGCTCACGATGCGGAACCACCCCCGGCCGGGACCACCGTACTGGGCGTCGATGTAGTCCTGGAGTTCGCGTGTCTGCTGCGCCTGGATCCGGACGGTCTCCATCTCGTCACAGGGATTTCGCTTGCTCGGATACAGCTCGCACAGGACACGATTGGCGACAAAGAGATTGGTGAAGATTCGCAGCCCGCCGCGCCAGGCCCGCTCGACCCACTTGTAGTACGTCTGCTCGTGCGTCAGTGAATCGTGCGCCGGCCAGTCGGCGAAACTCGGCCAGCCGGTGGTGTCGTGAGTTTCGAAGGGATTGCCGTACGACAGAACGTTTTCGAGGAGCGCCGGTATCCCGTCAGGTTGATGGTCCGGGCAGTCGACGAGCGCTGCGGTGACGCCCTGAGGATCGAAAGGTCGGCCGCAGTGCAGGTTTCCGCCCATGAACTCGGAAGCGTTCATGTGCACGTGTGTGTCGATGAATCCGGTGACTTCACCGTTCGGTCCGATTTCTCCTGGAACGCCGTTTGCGCCCACCTCCGCTTCGGGGAAGTCGGCGCAGCCGTCGCGCGGGATCAGCGTGAACGCAGATTCGGGAACGTCACCGGGATCGGACATCGTGAGCGTCAAGTCGCGCGAGATCAGTTGACGGCCGTTCGAGGTCGCGGTCAGAACGAACGATTCACCGGTGGACATCACGGTCCAGTCGGTGGAGGGAGTTGCTTCGGAAGTGGCGAGTACCGAGTCCGCGCCGTCGTGCGAGAGCATCGACCCGTCCGGGCCGTACAGCATGAAACGACCCAACTGGGCCGCATGTAGCCGGAACGGTTCGGCGTCTGCGGCTTTCGTTACGTCGGTGAGGTACGCCGACCCGTCACGACGGACGAAATCACCAGACTCGGTGCGCAGCGCGAAGCAACCGTTCGCAAGTGCGTACACCGAGTTCTGCGCGGTAGGAGCAGGACTCGGTGCCGCGGCGCTGACGCCGGTCGTGGCGACGACGACGGCGGCAGTCAGCAGCGAGATGGTTCCGGCGAGCCGACCCCGTAGACGTGGAACTGAGCGCATGGTGCTGGTGACCCCCGGCCGATGGACACGACTGTGACAGGGGACACTCTACAGGTAACTGGACGTATGTCCATTTGATTCTGCAACGTGTTGCAGAAATGCTCAGCCGATTGCAGGTCCGAGCAGGTCATCGGCGTCGGTGATCCGGTAGGCGTAGCCCTGTTCGGCGAGGAATCGCTGACGATGTGCCGCGTATTCCGCATCGAGAGTGTCGCGGGAAACCACCGAATAGAAGTGGGCCTGACCGCCGTCGTGCTTGGGTCGCAACAGTCGTCCGAGCCGCTGAGCTTCTTCCTGTCTCGATCCGAAGGTTCCCGAAACCTGCACGGCGACAGACGCCTCCGGAAGGTCGATCGAGAAGTTCGCGACCTTACTCACCACCAGCGTCTGGATCTCACCGTTACGGAACTGATCGAACAGGATCTCACGTTCCTTGTTCTTGGTGGATCCCTTGATCACCGGCGCGTTCAGGGCTTCGCCGAGTTCGTCGAGCTGATCGAGATACGCACCGATCACCAAGGTCGGGGAATCGGGGTGCTTCGCCAGAATGGACTTCACGACAGCAATTTTGGTGTGCGCCGTGGAGCACAGTTTGTAGCGCTCCTCCGGTTCGGCGACGGCATAGGACATGCGCTCGGCGTCCGTCATCGTCACTCGCACCTCGACGCAGTCTGCCGGCGCGATCCAGCCCTGCGCTTCGATGTCCTTCCACGGAGCGTCGTAGCGCTTGGGCCCGATGAGCGAGAAGACGTCGCCTTCGCGGCCGTCCTCACGAACCAGCGTTGCGGTCAGGCCGAGACGGCGGCGCGACTGCAGGTCTGCCGTCATCCGGAAGACGGGCGCGGGCAGCAAGTGGACCTCGTCGTAGATCACCAGTCCCCAGTCGCGGGAGTCGAAGAGTTCGAGATGCTTGTACTCGCCCTTCGTACGACGCGTGATCACCTGGTAGGTCGCGATCGTGACCGGCCGAATCTCCTTGCGCTCGCCGGAGTATTCGCCGATTTCTTCCTCGGTCAACGACGTGCGGGCGATGAGCTCACGCTTCCACTGACGACCGGCGACGGTATTGGTGACGAGGATGAGTGTGGTGGCTTTGGCCTTTGCCATGGCTGCTGCGCCCACCATCGTCTTGCCGGCGCCACATGGCAGCACGACGACGCCCGAGCCGCCGGCCCAGAACGAATCCGCGGCCATCTGCTGGTAGTCGCGCAGTTCCCAGTGGCCCTCTTCGAAAGCGAGATCGATCGGGTGCGCTTCGCCGTCCACATAGCCGGCGAGGTCCTCGGCCGGCCAGCCCACCTTGAGCAACATCTGCTTGAGGCGGCCGCGTTCGCTCGGGTGGACGATCACCGTGTCGTCGTCGACCTTCTCACCGAGCATCGGTGAGATCTTCTTGTGTCGCATCACCTCGGTGAGGACTGCCCGGTCGAGGCTGACCAGGATGAGGCCGTGCACCGGGCTCTTGACCAGCTGCAAGCGTCCGTACCTGGCCATCGTGTCGACGATGTCGACCAGCAGCGGTTGCGGAACAGCGAATCGTGAGAACGAAACCAGAGCGTCGACAACCTGCTCGGCGTCGTGTCCGGCGGCGCGGGCATTCCACAGGGCCAGGGGAGTGATGCGATACGTGTGGACGTGCTCGGGGGCGCGTTCGAGTTCCGCGAAGGGGGCGATTGCCTGCCTGGCATCGCCGGCGCGCTCGTGGTCGACCTCCAACAGCAGCGTCTTGTCGGATTGGACGATCAACGGTCCGTCGGTCACGGAAGCCTCCTAGTGAAACAAACGCAGCAGCCACAGAGCGTTGCACCGCGTTGTCGGCTGACGCCAACCCTGCCATTGTCCTGGTATCGGAGCGCAGACGCCAACAGGCGACGCTCGCACAGCCAGAAGTAGAGGTGCCCGAGTTCGGGCACCCCTACGTCAACAGAGCAGGACCAACCGCTATTCCGGACGACCTGCAGCGGGCAGGACGAGGATCTTCACGTGCTCGTCGGGTGCGCGAAGAGCCGTAAAAGCGTCCGAGACTCCGTCGAGCCCGATACGGCCGGTAATGATCGCTTCGGCGTCGATCTCGCCGGCGGCCAACCGAGCAAGGGTGATGTCGTACGCGTTCTCGTAGGGGCCATGACCGAAGTTGATCGAGATCCTTCGGAACTGCCCGATGACGGGAACGATGGTCTCGTCGCCGAACGGCGCAGCCAGGACCTGAATCCGCGAGTTGAACGGCAGGGTGCGCATCAGTTCGCCGATGACCCCCGCCCGGCCGCTGCATTCGTAGGCGATCAGGATGCCGTTCGAGGCCTGGCCCACGAGCGGGTTGCCTTCGGCGACCATCTGATTCCACAGTTCGATCGGATCCTGTGTGAAGGGGTCGACGACGATGTCCGCACCCATCTTCTTGGCGAGCTCGCGGCGTTTGGGGGAGGGCTCGGACGCGATGACGATCTGTGCCCCTCTCGCTTTCGCCGCGACGATGGCACCCAGTCCGATCGTGCCGCAACCGACGACGAGCGCTGAATCGGCCGAGGTGAGGCCGGACTGCTGGAGATGCATCTCGCCGACGTGTAGAGGTTCGGCCAGTGTGGCGTGCTCGAGTGACAGATGGTCGGGAACCTTGCGCACCCAGAAGGCGTCGACAACGATGTAATCGCCGAACGCACCGTGGTATTCGTTCGAGTAACCGATGATCGTCGGGATCCCGGTAGCCGTGTCGGTGGCCAAGCCGATGCCGGCCACCCGATCACCGATCATGAAATCGTCTACTGCAGAACCGGTCTCGGAGACGATACCCGCGTATTCGTGCCCCAGCACCACTGGCGCGTCCGGATCGAAGGTGGCGAGCGGGTAGCCCCCGTCGTGCGCGACCTGAACGAAGCGGCACGGGTCCTTCGACATGCTCAGGTCACTGCCGCAGATCCCGCAGGCGACGACGTCGATGCGGATCTGATGGGGTGCCAACGGCGGCGGGTCGGCGATCTCGGTGACCGCGAATTCTCCCTGCTGGAAACGGACGGCCCTCATGCGCGCACGGCTCCCGTCTCGGCCGGCCGGCCGTAGTAGTCGGTATGGGCTTTGGTGATCGCTCCGACCAGCCCGCCGATCAGGTATTCGCGGTTGTCCTCGGCGAACTGCATGCTCGCCTGACGCCCGACATTTCGCTTCCGGAAGTGCGGGACCACCTCGGAGGCGAACAATTCGTAGCTGCGTTTGGTGTCCTCCCAGCTCGCCATGTCGACGTGAAGGATCAAGAACGTGCCGAACCCTCCCGTCTTCTCGATCAGACGCTCGATCTGTGCGATCGCATCGTCGGGGGTACCGATGATCGCCTGACCGAACTCGCCGAGCGTGTCGTTGCGCCACTGATCGATGACTCCGGCCGGTGTATCTGCCCAGGCCGGGTTCTGGCCGGTCTGTCGATTCACGTAGGAAGCCATCGATCCGATCCGTCGGCTCACGGCGCGCTCGGCCTCCGCTCGGGTCTCGGCGAGGAACATCGGATTGACCACACGCCACGTCGCTCGGTCGGCGCGGTGGCCGTGTTCGGCCGAGACCTTCTCGTACACATCCCAGTTGCGATCCAGTGCGTCGAAGCCGCTGGGTGAACTCGCCGCCAATGAGAGCAGGGAGAGGCCGTTCTTGCCTGCGAGCACCGAACCGTTGGGGGAAATCGTGGACGCTGTCACTGTCTCGATGCCGTCCGCGCGGTAGGTGGGCAGCTGTGCGCGTGCGTCACGCAACGTGAACCAGTCGGTTTCCATGTTGACGACCTCGCCGCGAAGCAACGCGAGAATGGCCTCGAGCGCTTCGCCCTGGCGACGACGCTGGTCCGACGGGTTGATGCCCATCATGTGTGCATCGAGGGGGATCTTGCCCGGGCCGGTGCCGAAGATGAGCCGTCCGCGGGTCTGCAGATCGAGCTGAGTGATGCGGTCGGCCGTGATCAACGGGTGGTGATAGGGCAGAGACGTCACGCCTGTGCCGAACTGGATGCGCTCGGTTCGCTCTGCGGCGGCCGCGATGAACATGTCCGGGGCAGGCACGATCTCGGCGCCGGTCGAATGATGCTCACCCATCCACGCTTCTTCGAATCCGAGGTGGTCCAGGTGTGTCATGAGGTCGATATCGCGTCTGAGTTGCAGGGCGGGATCGGCGTCGAGCGGATGGTACGGGGCGAGGAAGGCTCCGAAGCGGATGGACGATGCGGACCACACGATGACAACTCCTGTCGACAGGGGAGTGATTTGGATCACTCGCTCTGATCGAGATGTCTAACATGGATCAACTGATCCAATAAGTTGAGCCTCCCGCACAGTGGGAGATTTGTAATCACCTGTAGTTCAACATTATCTGGTGCAATGACGTCGGATATCGTTGTTACAAGTCGATCGACTGAACCAAGTACTTCGAAGGGGTAGTGAAGAGGTATGCAACTGGACGTCACAATCACCCCCGACTCCTCGACCGTCGAACTGAACAGTGTCGACGACTTCACCAGTCTCTCGGTCGTCGTTGGCGGCGACGATCGATCCGAGACTCTGAGTCGGGTACTGGAACCGTGGGGGGAAATCGAGGGGGATCACGTCTGGCTCGACATCGGCCACTTGGAGCAAGCCGTTGCTGCCCGGATCGGAAACACAAAGTGGAGACAGAAGTTCTCCGCGATGGTGGACTACGCACGCGCCCACGGTTGGGTGGATCGCGACAACAGGGTGCGAGCACACCGTGAATCACTCTGACTCCGCGTTCGCCACGGTTGAGACGTTTGCCGAGCCCGTGCGAAGCTCGTTCGTATGACCGACTCCCGGCAGAACCGTCAAGGCGACGCGACGCGTCTGCGTTTGCTCAAAACTGCTGAACGGCTTTTCGCGACAGAGGGATTGGATGCAGTTTCGCTGCGCTCGGTCAACGCCGCGGCCGGTCTCGGGCCGTCATCGGTCCACTACCATTTCGGAACCAAGGACGATCTGGTCGCAGCGGTGCTATTGGACATGGGAACGTCGGTGCGAGATCAGATCAGCGCGAACGTGGACGCCCTCTCCGCCGACAAGACGCCGCCGACGGTCGAGGCGCTGGTACGGGCCGTCACTGCGCCCTACAAGGCATTGCTCCTTCGCCATCGCACGCGGGGAATGCGATGGATCAGAATCGTCACGCAGATCTCGCAGCCGCAGATGTCACGACCGGGCCATCCAGCCCTCGAGGCGACCGAGCTGCACCTGCGTGAACATCTTCTCGACCAGGTCCGTCGTACTTTTCCTGCTACCGATCCCGAACGGCTCGAGACTCGCTGGGCGATTGCCTTGATGGGCTTCCTCCAGGCGTTGAGCCGGGCGGACGATTGGAGCGGAAGTGGCAAGCCGCTCGCGCCGGAGCGGCTTGCCGACTTCTACGAGGACCAGGTCGTCTTTCTGGTGGGTGGTGTGCGGCAGTTATTGGGGTGAGCGCCTAATCGATGCGTCTCCTATTTCTGCGCGACCACTGACTTCCGCATTTCCATTACATGAGTAATAGCTTCGGAAATTCCGGACCGGTAACCGATATTCTTTTCGGAATCACCCGGAGTGGAATCAAGCTCCGATTCGAGTCTCGTTTGAATGCGGTCCAGGGTATGGATTGTTCTTTTCACGATGGTTGATTCTCTTTCTGCGGTAAATCCGATAGAAGTATTCCGGATTGCCGAGCGTGTTCGTCGAGGACGCAGAGTGAAGCGAGGGTCATGCCCGCTGCGTACCCGCGCGAGCGTGCGTCAGTTCCTCGATTACGTGACTTGAACAGGTTGAACGTTTCGTGCAGGTGCACGAGGGTGTCGGTGGAGGCAGGCATTGGTCAGCTTCGCAATCAGCTCGTCTTCTCTGGACTTTGCTGTCAGCTCCGCTTCCGCTTACGGATGAACTCGGAAGACTCCGCAGTTTTCGCCCGCTTCTCCGCGCGGCGTTCCTTGATCGACTGGGCGGGTTTCTTCATGTTCTTACCCGGCGCCTTGTCAGCCATTGTCGCTCCTCATTTTTCGAAGTGGCAATCACAAACTGACCTCGACCATACTTCATTTACAGAAAAAAGCCAGTTGCTTCTTTTTTGCTACTTTTTTCCGGAGTCGACGGGGCTGACGGAAGTAATTCGGTGCAACGTGAAACGGCGAACCGCGCCGCTCGCGGGGTCGAAGGCGTCCAGCTGTCCGCCGCCCACGCTGACGGGGTCGACGATGCGATGCGTCGCGACCCCCTGGGCGTCGACGTAGCCGATGTTGACGCTCGAATTGTCTCGGGCCGCCGTGGCCAGCAAGGCGATGGTGGCGGCGTTGTTCTCCCGTGAACCGTCCGTTCGCACTCCGCCGCGGCCGGGGGCGGAAGCACGGTCTCCGGCCCGCATCGTGCGGACCAACGACGCCAGCTGATCCGCCGACGGGCTCGCCGGCATCCTCGACGCCGGTCGGCTGCGACGGTTGGGTACACGTGCCCCACGTGGGCGGAGATCGACCAACGTGCCCGAAGAGTCCTCACCTGCCGGCGCGAATCCGGCGGCTCGCAGCTCGGTCAGGACTTCGCGGAGAGGGGCCTGCGAAATCGCGACGGTGGGAGCCAAGGCGCGCAGTGCCAACGGCTCGGCCACTGCGGATGCGAGGACCTCCGCCAGCAGTGACGCGTCCTCACATCGAATGAACGACGCCGCCACTCCGGCACGCAGTCGTCCGTGTCGACGGGCGACATCGTCGATCAAATACGAAAGTGATTGGGGGACAGGAGTCTTCGATTTCGAAGCGAACATCGCATGCAGTTCGGTGGCCGTCAGACCGGCGTCGAGCGCACGACGCACGCTGTCCTCGCTGATGCGGTACATGGACGCCGATCCGGCCGACTCGATGTCTGCGACCAGGCTCACCTGCTCGAGCAGGTCCGGTACCAGCGGGCCGGGCGCAACCAGAGTCAGATCCGCCTGGACCAGGATGTAGTCGATGGGCTCGGGTAGCGCGGACTGCATTTCGGCTTCGGCGTCCCCGCCGTGCAGCAAGGCTCGTCCAGGTGACGACAACGCGCCGCGGGCCACCAGCCCGAGAGCGGCGGCCTCGTCCAGAGTCCGCTCGATCGCGAACGTCCGCAGGCGCCCGCTCCATCGCGGGCGTCGCCACGCCAGCAGCCGACTTACCTCGACGGCCGACGCGGTCTGGCCGCTGTCGAGTTCGGAGAGCAGCCCCAGAATGGCCTGACGATCTCGCGGAGCCGCCGGAGCGCGGCCCTCCTCGGACAACGCCGCGATCGGCTTGTCGGTGGAATCGCGCAGCCCGATCATCCACGGGACTCGAGGTACGTCGACCCAGGCGGACGCCAGGACCTCCCACCGTCGCGCTGTGGATGCGTTCAGCCAGCCGTCGACCGCAAGCGTGGGCGTCCAGTATTCGTCCGCGTTGTCCGAGACCGGCGCCGGATCTGGTGTTCCACTGGCGATGAGTCCGGCTGCCGAGAGCAACTCGACAAGTAGGCTCACGCGCGCTTCGTCGAGATCGGCCGTCTTGGCCACGCGTCGTAGTTCTCGAACGCCGAGCCCACCGGCTCGCAGTGCGGGGGCCGGCGCTGCGCCCAGAACAGCGATCACGTTCTCGCATTGGCGTACCAACTCGAGCGCCTCGCCGGCTGCTGCGGCGTTCACGTCCGCCGGCTTGAGTTTGTCGCCCCCGATGACAGGTGCGGTCAGCGTCGTCGGATCGAAAACCGGCTCGCCGCGGATGACCTGACGAACCGTCGCCGGAAGCTCGACGGTCTGCTCGTCGAGCCACCGCAGCAGGCCGGCCGCCAGCAGTCGTTGAACCGGGCGCTCAGGCGGCGTTCCGGGGGCAGCGTCGCGGGTGCGACCGATCGGGCTGGAGTTGGCGAGTGTCTCGAGGAGATCCCGCTCGCGGGTGTCCAGAGCGTTGAGCGCAGCCGAGATCTCGGTCTCGGTCATCGCCTCGGCAGGTTCGAGGGCGCGCCCCACACGCCACGGAATCATCCCGATGACTGCCGGGACGACGCTGATGGGATCGACACCCCAGATGAGGGCGGACGCGCGCATCTTCGACAGAGACTTGTCGACGGCCTTCTTGGTGACCTTGCCCTTGCCGGTCAGGGCGCGTTCGGCGATCGCACTGTTGAGCTCCGCCCGCGTCATCGGAGTTTCCTCGGCGCCGGCCAGTGCCAACAATTCGAGAAGACCGAAATCGAGGGTGTCGAGTTCGTCCGCGGCTCGGCTGACCGACGCGCGTTGCTGTGCCCGACCGCTGAGAACCACCATCGTGCTCGGCGGCGGTACGGCCAGATCGGGGCGCAGACGCAGCAACTCCGTCAACTCGGCGTCACTGCGCGCCGAGAGCCAATCGGTCAGACTTTCGGCTGCGGAACTGCCCGCCGGGGTGCCACGTGTTTCGGTCATCAGGTATCAGATTAGAGACCTGGTCTGTACGGCGTAACGGCGTCCTGTCAAAATGACTTCGTGGCCAACAATTCGAAGCAACACTATGTAGATCCAGGATGGCCGGAAACTGCAGACGGAGATCACGCAGTGACCGAATTGTCATCGACCCGCGCAGGTGGACTTTCACCCTTCGGCGAGGACACCACCTTTCCGGTTCCGGTGGAGTCACTTCCTTACGTACACCCGCACACCGTCATCAACCGATAACAACTCGACACGAAGAAGGCCCGCACCGAATCGGTGCGGGCCTTCTTGATGTTCGAGCGTCCGAGCGGACAGTCTTGCCGGTGTTACTTGAGGAACGACTTCGCGGTGTCGGCGACTGCGAGGATCTGCGGGTCGACCGGGATGCCGTTGGCCTCGGCGAATGCGATTGCCTGATCGATGGCGTCGGCGACCGGGTGTGCAACGGTCTGTGCGACCTGCTGCGCCGGAGCCGGAGCCGCCTGAGGAGCCGTCGTGGCCGGAGCGGAACGCTCGGTGGCGCCGCTGCTCAGCCCGAGGCTGGAGGAGCAGGACGGCCATGCGCCCCAACCCTGGTTTGCGAGAACACGCTCGGCAACAACGATCTGCTGCTCGCGAGTGGCCTGGTTTGCGGTGGCTGCGTACTGTCCGCCGCCGTGTGCGTTCCACGTGCTGGGGGAGAACTGCAGTCCGCCCTGGTAACCGTTGCCTGTGTTGATGGCCCAGTTTCCGCCGGCCTCACACTGGGCGAGACGATCCCAGTCGGAGTCGGGGGCAGCGTTTGCGGTTCCGGTGGCTGCAATTCCTGCTACGCCCATGATGGCGCCGGTGACGGCGACCTTGGCGACAGTGCGGCCGGTGGTGGTGGGCTTGCGATGGCGTCCGCTCATGATGGTCGAAATCCTCTCCACACGCGCCTGCGAGGTCAGCTGTCGGGTTCGGGCTGAGAGGTCGCCCGGCCTCGCCTTTCCTGGCTGGAAAGGGTCTGGCTTCACCCCAAGATTCGGTCTTGCGATCGAACCGGTGTCCACTGGAGAACTTTTCTGTTCTCACAGAGGACTTTGGGTCCCCCGTCCTCGTCCCTGGAATGCTCTGTCGGAAGTCCGGTACCCGCGGGACAAGGCTTGGCGCGGCGGGCCGGAGGTGGCCGAGTTTCCCGGCCGAAAACGACGGTAACGGCTCGAGTCGCTCGTGTCACCATTTGATAACGCGGCGTGGCGAAAGACGTACAACGCGTCACACAAAGCGCAGGAGACTCTTCCCAGGTAGGTGGGGGTGCCCGAGTGAATGTCCGGTTGTGTCCGTTCCGTTATTCATCCGTAATGTGAGCAAGGTCACACGTTATGCGGAAATAGAATTTCGGGCGATTGAGAGGTGCGTCGATCCGGACCCAAGGTTGTGGCCCGTGTCTCAACATCGACTATGAAACTTAGGTTAGGTTTGCCTGACTTGCCTCGCTTGGGCAGGTTTCGCAGAGTCTTCCAAAGAAGTAGGGCACCCCTCATGAAACTGCAATACCGTCGGCGTGCGGTCACCGCGTCACTCGCCGTCGCCGCTGCTGCTGTCGGCCTGGCCGTCACTGCTCCCGCTGCACACGCCTCACCCGAGGATCCGACACACGGTGTTGTCGGAAGCTATTCCGCAACCCAGCCCGGCGACATCGTCGTCGACTCGGCAACCCACCGCGGATACATCACGCAGTACGGCGGACCGACCAGCTCGTTGTCCGTCGTCGACACGAACACCGGCAAGTCCGTCGGCACCATCGACGGCGTCGTCGGTTACCCGTCGGCACTTGCCGTCGACTCAGGCCTCGGACGCGCATACGTGTCCTCCTCCTACGGCGGCGCGATCTCGATTGTCGACACGAAGACCGGGAAGGTCGAAAAGACGGTCACGCTGAGCGAGAAGAACCCCGACGGCTCGCGTCCGCAGATCAACGATGTCGTCGTCGATCCCACAACACACCGCGCGTACTTCTCGGACTACAAGTCCGGCAACATCCGAGTCGTCGACCCCAACGCCGCCGACGCCGTGTCGAGCATTCTGGTCCACAAGTCGGCAACGCCGACCAAGCTCGCCTTCGACAGTGTCCGCGGCTTCCTCTACATCGCGGACACCAACTTCTTCGACGAGAATTACGGCCGCACGCTGTGGCAGGCGGACGTACGCAAGGGCGGAGCACTCAAGTCGATCGTGCGTGCCGACAACCTCTACCCGGTCGACGTCGATGTCGACACGAACACCGGCAACATCTACATGACCGACACCCGGGCAACCAACCTGTGGGCGATCACCCCGGCCGGCGCGGTTCTGTCGAAGACCACGCTGTCTCCGACCGCGATTCCCAACGGCGTGGTCGTCGACGCTGCGGCAGGCATTGCATATGTCGCGGACGTCATAAACGGACACCTGTGGTCGGTCGATCTGACGACCCGCGCCACCACCGCTCTGACCGATACCAAGGTTCCGGTACTGGAGAAGGTCAAAAACCTCGCGCTCGACACCTCGACCGGCGCCATCGCGTCGACGACCAACGGGGGCAAGGTGACAGTCGTTGCTGCGTACCCGCTACCCGCGACCGTCGAATTGCCTGCCGCTCAGGTCGGTAAGGCGTATTCGCAGAAGCTCACTGCCGCCGATGCGCGCGCAACCTTTGCACTCACCAGTGGCACTCTGCCCGGCGGACTGTCCCTCGCACAGGACGGCACCATCTCGGGTACCCCCACCGCCGTCGGCAGCGTCACCGTCGAGGTCACTGCGAAGAGCGTGCTTTCGCGTGCTTCGAGCGTGACCATCGTGGTCTCCGAGGGGCCGGTCGGCCCCGTCGATCCGGGCAACCCGGGAACTGGTACCGGTTCGCTCGGTAACCTCCCCGGACTCGGTAGCCTCGGGCGCTGATCCGACCTGATACGAGAGAACCCGACCACGGCAACTGCTGTGGTCGGGTTCTTCGGTCTGCGAGGCCGCTTTTCGCGTAACGCGATCGACGACTTATGCGTAATTCACCCGGTCCACGTCGACGATCTCCTTGCCGAGCGGCATCAGCGAGATCGGAATCATCTTCAGGTTCGCGACCGCGAGCGGAATTCCGATGATCGTGATCGCCATCGCGACGGCGGTGACGATGTGTCCGATCGCCAACCAGATACCGGCGATGATCACCCAGATGACATTGCCGATCATCGAACCGACACCAGCGGTCGGCTTGTCGACGACGGTCTTACCGAACGGCCACAGTGCGTAGATACCGATGCGGAATGCCGCGATTCCGAAGGGAATCGTGATGATGAGGATGCAGCAGATGATGCCTGCGGCGAAGTAACCCAACGCCAGCCAGAAGCCGCCGAAGACCAGCCAGATCACGTTCAGGAGGATTCTCATGGTCAGTGACCTTTCGGTTGGAGGCGGGAGTGATCAGCGCACGCGTCGACCGGATCTGAGCGTGTAGACGATGGCCAGGAGGAAGCCGATCGGGCACGCGAGTGCTACCAGGTACAACGCCAGGCCGGGTGGGGTGTCGCTGAAGATATGGACTGCGAAGATGGCCACGATCGCCAGGAATCCGACGATGAACAGTGCCATCGCCGTACGGAACAGACCGTTTCCGGTGCCGGAAGTGCGCGGGTTCGGTTGATGGTCCACACCTACGAGGATAGTGCCTGTAAACCTGGGTGCCGACCCGGGTTCGTCACAGGTAGACTGTTAACAGACTGCGCGCCCCGCTGAAGCAAGTGTGGGGCGCGTTCTTTTGCATTCTTCCACCGGAAGCGATGCGAGCAAGGCCATGAGGCTCTTCCGAGAGCCTCCCGAGCACATTGGGGCAGACGCCCCAGTCGAGTGATGAGCAGGTGAACGCGGTGCCGACCGGCAAGGTGAAGTGGTACGACGTCGAAAAGGGTTTCGGCTTTCTGTCGCAGGAAGAGGGCGAGGACGTCTACGTCCGTGCTTCCGCTCTCCCCGAGGGCGTCGAAGGCTTGAAGGCCGGCCAGCGCGTCGAGTTCGGAATGGCTGCGGGCCGCCGCGGTCCGCAGGCACTGAGCCTGAAGGTACTCGAGCCGGCGCCGTCGTTGCGCGGCGCGACGGCGACGCGTCGTGAGCCCGTCGAGCGTAAGCACACCCCTGATCAGTTGCACGGCATGGTCGAGGACATGATCACGTTGCTCGAGGCGAAGGTCCAGCCGGATCTGCGCAACGGCAAGTACCCGGACCGTAAGACCGCTCAGCGGATCTCCGAGGTCGTCCGGGCCGTCGCTCGCGAGCTCGACACCTGATCGCTCGATACGAGCTGCCGTACACGGCTTCGAAACAAAATGCCCTGCACACCAATCGGTGTGCAGGGCATTTTCGACGTTCCGGGGATCAAGCGGTCTTGATCGACCAGATCAGCAGTCCCTGTTCGCTTCCCTCACCGACGGCGAGGTGGATTTCGACGCCGACCAGTTGCTTGACGGGATCGCTCGAAGACTCGACCGTCACTGCCAGGGCCTCGCCGGGCTCGAAGACTCGGGGCTCACCGGTCTGGTTGCCGTCGGCATCCTCGTAGACGGCGAGCAGTGCCCACTGCGCATCCGAGACGTCCGTCGACAACGACAGCTGCAGCGGGTAGCCCGCTGGAACGTCGAGTGCGTAGATGTCGCCCACCTGGGCGCACTGGGACAGGTCGATGGTGCAGAAACCGGCAGGGTTCGTTTCGATCGTCTTGCCGTGTGCGTATGCAGTGATGACCGGTAGCTTTTCGGGGTCGTCGTTGATGTTCTTGATGATCACGAAAAGAACGGAGACGTAAGCAACCAGTGCCACCACCATCAGGACACTGATCGCTGCCACGATCTTCTTTGTTCTCGAGCGCATCATCACTGCGGAGTACTTCCTTGTCCTCGGTTGGATTTACCGGTGTAAATCACTTCGGTCACTTCTTGTTCGGCCAGATCGGGTCGCTTCCCGCCGAGGCCGGGCAGGAGGCTGCTTCCTCGGTAGCTCAGGAAGGTCTGCAGAAGCCCGATCGTCAGGAACACCGATACAACAGTGAACCCGATCCAGTATTCGGTCGGAAGCAGAACCCCCAATGCGCCGCCGAGTACCCAGCTCAGCTGCAGAACCGTCTCGGATCTACCGAATCCGGACGCGATCGATTCCTCGGGCAGGTCGTGCTGGAGTGACGCGTCGAGTGAGACCTTGGCGAGTGCGCTGGCGGCCGATGCGATGAGCGTGGCAAGCGCGGCCGTCATGAGGTTGTCCGTCAGCGCTGCGATCACCGCGATGATCCACACCGACGCAGTGCACCGGAGCACGATCAAGGCAGGCCGGCCGAGCTTGAGGCGCGCACCCGTGGCATTTCCGGCGAAGTTACCCAGACCGGCTGCTGCGCCGACCAGGCCGAGCATCATGGCCTGCTGGAGCGGCTCGTGATCGGTGCGTGATTTGGCGACGAACGCGATGTAGAGCGTCAGGAAGCCGGTGAGCACGCGAATGGTGCCGTTGCCCCAGAGTCCGATGATCACGGCGCGTCCGAGAGGCTGACGGACCTTGGCAGGTTTGGCGTCCGGCTGCGGTGGGGCGCTGCCGGCGTGATGCGCTTCGTCCGGGTGGTAGGTGATGGTCGCGGGTACCTCACCCTCGGTGACCTCGACCCACGACGGGATTCGCATGCTCAGATATGCGCCGAACACGGTGACGGCGACCGCGAACCACAAGGCGCCGGTGGAACCGAAAGCGAGCGCGAGCGCACCTGCGACCGCGCCGGCCCCGATCGTTCCACCGATCAGCCCGAAGACCGTCAGACGCGAATTCACGCGCACCAGGTCTATTTCCGGTGGTAGGACGCGTGGTGTCACTGCGCTCTTGAGCACCGAGAACGATTTACTGAGCACCATCATGCCGAGCGCGGCCGGATAGAGGATCCAACTGTCGAAGTTGAAGACCAGGATCACCGCGAGGAGCGTCCGGATTCCGAACGACGACGCGAGTGCGATGCGGCGTCCGCGCTGCAACCGGTCGAGCATGGGGCCGATGAGCGGTGCGATGACCGCGAACGGTGCGATCGTGATCAGGAGATAGAGCGCGACCTTGGTCTTGTCCTCGCCCGTCGCCGCCGAGAAGAACAGGGTGTTGGCCAGAGCGACGGAGATCGCCGCGTCGGTCGCGTTGTTCGTCATCACCGCGTAGGTGAGAGCGGTCAGACCGGACTTGTCCGCGCCGTCGGCCTTCGCCGCGCGCTGGAAGGTCGCGATGCCCTTGTTCGTCAGTTCGCGGCTGCGCATCGCTGCGACGCGAGTGACGGTGAGCTTGCGAGGCATCGGTGGAGCCTTGGGAGCGTCCGCCCCCGGCGTCTTCGAACCGGCCGCGGATTCGGAGTCTCCCCGCGATTCGGGAATCGGATGCAGCGGTGGCAAAGGCGTGCGACGGGCAGCGGGACGGGCCGAAGGTGGGTAATTGTCCGGGCGGGCCGCGGGTGGGTAATTGTCGTAACCGGGGTGCACCTGTTGCCCCTCCGGCTCGTCGTGGATTCGCCGAGTTTCGGGGTCGTAGGGTTCGCGCGGTCCGGTCACCACTCAATTCTGTCCTAGTGTCGGCGCGGCTACCACGCACACCCCTGCGAGTCCTGTGTCATGTCGGACTCAGTTAACAAAACGGACTTCGAACATCTGCGGCCAATACTTGCCGGTGAGCAGGAATCGATCGGTACCGGGAATCTGCGCGATGCCGTTGAGAACGTCGACGGTGCTGGTCGATCCGTCCGCGACGAGTTCTTCGCGTAGCGGCGAAGCGTCGTACACGTTCGTGACGCTGCCGTCCGACGGGTCGATTCGGACGACGGTGTCCGTGGTCCAGACATTGGCGTAGACGGAGCCGTCTTCGGCGCATTCCAATTCGTTCAGCTTGCCGACGGACTCCGAAGATCTGGTGACGTCGACGGTCGAGATCGGCGCAAAGGTTTCGGGATCGCGAAAGGTCAACGTGGCCGAACCGTCGCTCGAGACAATCCGATCCCCGAGCGAACAGATTCCCCATCCCTCGGTGTCGAGTGGGAACCGCTCCCGTTCGGTCAAGGTGTCCTTGTCACGGGCGATGGCAACGCCGTCTTTCCAGGTGAGTTGCCACAGTGTGTCTCCGGCAACCGTGATGCCCTCACCGAACAACGGCGGGTCGAGATCGGCACGCGCAACTTCCGGTCCCGAAGCGGGGGACTGCTCGTCGGAGATCTCGCTCGAGCGCACCCAGGACTGCCCGACGCGTCCGGTGCTTTCGTACAACCGGTTTCCGTCGATCTCGAGGCCCTGCGTGAACGCGTCGGGATCGTGCGCGGACACTCGAACGATCTCGACGGAGCCGGTTTCGGACGTGAGGTTGTCGGGAGCGCCGCGGGAATCGGAGCACCCCGCCAAGGCCGACGCGACCACGGCGACCACTGCAAAAGTGCGCACGGAATTGGCGTGTGACCTACTCATCTGCCCAGCATGGCAGCCCAGTGCGTTGCGGACTTGCGGTGGTGCGGCAAACTGGAGGAGTGAGTGTTGCTACTTCTCCAGAGCGTGCAGTGCCGCGCCCAGTACTGGCCGATGCGGTCGAGCTTGCCCGAAAGGCAGTCGTCGACCTGCATGAAGGCGGTGTGGGGGCATACCTCGGCGTGACGTCGGAGGACGAATTTGCCGCCACCCATCGATTTGCAGCAGACATTCCGGGATACCGCGGTTGGCAGTGGGCGGTTGTCGTCGCTGCCGGACCGGAGGACACCCACGCCACGATCAGTGAGTTGGCGCTGTTGCCGGGTCCCGACGCGTTGGTTGCGCCGGAATGGCTGCCATGGGATCAGCGGATTCGTCCCGGCGATCTGTCCGTCGGTGACCTACTCGCCCCGCCGGCCGAGGATCCTCGCCTCGTTCCCGGCTACGTCGCCACCGGTGACCCGGAAGTCGACGAGGTAGCTCTCGAAATCGGGCTCGGCCGCAAACAGGTCATGAGCCGCGAGGGCCGACTCGATGCCGCGCAGCGTTGGTTCGACGGTGACTTCGGCCCGGAGTCGGAGATGGCGAAGGCCGCGCCGTCGACGTGTGGACTGTGTGGATTCTTCCTTCCACTCGCCGGTTCGCTGCACGCAGCGTTCGGTGTGTGCGGAAACGAACTCTCCGCAGACGGCCGTGTGGTCAGCGTGTCTTACGGTTGTGGCGCGCACTCGGACACCAGCCTGCCGCTCGGTGCGGGCTCGCCGCAGTTCGACGCATTCGACGACGGGGCCGTCGAGCTGATTGCGGTGCCCGCTCGCCCGTCGAGCGCTGTTGCAGTTGAGGATTCGGTATCCACCGAGTAGAAGATCCGTTCGGTACGGACGCACTCCGCGAGGCGACGCTGCGCGCGTGGTCGGAATCTCCGACGCGATTGCGTGAAGACGCGGCTGCGGAATCCGACCTCGCGAAGGCCGGGTACCGCGACCGTCTGCTCACCGAACTGGCGCAGAACGCTGCCGATGCAGCTGCACGCGAGGGCGTCGAGGGCTCTTTGTGGGTGGACGTGGACGGTCGGACGCTGACGGTGGCGAACACGGGCCGTCCACTGGACGAACCCGGTGTACATGCGCTCACCGCGCTGCGCGCGTCGAACAAGGTCGACGCCGACGAAGGTGTGACGGGACGGTTCGGCGTCGGATTCTCGGCAGTTCTCTCGGTCAGTGACGAGGTGGAACTGCGCTCGTCGACGGGATCGATTCGATTCTCCGCCTCGCACACTCTGCGCGAGATCGAGTCTCGCGAACTCCCCGTGCCGGAAACCGGTGTCCCCGTACTTCGTTTGGTGTGGCCCTCTGGCGAATTGCCGAGCGACGGTGCCGATTCGGAAGTGGTGCTGACGCTTCGGCCGGACGTCGATGCCGCAGCGCTGCTTTCGCAGATGGCACGTGAGGCTGTCGACCTGCTCCTCGAACTCCCAGCTCTCGGATCAATTCGTCTGGGTGAGAAGACTTTTCGGCGATCGGAACGGGTGCTGGATTCCGGCCTCGTCGAGATCGCTATCGGTGATCGCACGTGGTGGCAGTACACCGCGCCGAACGCACGATGGTTGGTGCCCGTCCGCGACGGGGTCGTCGAGCCGGTCGCAGACGACGTCCTGCGGGCGCCGACGCGATCCGACGAGGAACTGTCGATCCCCGCGATCATCATTGCCGACATTGCAATGCAACCCGATCGGCGACGCCTCATGCCCGCTGCACCGATCGCTCCGCTTGCCGAGGGGTACGCGAAGTTCCTTGCTGCACTACCTCCTCGGCAGCGAACGGCACTCGTCCCGATCCCTGCCTTTGCCCGCAGCGAAACCGATTCGCTTCTGCGCGAAGCGCTTCTGAAGGAGCTGCAGGAAAACGAGTGGCTTCCGGTGGTCGGTGAACCCGACCGCGCGCCGCAGCGAGCATCCGTGGTGCCCGGGCTCGGTGATGACCTTGCCGAGTTGCTCACCGACATCATCGGCGGCCTGGTTGTCCCCGAGCTCTCCGGCCCCAAGCACGAGCGAGCACTCGCGGCAGTGTCGACGCACCGCATCGGGCTCGCGCGCATCGCGGAACTGCTCAGCGGTTCGGAACGTGAACCGAAGTGGTGGAATCGACTCTATTCGGCTCTCGAGCCCTTGGTGATCGACACTCTTGCGGTGGAAGAGCTTGGAACACTGCCGGTTCCGCTCTCCGACGGACGGACGGTGACCGGGCCGCGGACCGTCGTCGTCGGCGTCGAACTGGGTGAAGACGCACCGTCGGTGCAGTGGACGAGGTTGGTTCATCCCGTCGCGGTTCACCCGTTGCTGTCTCGATTGGGAGCGCAGACCGCGAGTGCCACCGACCTGCTGTCCGATCCGGCGCTGCGCGCATTGATCGAAGATGCTGCGGACCAAGATGATTCGGTAGCGACGGAGTTGGCGCAGGTTGTACTCGGATTGGCGGCCCACGTGGCGCCAGGAGCGCTGCCGTCGTGGATCGGTGAAGTGCTGCTTCCTGATTCGGAGGGCGAATTGCGGTCCGCCGACCAACTTCTGCTTCCGGGAGCTCCCCTTGCAAGCGTCCTGGTCGAGGATTCTCCCTTCGGCATCGTCGACGCTGATTTTGTTCAGCAGGTGGGGGAGCAGGCGCTACGGGTAGTCGGTGTCGGGTGGGGTTTCACGGTGGTCCGTGAGGAATTGCCGTCCGGCCCCGATCACGATCTCGACGCCGAAGACGCATGGTGGGACACCCTCGACGAGGACCCCGAATACATCGAAGCCGTGCGCGATCTCGACCTCGTGGACGAAGACCGCTGGCCGCAGGCGTTGTCGCTGCTGGTCGAGTCGCCGGCGACACGGGCGCTGCTCACCGACCGTCGTGGATACACGGCGTGGTGGTTGCGTTCGAATGCCGAACTCGGCGGTGAGGTGCTGGGCTTGCTGCGCGCTCCGGGCGATCGCACCTTCGAGGGATTGCTCGATGCTGCCGAACACCCCGACGCCGGATTCTTCTCCGGATTGCTGGCATCGGATACCGTCGACGATCCGGAACTGGCTCAGCTGCTGCTCGATCGGCTTGCCGACCCACTACGGATGCCGGCCTCCGCCGTCGTCGCGCGGACGCACCGACTACTGGGTGAGGCAGCGCAGCGACGGGTTCTCGACCTGGAGGAACTGCACCTGCCTCCGTTCGTGCGAGGCCTTTCCGGCGATCTGGTCGATCCCGGCGACGCCCTTGTTCTCGACCGACCGTGGCTGGGAGCGGCACTACCTGCACAACGAGTCGTGCTCGGCAGCTTCGAGACGGCCGACGCACTGGCAGATCTGCTCGACGTCGCGACGGCGTCCACGTCAGTCCATGGACGAGTGAGCAGCACCGGCGTCGTGACGACGTGGGCGAACGAACCGCAGGCAGTTCTCGGCTTCGCAGCCCTCGGCCGTGAGGTACCCAGCGGCGAGGTAGTGATCCATCACGAACTGACGGTGGAACTGACGGGGGCGGTCGAGACGACGGTGATCGTGCCGTGGTGGGTGGACTCGGACGGCGTTCATCACGTGATGCGTACGTGGACTCTGCCGCAAGGAATGTGAGGGCAGATGTCTTTTGATCAGTGGGTACTCGACAGCGCAGTGAGTCAGCGGACGGCGTGGCTCGTGGACGTCGTCGACGTCATCACCGACAGCGGCGGAACCCTCGCGTCGTGGCTGATCGCGACGCTGCTCACGATCGTGCTTCTGGTTCGGGGACTACGCACCGAAGCTCTGCTGATCGCCGGATCGATGTTAACCGGTCTGCTCGTAATGAGCGGATTGAAGCGCATCTTCACGCGAACCCGTCCACCCCTGCCGGAGCGGTTGATCGAAATCGATTCGTATTCGTTCCCGTCGGGCCACGCGATGATGAGCGCGATCCTCGCGACTTCGGTTGCCGCCGTGATCCTTCGGCTTGCCTTGCCGAGGCTCGCGAAGACGGCAATGCTCGCGAGCCTCGGCCTGTACACGATCGCCGTCGGATTCTCCCGCGTCTACCTGGCTGCCCATTGGATGACCGATGTACTGGCAGGTTGGGCGTTCGGGATGATGTGGGCAGGGGTGTGGATCTGGGGAACCGCGCAGATCAGAAAGCGCCGGGCGCTGGTTACTTCGTGAGCTCGGCCAGTAGTTGGCTCGTGGCCCACGGCAAGCTCAGTGCCGAGCTTGCGGTCAAGGCCGCACCGACCTGCGGAGCCTGATCGTCGTTGACGTAGACGACGCGATTGTCCTTGACCACGTCGAGTTGCTGGAAGCCAGGGTTGTTTCGGACCGCCTGTGCGGCATCGGGATTGCCGATGACAACGAGACGGTCCACGTCGAGAAGATCCAGTCGTTCGGTGGAGATCGGCGCGTAGAACTCACCGTTCATCAAGGCCTCGACCGCGGGAGCAGGTTTGAATCCGAGACTGCCGAGAACCCGTCCGCGGGCGTCCTCGGAGGAGAAGGCGTAGAACTCCGGGGTCGCGTCGACGCTGATGATCACCGCGGTCTGGTCTGCAAATTCCGGGTGAGCGCTTCTGGCGTCGGCGAACTGCTTGTCGATATCGGCGACCAACTTCTCGCCGTCGGCTTCGCGACCCACTGCCTTCGCTGCGGTCTTCGTCGTGATCTGCCACGGAGTTGCGTAGTCGCCGTAGGCCGGATCCTTCGCGACGGTCGGGGCGATCGCGGAAAGTGTGCTGTACAGGTCTTTGTCGATGCTCGAGTAGAGCGCGAGGATCAGGTCGGGCTCGAGCGCAGCGATCTTTTCGACGCTGATCGTGGTTTCGGGATTGCTGCCGACGACGGTCGGTTCGGTTCCGCCCCAAGGACCGGTGACCCATGGCCACGTGCGGTTGACGTCCGGTTCGCCCGGGTACTGGTTGACCATTCCGACGGGCTTGATGCCCAGAGCCAACAGAGCCTGCTCGTCGTTGTAACCGACGGTGACGATCCGTTGTGGTTCGGAATCGATCGTGGTGCTGCCGAAAGCGTGATCGATCGTGACGGGGAAGGCGCCACCACCGGAACTCGACGAACTACTTGCTGCGTCGTCGTTCGAACTGCAGGAGACGAGTGCTGTGCCGACCAGGGCGACCACAGCAACGGATGTCAGTCTCGTCCAACGTCCTCGGCTTTTCCAACGATTTCGGTGGGAGATCTTCACGGCTACGTGGTTCCTTTCAGCATTGACAAGCTAAGACCGACACTGAAGTGCAGGGTAGGCTTACCATACTGAAAGGGTGAATCGACCTGCTCAGTCGACCAGACCGGCGCCCTGTTGTGCGCCCTTGTCACCGCGCACAGCTGCGCGTCGTTGAATGGAGAACAGAGCGAAGCCGAGGAAACCGACTCCGATACCCGCGTAACAGATCGGGAGTGCATCCGACCAACGATCGCCGCTCACCGCGACCACGATCGTGGCGATCACCCACAACGCGGTGCCGATGATCAGTGCCGGCGCGGGTGCGGACAATTTGCCGATCAGGCCTGTTGTGTTGCGAGTCTCCGTCACAAAATTAACGCTACCCGTACCCCGGTGGCCTACTCTCCCTAGTGCGACCGGCTTCATGTGCGCCGGCACACGGCGACCTACAGCGATGGGGAAAGAACAAACATGGCGGCACCCGGCAAGATCCTCGACACCTATTTCAAGATCAGCGAACGAGGGTCGACGATCTCGACCGAGATTCGCGGCGGTGTCGTCACCTTCGTGGCGATGGCCTACATCGTGGTCCTCAACCCCCTGATCCTCGGCAGTTTCTCGGCTGACGACGCTGCAGCGAAGACCGACGTTCTCGGCAACATCCTTCCGGTCAACCAGGTGGCTGCGGTCACCGCTCTGGTTGCGGGCCTGATGAGCATAGTCTTCGGTGTCGTTGCCAACTATCCGTTTGCCATCGCCGCGGGTCTCGGCATCAACAGCCTGCTCGCCGTCACAATCGCACCTCAGGTCACCTGGCCCGAGGCGATGGGCCTGGTGGTCATCGACGGTGTGATCATCGTTCTGTTGGCACTCACCGGTTTCCGAACTGCGGTGTTCAATGCGATTCCCTCGGCATTGAAGTCCGCGATCGCGGCCGGTATCGGCATGTTCATCGCCTTCATCGGACTGGTCGACGCCGGATTCGTCCGCCGTATCCCCGATGCCGCCGGTACGACGGTTCCCGTCGGACTCGGAATCAACGGCTCCATCGCTTCGTGGCCGACCGTGGTGTTCATCTTCGGTGTGCTGCTCATGGGTGTTCTGGTCGTGCGCAAGGTTCGTGGTGGACTGCTGATCGGCATCGTCGTCACGACGATCCTCGCCGCGATCATCGAGGCAGTTGCCGACGTCGGACCCTCGCTCGGAACCAACCCCAAGGGCTGGAACCTCAGCATCCCCGCGATCCCGGAGATGCTCGGTGGTATGCCTGATCTGAGCCTGGTCGGCGACGTCAGCATCTTCGGCGCATTCACCCGCATCGGTGTTCTGGCCGCCAGCCTGCTTGTCTTCACCCTCGTGCTCGCGAATTTCTTCGACGCCATGGGCACGATGACGGGTCTCGGTAAGGAAGCCGGCCTGACCGACAAGGATGGAAACCTCCCCAACGTCGGTCGCGCGCTTGTCGTCGAAGGCGCGGGCGCGATCGTCGGCGGTGGCGCTTCGGCGTCGTCGAACACCGTGTTCGTGGAATCCGCGTCGGGTATTGCCGAAGGCGCCCGCACGGGCCTGGCAAACGTCGTGACCGGACTGCTCTTCCTCGTCGCGATGTTCCTGACGCCGCTCTACTCCGTCGTGCCGATCGAGGCAGCTGCGCCTGCCCTCGTCGTCGTCGGTGCGCTGATGATCGGGCAGGTCCGAGACATCGATTTCACCAAGTTCTCGGTTGCTCTCCCGGCGTTCCTGACCATGATCGTCATGCCGTTCACCTACTCGATCGCCAACGGCATCGGCGTCGGCTTCATTTCATGGGTGGTCCTGCACGCTGCCAGCGGTGGTATCAAGAAGATCCACCCGTTGCTCTGGATCGTGGCGGCACTTTTTGTGGCCTACTTCACTGTCGGACCCATTACCGACGCCCTTACGTGAAATCAGGGTTGACCGGTATTCGATTACGTGAGCTACCGGCCAGCTCTTGACGTATTGTCTGACGCGTGACCACCGAAACTCGTGCGCTGGCCAGCGATCTTTCCCTGGCTGTAGTGCGTCTCACCAGGCATCTGCGCGGCCGCAGAGTCGACGCTCAGGTATCGCTGACGCAACTGTCCGCCTTGGCGAGCCTGGATCAGTACGGCCCGATGACTCCTGGCGTACTCGCAGCACGTGAGAAAGTGCAGCCGCCGTCGATGACGCGCGTTGTTGCTTCTCTCGCCGAGCTCGGTCTGGTCGAGCGCTCGCCGCATCCCACGGACGGTCGTCAGATCATCGTGAATCTGTCCGACGCCGGGCAGGCGTTGCTCGCGGACGAAACCCATGCGCGTGAGGCGTGGATGAACGAGCAGCTGGCCGGGCTGGGTGGCGAAGAACTCGCGACGCTGCGCGGTGCCGTCGAGATCATCACCGAGATGGTCAACAAGACGGAGTAGCTCCGTGAGTTAGAGGTCGCGTAGCTCCGCTACCTAGAGGTCGTTGCCCAAACGAATTACTCGAGGGGCAAGATAGTGGGGTGCCCCGAGACCCCGATTCCGGCATGTTTGCCGCGCTCCACAACCGCAACTACCGCCTTTGGGCTTCCGGACAGATCGTTTCTCTGGTCGGCACGTGGATGCAACGCATCGCCCAGGACTGGCTGGTACTGACGCTCTCGGACGGCAACGCGCTGGCGGTGGGCATCGTCATGGCCTTGCAGTTCGGCCCGACGCTGTTCTTGTCGGTGTGGGGTGGGGTGCTTGCCGATCGGTACGACAAGCGTCGGATCCTGATCTTCACGCAGTGGGCGAGTGCGGTATGCGCGCTGGTGTTGGGTCTGTTGGACGTCGGTGGGCTCGTCGCGTTGTGGCATGTCTTCCTGATTGCCTTTGCCCTCGGCTGTGTCTCGGCGCTCGACGCACCCGTGCGTCAATCGTTCACCATCGAAATGGTGGGCAAGGAACACCTGTCCAACGCCATCGCGCTCAACTCCATGACGTTCAACACGGCCCGCATCGTCGGTCCGGCCATCTCGGGTGTGCTGATCAACCTGATCGGAACAGGGTGGGTGTTCCTGCTCAACGTCGCAACATTCGGTGGGGTGCTCATCGCGCTCTACCTGATGAACAAGAAGGAGTTGATCCCGTCGGAACCGGCCCCGCGCACCAAGGGGCAGGTGCGCGACGGGTTCCGGTATGTATGGGGCCGCAAGGACCTTCGCGTGATAATGGTGTCGGTCTTCATGGTCTCGACCTTCGGCCTGAACTTCGCGATCAGCCTGGCGGTGATGGCGCGCAACACGTTCGGCCTCGAGGCCGACGGTTACGGATTGCTGTCCACGACGCTCGCCGTGGGCACCCTTGCCGGCGCTGCGTACGCCGCAAGACGGAAGGAAGCGCCGCGGTTGCGGACGTTCCTCGGTGCCGCCGTGGCTTTCGGTGTGTTCGAGGTCGCGGTGGGATTGATGCCCACCTACGCGTTGGTGGCGCTGATGTTGATCCCCACGGGCGCACTGACGTTGACGTTCACGACGTCCGCGATGAACATCCTGCAGATGTCGGTGCCCTCCGAGATGCGCGGGCGGGTGATGGGTATCTACATGCTCAGTTTCCTCGGTGGCACACCGCTGGGAAGCCCGTTGCTGGGTTGGCTCGCCGACTCCGTGGACCCACGTGCGCCCTTGATCGTGGGCGGAGTGATCTCGCTCGTCTCGGGCACTGTGGCCGGGGTGTACCTGCTACGCAGCGAAGGGCTGAAACTTCGTCTTGCGCGACCGGAAGACGGTGGCAGGCTGCCGGTTTTCGTCCTGCGTCCGGTGATCGTATGCGACGCGACCGAACAGGCAGTCGAGGCTAGCCGCGCGCCGTGACCTTCTCACGCTTGGGAAACACCGTGTAGCTCAGGGCGATTGCTCCCCAGATTGCGAGTACCACTGTCAGCTTGCTGATCCATCCGTCGAGGGCTCCAGTGCGGGTGGGGTCGTCGACGAGGAAGATGGCCGCGCCGAGAAGTCCGCACGCGACGGCCCAGGCGATCGCGGCTTTGCCGAACTCGCGCCATTCGCGCAGTGCTCGCGCACTCCCGTACTTGGGTGGTGCGACGGGAGCCGGGCCGCCGGCGAATCGGTAGGCGAACCTGGCGTCGGCCCAGGAGATGAGGCTGTGTCCGAACGCGACGGAGAATCCGATGTAGGCCGCGGCAAGCCCATGGGTGAAGTTTGCCTCGCCACCGCCACGAAGATCGAGGGCTGTGGCGACGAGCAGTACGACATCCACCAGGGGCGCGCAGATGAGCAGTGCGGCGCCCAGCGTTTTGCGGCGCAGTAGATAGCGGGCCGCGAGACCTGCGGCGATGAACACCCAGAACATGATTTCGCACGCGATGATCAAGTGGACGATCATGACATCAGCTCATTTCTAGTACGACTGTGTTAGTGATTGAAAACTAGCACAGCTGTGTTAGTTTTGTGAAGTGGTGAAACGTAGCAGTCCGGATGAGCGGCGTGAAGAGATCGCCGAGGCCGTGTGGCGTGTGATCCGTCGAGACGGTGTGGCGAGCGCCAGCGTCCGGGCGGTCGCGGACGAGGCGAAGATGTCGACGGGGTCGCTACGGCACTTCTTCGCGACGCAGTCCGAACTCTTGCTGTTCGCGATGACGCTCGTGACCGTCCGGGTGGAGGAAAGGATTGCCGGCATCGACTTCGATCCCGACATCCGCCGCGCGATCCGTCAGTTCACCGATCAGTTCGTTCCCCTCGACCGAGATCGGCGTGAAGAAATGCAGGTTTGGGAGGCCTTTGCTGCTGCCGCCCAGACCGATTCGGCGTTGACGGCGGTGCGTGACGAGACAGACCGGACCTTGTTCGAGCACTTTCGTTCGTTCGTGGAAGCGGCGCATCGAGCGGGTTTTCTACGGCCGGGTGCCTCGGTCGACATCGAGGCGATGAGATTGCATGCGCTCGCCGACGGGCTCGCGTCGCACGGCGTCGACAATCCCGAGCGAACCAATCCAGAGGTGATCAGCCAGGTGCTCGACGCGCATTTTGTCACGCTGTTGCGTTAGGTCGGGAGTAGTGGTGGGGGCTCGCGGTGCGTACGGCACGATAGACCCGTGGTTCACGTCATCGACATCTCAGATCCCGCCGACCCCCGGCTGGATGACTTTCGCGATCTCAACTCTTCGGATCGGCGCCCCGACCTCCCGGAGGGCAAGGGACTGGTCATCGCCGAGGGAGTGTTCGTCACTCAGCGACTGCTGACTTCGCGGTTCGAGCCGATCAGTCTCCTCGGCGTCGAACGACGGCTCCTGGAGCTCGCTGACGATCTCGACGGTGTGGACGTGCCGTTCTACCGTACGAGCGCCGAAGTGATGGCCGAGGTCGTCGGATTTCACCTCAACCGCGGCGTCCTCGCTGCAGCAGCACGCCCGGCACCGCTCGCGGTCTCGGACGTGTTGAAGGACGCGAAGACCGTCGTGGTTCTCGAAGGCGTCAACGATCACGAGAATCTCGGCTCGATGTTCCGCAACGCGGCGGGGCTCGGTGTCGATGCAGTTCTGTTCGGGAAGGGTTGTGCCGACCCGCTGTACCGGCGGTCGGTCCGTGTGTCGATGGGGCACGTGCTGCGAGTGCCCTTCGCGCATGTGGCAAAGTGGCCACACGACTTGGATGAGCTGCGTGGCAACGGTTTTCAGCTCATTTCCTTGACTCCGAATCCGGAAGCGGTCACTTTGGCCGAAGCGATGACCGGGGAGAAGGTAGCGCTACTGCTGGGCGCCGAGGGGCCAGGTTTGACCGAACATGCGATGCGGGCCACCGACATTCGTGCCAAGATACCGATGGCGCCCGGCACCGACTCGCTCAACGTCGCGACCGCAGCGGCGATGGCCTTCTACGAACGTGTCAGGACCGGCCGGTGACTCAGGACCGCACGCCCTGGTTCACCGGAATCGCGGTGTCGGTGTTCGCAGCCATGCTCTCGACCAGTGCCGTCGTGGCGTTCTGTGTCGCGCTGGGCAACGTGAACGTGCTCCTGGCGGTTGTCGTCAATGTCATTGCGGTAGGCGGACTTGCGCCGACCGTCTGGCGCTGGCGAGCCGTCCCCGTCTGGCGATGGGTGGTCTACGGCGCGGTAGCCGGCGTACCGCTCGGGTGGATCGCAGCGATAGCCGCGTGAACCTGTGAGGCTGCTCGGCGCTACTTGAAGCCGAAGTACCGAGCGAGGCGGCCGCGCGGCTTGGCCACCGGTGCGTCGTGGATCGGCGGCATGTTTTCGGGCATGGGTACCTCTGTCGGCGCCTGCTCGGGCATCGGCGCGGGGGCTGGGGGTGCAGGTTTGGGTGCCTCGCCGGGTCGGTGAATCTTGAAGCCCCACAGGAGAATCTGCGTTGTGTCGAGTTCGTGTTCTCGCGGCGCGCCGGTGTATCGAAATCCCAGCCACTCGAGGTTGGCGGACTCCGCGAACTGTTGCGGGTGGAACGGAAGTGACTGCGGATCAGGCAGGATCCCGGGCGGGTAACGCAGGGGATGGTTGCCGGCCCAGAATTCCAGTTCCCAGGTCTGTGGGATCCCCAGATTTTCGACGATGTCGATCGGGATGGCACTGAACGAGCGTCGTAGCTCGCCGTCCTCCCACAGTGCAAACGAACCCTGCGCGGTTTCGGGGACGGAGCTGATCAACAGCGTCGAGCCACCCTCTGCCGAAAGGTTCCAGGAATCAGGCAGTTTCGAGGGGACGAAGGTGCTGAGTTCGGAGCTGCAGACGACACTCACTCGACCGTACGCGCCGACGAAGACGTAGCCGGGGCTCACCGTCGCGGCCATCGACAGCGGCTGAGGCCCGAGCGACTCGAACTCCTTGTCCGGGTACAGCGACATGGCGATTTTCAGGGCCTCGGTCTGATCCGGCTGTGGGTACCTGCTCAATTCGGTGCGAGCGTCTGCGCCGCCCAGAAACCAGATCGTCGATACCCGTGCAGCCACCGGCAGCCCTCTCTCCTCAGCCTCGCTCGAAAGAAGAATACTTTCCTTCGGGTCAGCGACCGCTGCTGCGGACCCCGAGGAGTACGTCGTCCCACGAGGGAAGAGCAGGCCGTCCGCGCTTGTCCTTGGTCTGCGTCTGCTGCGGAGCGGTTTTCGGGGTCACATCCGGTGCGGGTTCGGGAACCTCTTCGGTGACGACGGTTTCCGGCTCGACAGCAATCGGTTCGGGCGCCACGATCCGTTCCGCCACCACCGTCCGCTCGGGGACTACTGTGCGCTCGGAAACTGCTGTCCGCTCGGAAACTGCTGCGGGCTCGGGCTCGATCTCCGCCACCGGTTCGACGTCGAATCGGGACAGTTCGAGCTGCTGCGGCTCGTTCGAGACCACCGGTACCAGGCCGCGGAGTGGGCGACCGAAGTCGGGATCGATCAAGTCGAATGCCGCGTCGTCGAGTGCGACGATCGTTCCGCCGTGCGCGTCGGGCTGGTAGCGCCAGTGCGCGGCGTTGGTGGTGCGGCCGGCCTGCCACTGCAACTGCGCGACCCACTGATTGTCCTCGTCGCGCCAGGCATCCCAGGTGGCCTCGTCGATACTGTGGCCGCGGGCGCGGAATGCGTGGGTCACGATTTCGGAGAGGGTGGGAACTGTCGGACCGTTGTCGCGCACCGGGTGTCCGCCCTGCGCCATTTCCGCGGCGCGGGAGCGCTCGAGCAGAACGGGGTACGCAAAGCGCTCGACCTTGCTGATGGGGATCTTCGCTTCTTCGGCGACCTGCTCTACGGAAGCACCGGAACGAATGCGCGCCTGAATTTCGCGGGGACGGAGTTGGCTTTCCATTTCGATCTCAATCTGGCCGAGTCGAGCCACGTCTCCGCGGGAAGCTGCACGAAGTTTGTCATCGGCGGGAAGCCGGAATTTCTGGCCGGTTTCAGCATCTGCGCACACCACATGCGATCCATCGGGTTCAAGTCCGATCACTCGAAGCTCTCGCACATTGACCTCCTTATCGCGCCGGCTCGCGACTTTGCGCCGCGCTCAACTGTAATTCATTCGTGACCATGGACTCGGCAGGACACGCAGGGCGAGATGACCTCGGATCCGCCCACCGGTGTGGTAGCTCACAAGGCCTGGCGCAAACGACGCTCGGCCCCCGACGTCATGCCGGGGGCCGAGCGGTGAAGCAAATGTGAAAATCAGCCGAGCTGAGAAACGACCCAGTCGATGCTCTTGGTGAGAGCGGTGACGTCATCGGGGGCGATGGCCGGGAACATGCCGACGCGCAGCTGGTTGCGGCCGAGCTTGCGGTACGGCTCGGTATCGACGATTCCGTTGGCGCGCAGGATCTTTGCCACCTCGGCAGCGTCGACGTCGTCGTTGAAGTCGATGGTGCCGACAACCTGCGAGCGGTGTGCCGGATCAGCGACGAACGGCGTTGCGAACTCACTGGCCTCGGCCCAGTTGTACAGGCGTGAGGACGAATCCGCGGTGCGAGCGGTAGTCCAGTCGAGGCCGCCGTTGCTGTTCATCCACTCGATCTGGTTGGCGAAGAGCAAGAGGGTGGCCAGGGCCGGGGTGTTGTACGTCTGATCCTTGGAGCTGTTGTCCACGGCGATGGGCAGCGAGAGGAAGTCAGGCGTCCAGCGTCCCGAATCCTTGATCTCCGCGACGCGTTCGAGGGCGGCCGGGCTCATCAGCGCGATCCACAGTCCGCCGTCTGCAGCGAAGCACTTCTGCGGAGCGAAGTAGTAGACGTCGGAATCGGCGACATTGACCGGAAGTCCGCCGGCGCCCGAGGTGGCGTCGATGGCGATCAGTGCGTTCTCCGAACCCGCGGGACGCGAGACGGGGATCGACACACCGGTGGAGGTCTCGTTGTGCGCCCAGCCGATGAGATCGACGGACGGGTCGGAGACCGGCACCGGTGCGCTGCCCGGATCGGCGGAAACGACGATCGGGTCACCGATGAACGGGTTGGCCTTGGCGACCGAAGCGAACTTGGAGCTGAATTCGCCGTTGGTCAGGTGCAGCGACTTCTCGCGGATGAGGCCGAATGCGGCCGCATCCCAGAACGCAGTGGTTCCGCCGTTGCCGAGGACGACCTCGTAGCCCTCGGGCAGTGAGAACAGATCGGCGAGGCCGGAACGAATGCTGGCCACAACGTTCTTGACCGGCTTCTGGCGATGGCTGGTGCCGAACACCGAAGCGCCCACCTCGACCAGGGACTGCAGCTGCTCGGGGCGAACCTTGGAAGGACCGCAGCCGAAGCGTCCGTCGGCGGGCTTGAGGTCGGCGGGGATGATCGGTGTGGAGGTCATCGCTTCTTTCTGTTCCTTCACTTGTGTTCTGTACTACCGTGATTGGCGAATTCGAGCGGGGTACTACGCGTGGCTGATCTGGTCCCAGCCCTCGACCGACTCCGGAGTACGGGGCGCCGGGCCGGTGTAGATGGCGGCCGGGCGTACCAGCTTACCGAGACGCTTCTGCTCGAGGATGTGTGCACACCAGCCGGCGGTGCGGCCACAGGTGAACATGGCGGGCATCATGTGCGCGGGAACCTCGGCGAAGTCGAGGATGACGGCGGCCCAGAACTCGACGTTGGTCTCGATCGCGCGATCGGGACGACGCTCACGCAGTTCTGCCAGTGCAGCCTGCTCGAGAGCTGCGGCAGCCTCGTAGCGGGGAGCGTTGAGGCGCTTGGCCGTGGCGCGGAGCACGCGTGCACGGGGATCTTCGGCGCGGTAGACGCGGTGTCCGAAGCCCATGAGCTTTTCCTTGCGGTCGAGGATTCCCTTGACCAGCGCGCGGGCGTCGCCGGTCTTCTCGGTCTCTTCGATCATCGGAAGAACGCGGGCCGGTGCGCCGCCGTGCAGCGGGCCGGACATCGCGCCGATGGCGCCGGAAAGCGAAGCCGCGACGTCGGCGCCCGTGGAGGCGATGACGCGGGCCGTGAAGGTGGAGGCGTTCATGCCGTGCTCGGCTGCCGAGACCCAGTACGCGTCGATTGCCTCGACGTGTGCCGGATCGGGCTCACCCTTCCAGCGAACCATGAAGCGTTCGGTGACGGTCTTGGCCTCGTCGATGCGGCTCTGCGGGACTGCCGGCTGGTAGATGCCGCGAGCGGACTGCGCGACGTACGACAGCGCCATGACGGATGCGCGGGCGAGCTGGTCGCGGGCGGTCTCGTCATCGATGTCGAGGAGCGGCTGGTAGCCCCAGATGGGAGCCAGCATCGCCAGTCCGGCCTGAACGTCGACACGGACGTCGCCGGTGTGAATGGGGAGGGGGAACGGCTCGGCCGGCGGGAGGCCGGGGCCGAAGCGGCCGTCGACGAGAAGGGCCCATACGTTGCCGAAGGTGACCCTCTGGCCGACCAGGTCTTCGATGTCGACTCCGCGGTAGCGCAGTGCGCCGCCGTCCTTGTCAGGTTCTGCGATATCGCTGGTGAAGGCGACGACGCCTTCGAGTCCGCTCACAAAATCGTCCGGTATTGCTGCGCTCGCTGCCATTCTCGTGGACTCTCCTCGTTCGAGTGCGCCAGGTCTACAGTCGCACTGCCTCAGCTTCAGTGACTGCGCCTCGGTGCTCGCAGGGATGAGCACGCACCGTGTTTTGTACTGCGCAATCGTCTCGTCCCGATTCGGTTGCTGTCGCTGGTGCGGCTCGCGGTCCGGGTCGGGTCTAGCCACGGCAAACTTTAGCGCGTGCCGCGTAGCCGTTGGCCAGTGAGTACCCGGGAGTAGCGTTCTCGGCTGTGTCGAATGAACGTCAGGACCCGCAGGCGGTGGACAACGAACTCGCGGCCATGCGTGTGGGCTATCCGCAAGCAGGCAGCGAATCGGAGTCCGTCGAGGACCGCATGAGTGCGGAATTGGATACTTCGGTTGTCGAAACCGGTTGGCTGCCCCTCATGCGCCAATGGCTCGTGGACGCCGTCGAAGCTGACGCGCCGGAGCCCAACGCCATGACTCTGTCGACGGTGGACGACGTTGGCCGTCCGGCGTCGCGCACCGTGCTCTGCAAAGGGCTCAGCGAGGACGGCGTCCTCTTCTTCACCAACTACGGATCCGACAAGGCTCGTCACCTCGACGCCCACCCGTACGCGTCGGCGAACTTCACGTGGCTGACCCTTGCCAGGCAGGTGATCGTCCGCGGCACCACCGAGCGGGTGAGTGCTCAACTGACGCAGGAGTATTGGCGAACCAGGCCTCGCGGTTCACAGCTCGGCGCGTGGGCGTCGTCGCAGTCTCGTCCGATCGACTCGCGTGCCGATCTCGACGAGCAACTGCGTGAGGTCGCTGCTCGATTCGGCGTGGACGGTGAGATTCCGGTGCCACCGAACTGGGGCGGGATTCTGATTCGGCCCGAGTCTGTCGAGTTCTGGCAAGGACGCGCGAACCGCATGCACAATCGAGTTCGCACGAGCCTGGTCGACGGACAGTGGTCCGCCGTCCGTCTCCAGCCGTGAGCCGGCTACTCGCGGACACGACTCCGCTCGAGAATCGCGACTATCGACGGCTGTGGACGGCCGGCATCGTCACCGTCATCGGCGCTCAGCTCAGCGTGGTCGCCGTACCGCAACAGGTGTACGAGATCACCCGAAGCTCGGCCTACGTCGGTCTGACGGGAATCTTCGGTCTGGTCCCGCTGGTCGTTTTCGGTCTGTGGGGCGGCGCACTGGCCGACGTCATGGATCGACGACGGCTGTTGATGATCACCTCGATCGGACTCGGCGTCACGTCGGTACTGTTCTGGATCCAGGCTGCCCTGAACGTGAACAACGTGTGGTTGGTGCTCGGATTGTTCTCGGTTCAACAGGCGTTCTTCGCGGTGAACCAGCCGACGCGAGCGGCGATCATCCCTCGGTTGATTCCGGGCAGGCAGTTACCGGCCGCGAACTCGCTGAACATGACTGTCGTGCAGTTCGGTGCGATAGCCGGCCCGCTACTGGCGGGTGTCCTCATACCGTCGGCCGGTCTGCAACTGCTGTACCTGCTCGACTCGATCTTTCTTCTCGCCACACTGTGGGCGGTATGGAAGCTCCCGGCGATTCCGCCGACCGGAACGTCTCGGCGAGCCGGATTGAGCGAGGTCCTCGGCGGTTTCACGTATCTCGCGACGCAGAAGGTTCTGCTCGCGTCGTTCGTGGTGGACATCATCGCGATGGTGTTCGGGATGTCGCGAGCACTGTTCCCGGAGATCGCTCACGAATCCTTCGGTGACCCCGCCAGCGGCGGTTTTGCGCTGGGACTGCTGTTCGCGGCGATGTCGGTGGGAGCCGTTCTGGGCGGAGTCTTCTCGGGTTGGTTGCCACGGGTTCAGTACCAGGGGCGAGCCGTTCTGGTCTGCATCGCGCTGTGGGGGCTGTCCATGGTCGGCTTCGGCGTTGCCGTGTACTTCGCGAGTCCCGGTTCCAGTGTGATTCTGCTCTGGGTGGCGGTCGCATTCCTGGCATTCGGCGGAGCCGTCGACATGGTCTCGGCGGCTTTCCGCAGCACGATGCTCCAGCAAGTGGCAACCGACGACATGCGCGGACGACTGCAGGGCGTGTTCATCGTGGTCGTGGCAGGTGGTCCGCGTATCGGTGACGTGCTGCACGGCGGTGCGGCCTTCCTGTTCGGGACCGGTGTCGCGGCAGCGGGCGGCGGCTTCCTGGTGATTGTCGGTGTTGTCCTTTCTGCCCTCGCATTTCCGGCATTCGTTCGCTACAAGGTGGGACGCGCCGTCTGACGTCCTGGTTAACCGGTCGCTCGTGGTGGAAACTGGAACGTATGACTGCGCCGCACAGCACGGGTAGGGGAGGGTTCGAGATCCGTGGTGGAGGCTATCGAGCCGAGATCGCCGCGGCCGGTGCCGGGTTGCGGCTACTCGATCACGAAGGACCGAACGGTCAGCGCGCGCTGACCGAGACCTGGGCACTCGGATCGAAGCCACCGCTGTCGGCCGGATTGGTTCTCGCGCCGTGGCCCAACCGAATTCGCGACGGGCACTTCATGTTCGACGGGATCGAGCATCAACTCGAGATCACCGAACCTGCGCTGGGGAACGCGAGCCACGGGTTCGTCCGGCGTCGCAATTGGAGCCTCGTGGACCACACGTACGAGCGCGTCGAACTGTCGGTCGACGTGGGACTTCACAAGGGTTGGCCCTATCCGTTGCAGCTGACGGTCGCCTACGAGGTCGGTGCCGACGGACTGACCGTCACGCACACGGCCACGAACAAGGGTGCGACCTCGTCGCCGTTCGGGCTCGGAATGCACACCTTCATTCGCGCCGGCGACTTTCCGCTCGACGAATGTGCTCTGCATCTGGCAGCAGGCACACGGTTGCCGATCGATCCGGCGAGGATGCTGCCGAACGCGTATTCGCAGGCAGTCGCCGGTACGGACTACGACTTCCGGACACCGAGACTGCTTGCCGGGGTGCAGTTGGACACTCCGTACAGCGCATTGGACGTCGTCGACGGCAGTGGTCGCACGCAACACGAGCTGCTGGCTCCGGATGGAACGGGCACTGCCCTGTGGACCAACCGCGAGTTCCCGTGGATTCAGGCATTCGTCGCAGATCCCGCCAACGACAAGGGGTATCCCGATCGCGGCCGCGCATTGGCTTTGGAGCCGATGACCTGCCCGCCTGACGCCTTCAACTCGGGCATCGATCTCCTGGTGCTTCATCCGGGTCAGACGTGGACGGGTAGCTGGGGCATCAAGGCGCTGTGATCCGGCTCTCATACCGTGGGATCGTGTAACACCAAGTAGGCATCAGCCGATAACAATCAGTTTTCGGTACCCCGTGTCAGTGGTCCGGAAGGTCCGACGTTGCTCCCATTTGCGAATTGCAGCCGAGATTTGCAGATCAGTGTGGGTAAATGCGCGATTCCGTAGACTGGAGTACCGGTCACGCGAGTGGGAAAGCCCAGACTGGAACATGTTTCAGTTTCGGTGGGTATGTCGGGTTCGTGAGTACCCGAAAAATAGCCGTGGAGCGACCCTCCTTCGGCACGATCTCTCCCGTGCGACTAGTTTCTAGTTGATCGCATGTAGTTACTCGTTGGTTCGAGCTTGAGAGGGATCCTTCGTGCCCGCTGACAATGACACAAAGCCCACGCTTACTTACCCCGGTGGTGAGTACACGATGTCCATTGCCAGGGCAACAGAGGGCAATGACGGCATCGAGCTGGGAAAGCTGCTGGCCACAACGGGGTACACCACCCTTGACCCCGGTTTTGTGAACACTGCATCCACCAGTTCTGCAATCACCTACATCGACGGTGAGAAGGGAATCCTGCGTTACCGCGGATATCCCATCGAGCAGTTGGCAGGTAAGTCGACGTTCATCGAGGTCAGCTACCTGCTGATCTACGGCGAACTGCCGACCGACGCCCAGCTCGAGTCCTTCACGGACCGCATCCGTCGACACACCCTGCTTCACGAGGACCTCAAGCGGTTCTTCGACGGATTCCCGCGCAACGCTCACCCGATGCCGGTTCTCTCGTCCGCAGTGAACGCATTGTCGGCGTACTACCAGGATTCGCTCGATCCCGAGGATCCGGAGCAGGTGGAACTGTCCACCATCCGTCTTCTCGCGAAGCTGCCGACC
The DNA here is from genome assembly GCF_058793255.1 of Rhodococcus sp. MPR-R1B. Taxonomy (NCBI): domain Bacteria; kingdom Bacillati; phylum Actinomycetota; class Actinomycetes; order Mycobacteriales; family Nocardiaceae; genus Rhodococcus; species Rhodococcus sp. MPR-R1B. The sequence continues at coordinate 310,294 of NZ_JBXAFO010000002.1, forward strand.
ATCGCTGCGTACGCGTACAAGAAGTCCGTCGGACAGCCGTTCCTGTACCCGGACAACTCGTTGAACCTGGTCGAGAACTTCATGCGTATGACGTTCGGCTTCCCCGCCGAGCCGTACCAGGGTGATCCCGAGGTCGCCAAGGCACTCGACATGCTGCTGATCCTGCACGCCGACCACGAGCAGAACTGCTCCACGTCGACCGTGCGTATGGTCGGCTCGTCGGACGCCAACCTGTTCACCTCCGTCTCTGCCGGCATCAACGCACTGTGGGGCCCGCTGCACGGCGGCGCCAACCAGGCAGTGCTCGAGATGCTCGACGAGATCAAGGCCAGCGGCAGCACCGCAGCCGAGTTCGTCCGCAAGGTCAAGAACAAGGAAGACGGCGTGAAGCTCATGGGCTTCGGGCACCGCGTCTACCGCAACTACGATCCGCGCGCTGCGCTGGTCCGCGAAACCGCGCACACCATCCTCGCCAAGCTCGGCGGCGACGACGAACTGCTCAACATCGCAATGCAACTCGAAGAGGCCGCCCTCACGGACGACTACTTCATCGAGCGCAAGCTCTACCCGAACGTCGACTTCTACACCGGCCTCATCTACCGCGCGATGGGCTTCCCGCCGCGCATGTTCACGGTGCTGTTCGCCATGGGCCGTCTGCCCGGCTGGATTGCGCACTGGCGTGAAATGCACGAGGATCCGGCTACGAAGATCGGCCGCCCGCGCCAGATCTACACCGGCTACACCGAGCGTGACTACAGAGACATCACGTCCCGCTGACGCGTGACCTAGCGATATCACCACCCGCTAGTCTTCTGTACCCAACATTTCGCCTCAACGAGGAGGACCCATGAGTAGCAAGCCCGTAATCGAGTTCCAGGAAGGCCCCGCGCCGACCGATCTGGTCATCAAGGATCTGGTTGTCGGAGAAGGCGCCGAAGCCGTTCCCGGTGGCACCGTCGACGTTCACTACGTCGGTGTCGAGTTCGAGTCCGGCGAAGAGTTCGACTCTTCCTGGAGCCGTGGCGAGTCCATTCAGTTCCCGCTTCGTGGCCTGATCAAGGGCTGGCAGGACGGCATCCCGGGCATGAAGGTCGGCGGACGCCGTCAGCTCACCATTCCGCCGGAGCTGGCATACGGCCCCGCCGGTGCAGGGCACCAGCTTTCCGGCAAGACCTTGGTCTTCGTGATCGATCTGCTGGACGCCAAGTAATCCACTGTGCGCCTTTATTAACCCCCCGCGGTTAATAAAGGCGCACAGCACAAGCAGCCCCGCACCGTCAGGTGTGGGGCTTTCTTGTGTGGTCAGCTCGCGGTCTTTCGTCGGTAGAGCCAGTTCGACCACACGAATCCCACGGCGGCGATGCCCAGGCACCACGCGAGGGCGATGGCCGCGCTGTTCCCGATCGGCGTGCCCATCAGGAGTCCGCGCACAGTCTCGATGATCGGAGTCACGGGTTGGTGCCGGGCAAACCCCTGCAGCCAGGACGGCATGGTCTCAGCCGGTACGAAAGCAGTGCTGACGTAGGGCAGGAACATGATGGCGAAGGTGAATCCGCTTGCAGCCTCCGGGTTCTTGGCCAAGAGTCCCAAAGCTGTCGAGAGGTACGACATGGCAAAGACGAAGGCGACGATCACAGCGGCGACGCCGAGCCAGCGCAACGGATCGCTGGTCGGGCGAAATCCCATGATCAGCGCAACCACGACCACGATCGCCGTAGTCAGGACGTTGCGGACGACGCTGGCCAGTACATGACCGGTCAGGACCGACGGCGGAGATATCGCCAAGGTCCGGAAACGGTCGATGATCCCGTCCTTCATGTCGCTCGAGACGCTGACCGCGGTGGTCGAGGCGCCGAAACCGGCGCACAGAAGGATGATTCCGGGCACTACGTAGTCGATGTACTCGCTACCGGTGTTGATGGCGCCGCCGAAGACGTAGACGAACAGCAGCATGAGCATGACCGGAAGGGCTATCGCGGTGATCATCGAATCCGGACTGCGCAGAACGTGTTTGAGATTCCGGCGGAGCATCACCGCGGAATCGATTGCAACGGTGGAGGTCATCGAACGCTCGCAATCTCGGGTTGGCCTGATCCGGTGAGCGCGAAGAACACGTCGTCCAGATCCGGAGTGTGAACGGAGAACTTCTCGATGGTGATCGACGGATCGTCGATCGAGTCGAGGATCGCTTTGATCGACGGAACTGCCCCGTCGGAAGGGATGTGCAGGGTCAAGGTCTCGGCATTCGAATGCGCCTGCGGCAGTGATGCCGCGGCGAGTTCGAGTTGGGCCAGGTTCTCGAATTGCAGTGCGACGTGGCCGCCGGGAACAAGGCGTTTGAGTTCGTCCGGTGTTCCCTCGGCGACGATGCGGCCGCCGCTCAGCACGCCGACCGTATCGGCCAATTCGTCTGCCTCGTCGAGGTATTGGGTGGTGAGGAAGATGGTGACGCCTGACGCTGTGAGTCCTCGAACGATCGACCACATGTCGTGGCGGCTTCGCGGGTCCAGGCCGGTGGTGGGTTCGTCGAGAAAGACGACGTCCGGTCGGGCGACGAGGCTCATTGCGATGTCGAGTCGTCTGAGCATGCCGCCCGAGTAGTTGCCGGCGCGTTTGTCGCCGAAGTCCGTCAAAACGAACTGGTCGAGCAATTCCTCGGCACGGCGACGGGAGTTCTTCCGGCCCAGGTGATTCAGTTCGCCCAGTAGGGTGAGGTTCTCGAATCCGGTCAGCAAGGTGTCGACGGCTGCGTACTGCCCGGTCACGCTGATGCGTCGCCGAACATTCTGTGGATCTCCGGGCAGTGAATGCCCCGCGACCGTGACCTCACCTCCGTCGAAGGGGATGAGGGTGGTGAGAATTCTTACGGCCGTGGTCTTTCCGGCGCCGTTCGCGCCGAGGAGGGCGTACACCGATCCGGCCGGGACCGACAGGTCGAGTCCAGCCAGTACCTGTTGATCGCCGTAGCGCTTACGGAGTCCGCGGACCGAGATTGCGGGGATCGTTCCTGACATCGAGACCTCCAAGTAAGAACTGTGTATGTCATAAACTCATGTTTATAGCGTACACAGTTCTAGGATGATGGCAAGAGTGAAGAGTGGGAGCTTATGGATCGCGGAGCGCTACCGAGAGCAGTTGAACTGGCCTGGGGACTGGACCAGCCGGGAACGCGGGGTCCGAAGAAGGGGCTCAGTCTCGAGCAAATTCTCGACACCGCGATCGAATTGGCCGACGCAGAAGGCGTCACCGCTCTGTCGATGGGCCGCGTGGCCAAAGCGCTCGGGTTCACGACCATGTCGCTCTACCGCTACGTGGCAAGCAAAGACGAACTGATCGAACTGATTTCGGATCGGGTGATCGGGCCGCCGCCGGTAATTCCCGACGGCGTGACCTGGCGCGTCAAGCTCGAGGCGTGGGCGAATCAGGAGTACGCCACGATGCTGAGTCGACCGTGGTGGCTCAAGCTGCCCATCACGGCTCCACCGACCGGGCCCAACAACATGGCGTGGCTCGACGCGGGTCTGAGCGCCCTCGACGGGGTCGCCCTGAGCGCCGCGTCGAAGTTCCAGGTGGTGACCAACGTGTCGTTGTTCGTCATCGGCCGCGCTCGATTCTCGGCTGACCTGGCGTCTCGTTCAGCGCAGTCGGCAGACGACGACGTCGCATACGGCGCTCTCATTGCTCGTGTCATCAATCGGGAGAGATTCCCCTACCTGAGTGCCGCAATCGAGGAAGGCGGCTTCGAGGACGGCAGCCCGGAGGGTGAGGCCGCCGGCGACGATGCCTTCGATTTCAGTTTCTCGCTTGGCTTACTTCTCGACGGAATCGAGAAGCTGGTGCAGCGGTCAGGACACCAGCGCGGTGGCGCTGACGTCGTCGATGATCAGATCGGTGATCAGCCCGCCCCGTAGTGCTCCCTCCAGGGCCGGCAGTTTTGCTGTTCCGGCGACGATGCACACGCGCCTGGCGACCTTCTCGAAAAGGTCCAGTCGCGGGCCGCTCGCGCGCTCGTTGAGTTCGATTCCGCGGTAGCTCCCGTCCGACCGGAAGAAGACGGTTGCGATGTCGCCGACCACTCCGTCGCGTCGAAGTGCTTCTGCTTCATCGGGTTCGAGGTATCCGGCGGTGTAGACGTGACTCGGTACGTTGCCGCCCGGTACGCCGATGCTGAAGACTGCCAGGTCCATTCGCTTCTGCATGTCCAAGACGCGTTTGATGCTTCGTTCGCGCCACAGTTGCTCCCGAGTTTCCGGGTAGTCGAAGAAGGCAGGCACCGGAAATCCTTGTGGCAGAGCACCGTAGGCGTCGGCGATGGTTCTGATGATGTCGCTGGCGTAAGAGATCCCGGTGGTGCGAGTATTCGCGGCGCCGTTGAGTTGCACGACGTACGAGTTGTACGTGCGTTTGGGGGCAAGGTGCTTGCTGACTTCACTGAGTGTGGTTCCCCAGGCGATCCCCATCACCATGTCGCTGTCGAAGAACGACGCCAGCAGGCGTCCGGCAAAGGTTGCGACCTTTTCGAGTCGCTCGAGATCTCCCACCAGTTCCGGCACGGTCACCACGTGGGCGCGCACTCCGTACCGTTCCGAGAACTCGCGTTCGATGCGAGGAGCCTGGCCGTGCGGGGTGCTGATCTTGATCTCGACGAGACCCGAGGTGCGCGCGTAGGTGATCAATCGGGAGACGGTGGATCGGGACACCCCCATGTCGCGGCCGATGGCAGCCATGGTCTGGTCCTGGAAGTAGTAGAGGCGTGCGGCCTGAACTGCGTCGGCGATGCGCGGGTCCGCCGGATCGGAGGTAGCGGAGTCCGAAGTGGGAGTTTCCATGGGTTCGTCCTGTCTGCACGTACGTGCAAGAGCATTGAACCGAATCTTATCCGAGTAGGCCCAGGCCGAGGCGCTCGATCACGCAAAGTCCCAGAAGTGTGTCTGTTACCCGCGTTACGGTGCGCAAATGGGGCATTTGCACATATGTGCATGAGCTATGCGTGAATGTGCAAACGGCCTTACGCTACGGGTGCAGCAATCCAAACTATGACATGCATCACAACGAAGTGAGGGTGGGGATGGAGAAAGCCAAGCGATTAGGGCTTCCAGGCGAGTTGGCAGCCGAGTTCGCCGGAACGATGATCTTGATCTTGTTCGGCGTCGGAGTTGTGGCGCAGGTTGTGTCCGGCGGGAGCGGTGGGGGTCTCGGCGGACACGACAGTATCGCGTGGGCCTGGGGACTCGGCGTCATGTTCGGCATCTATGTCGCAGGCCGGGTGACGGGTGCTCATCTGAACCCCGCAGTGACCTTCGCCTTTGCGATCTTCCGGGGATTCTCCTGGCGCAAGGTCCTGCCCTACACGCTGGCGCAGACCGCTGGAGCCTTTGTCGCGGCCCTGATCGTCCGGTGGAATTACAACGACATGCTCAATGCCATCGATCCCGGACACACAACGGCGACTCAGACGATCTTCTCGACGATGCCCGGAAACGGAACGCTCCCGGTCAGTCTGGGATCAGCGCTGGTAGATCAGATCATCGGCACGGCGATCCTGTTGTTCCTCATCGTTGCGGTGACCGATACTCGGGGAACTCCGCCGCTCGCGAATCTTGCGCCCTTCGTCGTCGGTTTGATCGTGGTGGCAATCGGATTCGCATGGGCGACCAACGCGGGTTACGCCATCAATCCGGCCCGTGACTTCGGTCCGCGGCTGGCGTCGTATCTCACCGGTTACGGCAGCGCCTGGCGAGATCAGTACGGGAGCCTGTATTTCTGGGTGCCCATCGTGGGGCCGCTGATCGGCGCTCCGATCGGGGTGTTCCTCTACGACAAGCTGATTGGTCGATTCCTGCCTGACGAGTCGGTGGAGAAGGCAGCCGAGGAGCCGGCCACGATACCGGCCTGATGGCGAATCATCATCTCTGACAGTAAATCTTTCGCACTTTCTTCGACACCAAAGGGGTAGCACGATGGCGCAGTTCGTAGCCGCGATAGACCAGGGAACCACCTCCACGCGATGCATGATCTTCGATCACAGTGGGCACGTAGTCGCTGTCGAACAGCACGAGCACACACAGATCTTTCCGCAGGCAGGCTGGGTCGAACACGATCCGATCGAAATTTGGGACAACGTCCGCAACGTCACCGCGGGCGCCTTGGCCAACGCAGATCTGACCGCGGCCGACATCGCATCCGTCGGCATCACCAATCAGCGTGAGACGGCAGTGGTCTGGGAACGAGCAACCGGAAAGCCCGTTTACAACGCCATCGTCTGGCAGGACACACGCACCGATCGAATCTGTACTGCACTCGCCGGCGAAGACGGCCCCAGGAAGTACACCGAAGTCACCGGATTGCCGTTGGCCACGTACTTTTCGGGCCCCAAGGTCAAGTGGATTCTCGACAACGTCGAGGGCGCGCGTGAGAAGGCCGAAGCAGGCGAGTTGTGCTTCGGCACGATGGACACCTGGGTGCTGTGGAACATGACCGGCGGCGTCGACGGCGGAGTGCACGCTACCGACCCCACCAACGCGTCGCGCACTCTGTTGATGGATCTCGACACTCTCGCTTGGGATTCGGCGATCTGCGCCGACATGGGCATCCCCGAATCGATGCTCCCCGAGATTCGCAGCTCGTCCGAAACTTTCGGATTCGTGCGCGAACGCGGAACGTTGTCCGGCGTGCCGATCGCCGGAATCCTCGGCGATCAGCAAGCAGCGACTTTCGGTCAGGCCTGCCTCTCGCCCGGAGAAGCGAAGAACACCTACGGAACCGGCAACTTCGTGCTCCTCAACACCGGCACCGAAAAGGTGATGAGCAAGAACGGCTTGTTGACGACGGTCTGTTACAAGATCGGTGAGCAGCCAACGGTTTACGCACTGGAAGGATCGATCGCCGTGACCGGTTCGCTGGTCCAGTGGCTTCGGGACAACCTCGGCATGATCGACAACGCGGCCGACATCGAGGTGAACGCGCGCTCTGTGGACGACAACGGTGGCGCGTACTTCGTGCCCGCGTTCTCGGGCCTGTTTGCACCGCATTGGCGCGCGGATGCACGCGGTGCGATCGTCGGTCTGACAAGGTTCGTGAACAAGGGGCACCTTGCCCGGGCGGTGCTCGAAGCGACTGCGTACCAGAGTCGTGAGGTGATCGAGGCGATGAACCTCGACTCGGGTGTCGACTTGAAGGTTCTCAAGGTCGACGGCGGAATGGTCGCGAACGAACTCCTCATGCAATTCCAGGCCGATCTGCTCGACGTCGAGGTGATCCGCCCTGTCGTTGCGGAGACCACGGCATTGGGCGCTGCGTACGCCGCTGGTCTCGCGGTCGGGTACTGGGAGAGCGAGGACGACATTCGCAGCAACTGGGCGAAGGACAAGAGCTGGACGCCGTCGATGGATTCGGCCGAGCGTGAGCGCCTGTATGCAGGCTGGCAGAAAGCCGTCACTCGGACACTCGACTGGGTCGACGCAGACTGATCGCGGCGCCCCCATTTCTACCTATTTTCAAGTGAAGGAACAGTTTTCATGAGCACAGCACAAGCATTGAGTCCGTCCTCGCGGGCGGAGTCGCTGAAGAAGTTGGAAGAAACCGAACTCGACGTCCTCGTTATCGGCGGTGGCGTGGTCGGAGCGGGTAGCGCGCTCGACGCCGCAACTCGCGGTCTGAAGGTGGGCTTGGTGGAGGCTCGCGACTTCGCGTCCGGAACCTCGAGCAGGTCGAGCAAGCTGTTCCACGGCGGACTGCGTTACCTCGAGCAGTTCAATTTTGCGCTCGTGTTCGAGGCACTGCGTGAGCGGTCGCTGGTTCTGAATTCGCTGTGCCCGCATCTCGCGAAGCCGGTGCCGTTCATCTACCCACTCGAGAAGTTGATCGACCGGCCGTACGTCGGTCTGGGCATCGGCGTCTACGACGTGATGGGCGCAGGCCGCGGGGTTCCCTCACACCACAAGCATGTGGGCAAGAAGAAGACTCTCGAATCGTTCCCGTCCGGAAAGCGCTCTGCTATCCGGGGTTCGGTCAAGTTCTACGAGGGTCAGGTAGATGACGCCCGCCACACGATGATGCTGGCGCGCACGGCGGCCGAGTACGGTGCGCTGTGCGTCAACAGCACCCGCGTAATCGGCTTTCTCCGTGAGGAGGACCGCGTAGTCGGGGTGAAGGCCGTGGATCTGGAAACGGGTCGCGCGTTCGAGATCCGTGCTCGTCAGGTCATCAACGCCGCCGGTGTGTGGACTGACGAGATTCAGGAAATGGTAGGTGGTCGAGGACAATTCCAGGTTCGCGCTTCGAAAGGTGTGCATTTGGTCGTCCCGCGAAACCGCATCAACTCTGCGACCGGAATCATCACGCGGACCGAGAAGAGTCTGCTGTTCGTGATCCCGTGGGGAAGCCACTGGATCATCGGTACGACGGACACCGACTGGAACCTCGACCTCGCCCATCCGGCAGCGAGCCGAAGCGATATCGACTACATCCTCGGACATGTCAACAAGCTCCTTCAGGACGAGTTGACGCACGAGGACGTCGTCGGTGTGTACGCGGGGTTGCGTCCGTTGCTGTTCGGCGAATCGGATTCGACCAGCACTCTCTCGCGTGAGCATGCGGTGTCGAGTCCGGTCCGAGGTTTGACGGTGGTCGCCGGTGGCAAGTACACCACTTACCGCGTGATGGCCAAGGACGCTGTCGATTCCGCGGTGCACGGATTGGAACAGAAGGTGCCGAAGTCCTGCACCGAGCGTATCCAACTTGTGGGTGCCGACGGCTACTTTGCCGCGCACAACAATCGGCATCTCACCGCTGAGCGCACGGGACTGCACGTTTCGACCATCGAGCACCTACTGGGTCGGTACGGCACTCTGGCTGACGAGTTGTTCGAACTCGTCGAGGCGCGACCGGAACTGGGGCAGCCGTTGGACTCCGCCCCCGAGTACCTCAAGGCGGAGATCCACTACGCTGCGAGCCATGAGGGTGCGCAGCATCTCGACGACATCCTCACCCGTCGTACCCGCATCTCCATCGAGGTTACCGATCGCGGCGATGCGGCAGCTGCCGAAGTGGCGGAACTGGTTGCGCCGGTGCTCGGTTGGACTCCCGAGCACATCGCCGAGGAGATCGAGCACTACCGGTTGCGCGTCGCAGCCGAGCGGGAATCTCAGGAGCAGCCCGATGACCTCACAGCTGATGCGGCGCGCCTCGGTGCACCGGACGTTCGCACCGGAGTCACTGTCGGACAGGTTTGAGTCCGGGACACCAATGATCGGCCGGGACGCTGTGTCCCGGCCGATCGACCGAACTGCCTCGGTGTCAATCGAACTCGTCTGCCGAACATTCAGGGAGGTCGATCGTCACAACCGCGCCCTCGTTCGGATGGTTCGCGAAGTCGATACGAGCGCCGATGACCGCCGCTTGTCCCACTACGATCGTCAAGCCGAGGCCCAGGCCTGAGTTCGGGCCGCGTTCGACGGAGTTGGTCTGAAATCTCTTCGGCCCCTGGCGAAGCCACTCTTCAGTGAACCCGACGCCCCGATCTCGGACCGTGATGCGGGAGTGGTCGACGTGGACATTGATCGGCGACTTTCCGTGATTGCGAGCATTCAAGATCAGGTTGGCGATGATCCGCTCCAGTCTGCGCGCGTCGGTGTACGACACGGGGGTGCCGTGAACACTCACTTCACACTCGACCCCGGTGGTGGAAATCGCGTGACGCACCACCGGCGCCAGTTCCACCGATTGGATGTCTGCCTGCTCGGAGGTGGTGTCGAGGCGTGCCACTTCGATGACGTCCTCGGCGAGCCTCCTGAGTTTATGGACGCCGTCGCGCACCAATTCGGTTGGCCTACCGGGTGGCAGGAGCTCTGCGGCGCCGACCAGTCCGGAGATGGGCGTCCTGAGATCGTGCGCGATGTTGGCTGTCACGCGCTTTTCGGCGTCCAGTTGTCCCCGTAGGGCATCGGACATCGCGTCGACCGCATCCGCCAGCTCGGTGATCTCGTCGTCGAAAAGCGACCAGGTGACCGAGCGGACGCGGATGTCCGCTCCGGTAGACACTTTGCGAGCCGCACGGGCGGCCGAGCGCAATCGATACGACATCGCGAGTCCAAGCAGCACACCCAGGACGGCACCCGCTGCGATCACTGCGATGGTGGCGTTGCGAAGTGTCCGATCGACGCTGGCGATCGATTCCCGCTGCGCGGTGTACGGGACGCGAATCGCCACCACCTGAGTGTTGACGTCGGCAGCAGCCCAGACAAATGGCTGGTCCCCGCTGTCGACAAGGTAGGTGGCACGTTTGCCGCCCGCCACGGCCTGACGCAACTCTTCCGGAACGTCGAGACCATCTGTGGTGGCGCGGAACAGCGCACGCATGCTGCCCGTTTCGTCCTGCAGCACCAGTTGGAGATTGCGATCAGCTGCCGCCCGCGCTGCATCCTCTTGGTTGTGTGAAAAGGTTTGATGCATCACGGTACTGAGCGTGATCGAGGCGACGGCGATCACGAACGTGATGGCCGCCGCGATCTTCCACTGAAACGACAACCGCCTCCCGGTGGACGGGAGCTTGGCGGCGAGATCCCGCGATCTCACCGATGGTTGTCCATCGTGTAGCCGAACCCCCGGACGGTCCGGATCTGTTCGGAGCCGATCTTCGTGCGCAATCGCTGAACGTGAACGTCGACGATGCGCGTATCGCCGCCCCAGTCGTAATCCCAGACGTCCGAGAGCAGTTCGGAGCGAGACCAGACTTTGCGCGGCACACTCACCATGACCAGGAGCAGCTTCATTTCGGTGGGCGTGAGAGCCACTTCGGCGCCCGAACGCGTGACGGTCACCAACTCGCGATCGATCTCCAGATCGCCGAGAGTCACGATGTCTTTCTCCGTACCGGAATGGGATTCGACCCGCCGGAGCACACTGCGGATACGGGCCACCAGGACACCGCTGTCGAAGGGCTTGGTGACGTAGTCGTCGGCACCGGCTTCCAATCCGAGAACGATGTCGACCGGGTCGTCGCGCGCGGACAGCATGATGACCGGCACCGACAGTTCCTCACGAATGCGTCGGCACAGGCTGATTCCGTTCAGGTCGGGAAGCATCACGTCGAGGACGGCGATATCCGGCTTGGCGTCGACCGCCATATCCATTCCGGTCAACCCACCCGATGCGGTGATCACCCGAAACCCGTTGCGTTCGAGATTCAATTGCGTTGCTTCGCGGATGACAGCGTCGTCTTCGACCAGCAAAATCAACGGATCGGTCATCGGCCTTCGCTTTCATGGGAACGGAACACTCTCAAACCCTTCACCGGTCCACTTGTATGCAGTCGACGATTGACAGAACTCCGGAATGCCGGGGTCTTTGCACAGGTCGACCATGACCGACAATCCTCCGGTTGAGCCGACGACGTAGCGTCCTGGGTCTTGCACTCCGAAGACTTTGTGAGCGCCCGATTCGTCGATCTGGTAGACGAATCCGGCGACCATGAAGCTGACCGGTGGGGCCGGTCGTCCCCAGATGCCGACAGACTCGCAGGTGAAGACATTGACGACGGCATCTTGCCAAACGGCGCCTGTCACGGGGGAGTACCGGATTTCGAAGGGGAAGTTCGCATCACCGCACAGTCGGAGACTGTCCTTGACCGCATCGGACACTTCCGGGTCTGCTCTGAGGAGGGCAACAGGATCGATGCTCAAGCCCTGTGAGAGATCCGAGGGGTCGAGTGATGCTGCGATATTCGGAGTGGGTTCTGATTCAGGCTCGGTGGAACAGGAGACGAGAGCAAACGCGACCGGCAGGCAAACACCGGCGAGCATCGCGCGGCGACGGCGATCAATCACGGATGAACTCCATTCCATCCCAGTGGAACTCGGTCCGAAGCGGTGGACGGGGGCAACATTCGAACTCCGGTGGCCGCGGATCCGTTTCCAGGACAGACAAACTCGCGGCGCGTTGACCGCTGACGATGAACTTTCCGCGCTCTTCGACGGAGAACAGGCGCTCACCCAGTTCGGGATCGTCTTCACTCGAACCGGCCTTGCCGCTGCGGTAGACGTAGCCGGCAAGGTTGACCGAAATCGACACTCCGGTCCCGGGTTGGTGGGCCGGTTGGCACGGATACACATTCATGACGACGAGTTCGGTCTCCGGCACGATACGCGGTGCGCCTGGATCGAGAAGGATGGACCCGACCGAGATCGGATACCAGTCAGGGCACGACCGAAGTTCTGTCTTCACTCCCTCGGACACCCCAGGATCGTCGAGGAGCGCCCGGCCCAACCTCGAGTTTTCGGCAACCCGTCTGGCCAGGTCTGCAGGTTGTGTGACGGGCAACCCGGTGGAAGCGACATCGCCTTCGATCACAACGCCCTGGGTGGACGCGCAGCCGGTGATCACGGACGCTCCGAGGGTTGCTGCCGCGAGCGCTGTACCGAACAGGCTGCGAGTACGGTCTGATCGACCGCCGCAGATGTCACTCCGATACAACACTTTCCCCTCCCCGGCCGCTGCGAACCCTCTCATCGGCATGTGCGTTTTCATACGATCACAGGTGATCTCGATATCGGAGTTTTGCCACCCACCGTTACGTAATCGTATGAATTTCTGGACCGTCGAGAGTTGGTACGCGACCGACGGAATTCTGTTACGAAACCGATGGAATCAGGCTCCTAGAGTGAGTCACGTCGGTGTTCACCGCTTGGGCGGAACGAGCTGATCCGCGTATCGAGGAGTGTGAGAGCAAATGCCTGAACTATTGCTGACCAACAAGACTCGGCGTCTGCGAGTGCTGCTCGCCGTACTGACGATCGGGGTGATGTGCGCGATGACAGGGTGTTCGAGTGATGACAACAGCGCTCCAGGAGACGAACCGACGACTACATCGGTGGTTGCGGCGTCTACGACCCCACCGCCGCTGACCGCAGCGACCACTTCGGAGACAGTCGAAGGCTCGAACTCGGTGGGCGGCGGTACGGACGCATCCACCCCCGGAGTCCCGGCGGGCGGAGCAGCGCCGGCCTGGACCCCGGTCTCGACCAGCGCGGTTGCCCCTGCGGCCCCTGGTCCGGCTACCGAGTCGACCAAGTGCACCGATCAGATCAATTATGTGGGTGACCCTCGTTCGAATGCGGAGATCAACAGCATCGGAGAGCAGATGGGTTCATGCCCGGCGCCGCTCCCGCCCGATGCCGTCGAGCCCTCCGAGAAGTGCACCGACCAGATCAACTACGGCGCTGACCCTCGTTCCAACGCCGAGATCAACATCATCGGGGAACAAACCGGGATCTGCCCCGAGCCGATACGCCCCTAGCGACTTCAAAACCTGAGCATTAGTCGGGAATTCGACCAAGAGCCGAACCAGGGGGAGATCGGAATGACAAGCAGGGCAGGTGGACGTTCGATCGACAGTGTTGCCGACGATGCGTCCCGAGGGGATCGGGACGCGATTGCAGAACTCCTTCAACGCATCGTGCCTCTGGTGACGCGGCGCTGCCGTGCCGAACTGCGACCGCTCGACGCTGATCGTATTGCCGTCGGTATCTGCCGATCCGTCCTGTCCGACATTCGGCGACGTAGACGTGCCGGAGAAGCGTTCCTCGCGCATCTGTACGACGCGATCAGTCGCGAAATCGATTCGCTACCCGCCTCCAGTCGACTCACTCTGCCCTTCGGTGATCTGTCGGCCGCAGAACGCAACGTCTTGGTAGCTCGCATCGTTGTCGGCTTCGACGTGCGCGAGACGGCGCTGTCACTGAGAACGACAACGAGCGCCGTCGAACTCGCCCAACACCGCGCGCTGGCCAAGATCAGACGCGGCAGCCTGAGCGGCGCCTGAATCAACGCTCGAAAGTCAACAGCTGCAACCCTTCGCAACTCCCGGCAACCTCACGCAACTCTTTCCCTTCGCCCGTGACCTACACGACACTGCATGGCGACGAGTGATCGAGAACGAGGAGTGTGACTGTGGTTCAACGGACGGCGCAGAAGCCGACAACCCCAGGATCGAAAAGGACCGGCGCCAAGCCTCATTCAGGGCTGGACCGGGATGCATTGCTGAAGGCGTACGAGAAGATGTCGCGCATCCGTGCGTTCGAGGATCGACTGCACGAAGAGAATGCAACCGGTGACATCCCCGGCTTCATTCACCTCTACTCGGGCCAGGAAGCCATCGCGGTGGGAGTGTGCGAGAACCTGAGCGACGCCGACTACATCGGATCCACTCACCGCGGTCACGGGCACTGCATCGCCAAGGGCTGCGATCTGAACGGCATGATGGCCGAGATCTTCGGCAAGGACGACGGCCTGTGTCGCGGTAAGGGCGGCTCGATGCACATCGCCGACCTGTCCGTGGGAATGCTCGGCGCCAACGCGATTGTCGGCGGAGCCCCGTCGTTGGCGATCGGCGCTGCACTGAGTGGCAAGACGCTTCGAAACGGTGTCATCGCAGCGTCGTTCACGGGAGACGGTGGATCCAACCAGGGAACCGTCTTCGAGGCGATGAACATGGCTGTGGTGCTGGATCTTCCGATCGTCTTCGTGATCGAGAACAACGGATTCGGTGAAGCAACAGGAACCGACTACGCGGTGGGCGCACCCGACATCGCCGCCCGCGCTGCATCCTTCGGAATGCCTGCCGTCAAGGTGGACGGCACCGACTTCTTCGCGGTCTACGACGCGATGGCGGAAGCATCGGAGCGCGCCAGGACCGGCGGTGGCCCCACCACGATCGAGGCGGCGGCATTCCGTTGGCACGGCCACTTCGAGGGTGACGCGCAGCTGTACCGCACGGCGGAACAGGTTGCGCAACTACGGGAAACCAAGGATCCGCTCAAGAATTTCCGTAGCAGCGTGGATGTGAAGAAGGTCAGCACCGCTGATCTGGACGCGGTGGACGAGCAGTCGCGAGTGCTGGTGGACGAGGCGGTAGCGAAGGCGCGTGCCGCGGCGTATCCACCCGTCGAGAATCTGCTGACCGATGTCTACGTGTCGTACTGAGGAGCCCGAGATGACAAGCGTGGAAGCCGAGAACGTGTCGAAGAAGACCTACCGCGAGGCCGTCAAAGAGGCCATCGCCCAAGAAATGCAACGCGACCCGAGCGTCGTTCTCATCGGTGAGGACGTACGGGGTGGGCATGCCGGTACCAATCCCGATCTGGAGACGAAGAAGATCGAGGCATTTGGCGGTGTCCTGGGTGTCACCAAGGGATTGTGGACGGAGTTCGGATCGGAGCGTGTAATCGATACCCCGATCACCGAATCCGCGATCATCGGAATGGCTGCCGGAGCCGCACTGACCGGACTGAGGCCGGTCGCCGAGCTGATGTTCATGGACTTCTTCGGAGTCTCCTACGACGCGCTCTACAACCAGGCTGCCAAGTTCCGCTACATGTTCGGTGGCAAGGCCAGAACCCCGCTGGTGGTGCGAGGCATGATCGGCGCAGGGTTCTCCGCCGCTGCACAGCACTCTCAGTCTCCGTACAACGTGTTCGCGGCGGTGCCTGGTCTGAAGGTAGTCGCGCCGTCCAATGCCTACGACGCCAAAGGCCTTCTCATCCAGGCTATCCAGGACGACGATCCCGTCGTCTTCTGTGAGCACAAGGTGCTCTACGACCTCAAGGACGAAGTGCCGGACGAGCCCTACGCGATTCCGTTCGGCGTCGCCAACTACACCAGGCAGGGCGACGACGTCACGATCATCGCGTTGTCCGCAATGGTGAACCGCGCCAACGACGTAGCAGACAAGCTGGCAGCCGAGGGTATTTCGGTCGAGGTTGTCGATCCTCGTACTGTCTCTCCCTTGGACGAGGACGGCATCCTCGAATCCGTCGCATCGACCGGACGCGTCGTGATCGTCGACGAATCCGCCGCCCGCTGCGGTTTCGGGCACGACGTAGCCGCGCTGATCGCCACCAAGGGATTCAACTACCTGAAAGCGCCGATCGAACTGATCACGCCGCCGCACACGCCGGTTCCGTTCTCCCCGACCCTCGAAACTGCCTGGCTGCCTGACGCGGCGCGCATCGAAGAGTCGGTTCGCAAGCTGGTGAGAGCCTGATCATGGCTGACATCAAAGCTATCGACATCCCCAAATGGGGGCTCTCCATGGAGGAGGGGTTGGTCAACGCCTGGCTCATCGGGGAAGGTGACTCGTTCACCAAGGGCCAGTTGATCTGTGAGATCGAGACCAGCAAGATCACCAACGAGCTCGAGGCGCCGTTCGACGGTGTTCTCCGCAAGATCGTCGGCACGCCTGGGCAGACTCTGCCCGTCGGCGCCGTGATCGGTGTATCCGCCGATGCGTCCGCGACGGATGCGGAGATCGAGCAGTTCCTCGCCGCCCGCGGCGCAACCGCGCCGGCGGAAGAGCCGGCACCGTCACCAGCTGCTGCGCCGGCGGCTCCCGTGACACCTGCGGCTACACCGGCTGCGAAGGTGGTTGTTGCAGCGAAACCTGCACCAACCGGTTCCACCGTCGTACCGAGTGTTCTGCAGGGCACGACGCAGAGCGACGTGTTTGCGAGTCCTCGCGCACTCCGACGTGCCGAATCGCTCGGAATCGATCTCGCCGCCGTAGTGGGTACCGGTCCCCTCGGGCGGATCAGTGTCCGCGACATCGACGACGCGATTCGTGACGCCGGTGGCACTGTTGCGCCGGTAGTGCCGGCCGCGAGATCCGGCCTCCCGCTGCGATCAACCGCCGACGACAGTGCCGTGCCTGCCACCCCGGTCGCACGCAGAACTGCCCGATCACTGGGCGTCAACCTGCATGACTGTCGTCCGACGGGTTCGCGGGGGCGCGTCTGCGTCGCCGACGTGCACGACGCCGCTCGTTCCGCGCAGCTCCTGCCCGAGGCGGCGGCTGAGACCGAATCTGTTGCGGCCGAACCCGAGTACGACACAATTCCTTTCACCCCCATGCGATCGGCAATCGCCGGTAGGTTGCAGGCGTCCAAGCAGCAGGCACCCCATTTCCGGCTCACCGCAGACCTCGAGCTCGATGCGCTCCTCGCTCTGCGCAAGGAGATCAATTCGACCGTCCCGGCGGTCAAGCTGTCGGTCAACGACTTCATCGTGAAGGCTTGCGCCGCTGCACTGATGAAGGTGCCGGACGTGAACGTCCAGTTCGATGCCGCGAACGAATCGGTTCTTCGATTCGCGTCGGCGGATGTCTCGGTGGCAGTTGCACTTCCGACCGGGCTGATCACGCCCATCGTGCGTAGCGCGAATACCAAGTCGTTGGCGGACATCTCGGGTGAGGTGCTCTCGTTGGCCACCAAGGCGAAGACCGGCAAACTTCGTCCCGAAGAATTCCAGGGCGGAACCTTCACGGTGTCCAACCTCGGCATGTTCGGGATCAAGGCATTCGACGCGATCATCAATCCGCCCCAGGGAGCGATCCTTGCCGTAGGTGCGGGGGAGAAGCGCGCGGTGGTGGTCGGTGACAGTGTTTCTGCCCGGACCGTGATGACCGTGACCCTCTCGTGCGATCACCGGGTTATCGACGGAGCCCTGGGTGCGACCTTCCTTCGGGAGCTCCAGCGCTTTGTCGCTTCTCCCGCGCTGATGTTGGTGTAAGGGGCTGTGGTGGAAAACAATACGTCGCATAAGTACGACGTTCTTGTCATCGGTGGCGGCCCCGGTGGTTACGTGGCGGCGATCCGGGCTGCCCAGTTGGGGTTGAACGTCGCGCTGGTAGAACGTGATCGCCTCGGAGGTATCTGCCTCAACTGGGGTTGTATCCCCACCAAGGCGATGCTGCACGGCGCGGACGTCGCGCATACCTTGAGTGAATTCGACACATACGGATTCAGTTCGGCGTCTGTCCAGTTCGACATCTCGAAGTTGGTGTCGTTCAGCCGAGGGGTTTCGGAGAGGTTGTCCGGCGGTGTTGCCTATCTGATGAAGAAGAACGGCGTCGACGTCATCTCAGGCGCCGCGAAGTTGGTGGACAAAGGCGTCGTATCCGTGGGAGGACAGACGTATCGAGCCGACCACGTGATCATTGCAACCGGTGCCCGGCCGCGTTCGATTCCCGGCGTTGCCCCCGACGGTGATCGGGTGTGGACCTACTTCGACGCGCTCGTCCCGAAGGAACTGCCGAAGTCGCTGCTCGTGATCGGGTCCGGCGCGATCGGAGTCGAATTCGCCAGCCTGTACCGCGATCTCGGAACCGAGGTGACCATCGTCGAGATGGCACCACACATCATGCCGGTCGAGGACGAAGAGATCTCGGCCTTCGTTCGCAAGCAGTTCGAGAAGCGTGGCATCACGATTCACACCGGAGCCTCGGTGTCGGCGGTGACCGTCGGCGACGACGCCGTCCAGGTGAATGTGCAGACGAGCGACGGTGTCGAGTCGTTGACCGTGGACCGGGTGTTGGTGGCGGCCGGAATCACCGGCAACGTCGAGGATCTGGGGTTGGAGGCTCTGGGCGTCGAGATCGAGCGCGGTGCGATCGTCACCGACCAGTGGTGCCGTACCAGCGCTTTCGGGATCTATGCGATCGGTGACGTCGCGGGCGCTCCATGTCTGGCGCACAAGGCAAGTCACGAAGCTGTCCTGTGCGTCGAAAAGTTGGCAGGCGTGCCCGACGTTCATCCGCTCGATCGCGACTACGTTCCGGGATGCACGTATGCCCGCCCACAGGTGGCGAGCCTGGGTCTGACGGAGAAGCAGTGCGCCGGTACTGGTCGCGCGCTGCGGGTCGGACACTTCGACCTGCAGGCGAACGGCAAGGCACTGGCGATCGGCGAGGCCGAAGGCTTCGTCAAGACGATCTTCGACGCCGATACCGGGGAACTTCTCGGCGCGCACATGGTCGGTCCGGATGTGACCGAGCAGATTCAGGGTTTCGGTATCGCTCGATCCCTCGAAGCCACCGGCGAGGATCTCGCCGAGGTCGTGTTTGCTCATCCGACGCTCTCGGAGGCAATGCACGAGTCTGTGCTCTCGGCGCTGGGGAGACCCCTCAACGCGTGAGCACCGTTCGCGTGCGTGAACGCCGTCCTTTCGTTCACGCACGCGAACAACTCTGCAACCGGGTGCAACGCTCGCTTTCGATGACCCCGTCACATAGGACTGGAGTGTGATCGGCGAAACGAATCGACTCGAACCGGCCCTGGCCAGTGGTGAAGACCCGGCGCAGTACGCACGTGTTCTCGAATCCGTGTACGAAGCAACGATGTCGGGACGCAAGCCGCCTGCGCGTCCGCGCTCCGTCATCGCGAATTCGTGGTCGCGTTTGCGTGCGCTCGGACTCGATCCGGACCGGTGCTCGATCACCGAGACGGGCCGCGAATCCGAGATCGACGAAGGCAGACGCGCAGCCGGCATGGCGGAGATCTTCGACGAGGCGGTGCACGGTCTGGCACCACTCGTCGGCCCGGACGACGCGAATCTGATCGTGGTGGCGGACCGCTACGGACGTATCCTCTGGCGACACGGGTCCAGTCGAATGTTGGATCGGGCCGAACGGCTCGGGATGATCGAGGGTGCGTCGTGGACCGAGGAAGCTGTTGGTACCAACGGGATCGGCACTTCCTTGGCATCAGGTTCGGCAGTGCAGGTGTTCTCGGCCGAGCACTACTCGCGCTCGCAGCATCCGTGGACCTGCTCCGGGGCGACGGTTCGAGATCCGCGTAGTCGCCGGGCCATCGCCGTCGTGAACGTCGCCGGCGCAGCAGACACGGTCCACCCGTCGACTCTCGCTCTGGTGGACAGTGTGGCCAGGCTGGCGGAATCCGCACTGCGGGAGAAGCATCGAATCGGATTGGATCAGCTCCGGATGATCTCGGCATCGACGCTGGCTCGTGCGAGTCAGCCGACAGTGGTCGTGGACCGCAGTGGCTGGGTCGCGGCGGTGGACTCGATGGCGCCGATCTACAGAATCGCACTGCCGAAAGTGATGAGCAGCGGCGAGCATTGGCTCCCGTCGCTCGGACTATGTATGTGCGAGCCGCTTCCGGGTGGTTGGCTCGTCCGCCCTCAGATGGATCCGGCGTCCGGAACGGTTTGTGCAGAAGTCGAATTGGATGTGCAAGATCCGAATGCGATGGAATTGCGGTACTCCTCGGCAATGGGGAGCTGGAGTATCGACCTCAGCCCGCGCCATTCGCAGATCCTCGTGGCTCTGACACAGGCGCCCGAGGGCCTCACGGCCTCGCAGCTCGCCTCACAGTTGTTCGGCGATCCACGCAAGACGGTGACCGTCCGGGCCGAGATGTCGAGGTTGCGTAAGCGATTGGCCGGAATCCTGTTGGCTCAGCCCTATCGCTTCGACCCGGCGGTGAGGGTAAAAACCTCCCCTGCTGTGCGCCTTTATTAACCGCGGGGGGTTAATAAAGGCGCACAGCAGAGCGGCGCGAACGCCGCACCTGCGCGTACTCGTAGCCGTTCTGCCAGGTCACGGTGGCCACCAGCACCCAGATGATCCACGTGGCGCTCATGTGCGTGCCGACGATGCCCATGACGATGGGGACGGCGGTGCACGGGAGCGCCCAGCCGAGCAGCCACCGTCGGTCCGATCGCGCGAACAGCCCTGCCACCAGGCTGATTCCGAAATAGACTGCGATGCTTCCGCACAACAACCACCGCAGGTTCGCGGGCGTGTGCTCCGCGCCGTGTTCGGTTGCCGCTCCGAGCCCCGCGACCAGAACCGCGATAGCGCCGGTGGTGAAACAGTGCAGCGCCATGTCGATGCGAGCGGGAAACTTCTCGGGCTGCAGGTGCGGAACACCGGCGTGGCCGTAGAGAAGCGAGAGTGCCCACATGCCCGAGAGCAGGACAAACGATCCGACTGCGAGGCTGACCACCGTCGAGTCCCAGGTGAGCTTCGAGGCCGCAGAAATCACGAGGATCACACCCTCGCCCAGCACGATGATGACGTACAGGCCCAAGCGCTCGGCAAGGTGAGCCCGATCGGAGTGCAGGGCTTCGAGTTCGGGCATCCGGTCGTCCTTGAACCCCCGAACCTTGATGATGCGGTCGAGCTTTTCCTGCGCGTCTTCCATGATCGCGCTGCCGGAGACGACGAACATGATCAGCAGGTCGATGGTCACACCGGCGGTCCAGAGCCAGAACCGAGTTTCGCCCTCGAACCAGAACGAGACGATCCACGGGATCACACCGAGAGACATCTGGGCGATCGGCCAGTCCACGACTATCTGGCCGTTGTGCCACACCCGACTCGCCAGCAGACGTACGGCCACGTAGGCGACAGCGAAGGCCAGCGCATGGTTGTCGTGGATGCCGGCCACGGCCGCCATCATGACGGCCAGTCCGAACATGGCGATCAGCATGCTCGGGATCCGGACACGGTCACCGGCAACGTTGCCGTACATCGTGAACGTCGCCCACGCGGTCCAGAACGCGAGATAGAGCAACGCGTAGAGCGCGACATCCGACCACGACGGCGAACCGTGGAGCAGGTGAGCCAACTGACCGATACCGGCAACCACGACGAGGTCGAAGAACAATTCGATCCACGACGCGTGTCGCTCGAGCACCGCCTTCTGCTTCGAGTCTGGTTCATTTCCGAGTTCCGACATACAGCTCAGTATCGGTTATCGGCATCAACAGTGCTGGTAGGCGGCGAAGTTGTCCGTTTTTTCGAAGTAGTGTTTATGCTGTCCGCGCTCACGCGCGCGCCGTCAGGGAGGGGCATGCGAAGGCGCAAGTCGACGCCGTCGACCACATGACAAAGAAGTACGCACAAGAGTTGGCAGACAAGGGCTGACATCGTGAATGTCCCACAGGGCAACCGGGCGTTGTGTTTTCGAGAAGCCATGGCGCACGTGTGCTCACCGAGACTGCCGGACGCTCCCATCTGGATCGTGTGCACTGTGGACGGTGGTGATCACAAGATCGTGACAGGATCGGTGAACGAGGTCGAGCACCGCGAGTCGAATCCACTGACCTACCACCGGCGTGTATTCGGTACGCACGCACCGACGTCAGTGCTCTAGGAAGGAGAGCCATGTATGTACTGGTGGACGACGGCCGCGTCAGCATCCACGATGTGGACAACCTGAAGGCCTTTCACGTCGAGGTGAGTGCCGACATCTCCGAAGCCGAACTGGACGAACTCTTGCGCCTTCAGGATTACGGATACGTCAGCGGTGGTAGTGCATTCATCTCGGTAGCCCGCGTTCGCGAGAGCACCACGGACGTCGAAGGTGTTGCCGCGATGGTCGAATACGCCCAGAGCAAAGGCTGGGTGGACGAGGACGGCGAAGCACTGCAGGCTCACGTCGTTCGCCAGAAGTAGCGGAACGGCTCAGACCATGTCGTTCTTCTGCAGCCATCGCAGCGTCGGCCAACCGCAGAACACCGGGAGCCAGCAGGTCAGCACTCGGTAGAGCAGGACCGACGGGACCGCGATGCTTGCCGGCAGTCCGAATGCGGACAGACCACCGATGAGGGCGGCCGCCACCCGGTGTCGGAGCCGCCGAGGCGAGCGTCCCACCGATCATCGTCACGATGGTGACGGTGATGAACGTCGTGCCGCCGCCGAATGCTTCGACGCTCGCCCACAGAGCCAGGGCGGCACCCAGAGTTGTTGCGGCGCTGCCGCCCACGATGATGAGGAAGCGCGTGGGATTTCGCGCGAGTTGGCTCAGTTCACCCAACACCTCGGTGATCTGAGGACGCAGGTCGTCGCGCAGCCACCCACGGAGTTTCGGGATGAACATGAATGCACCGAGAACTCCGAGCGCGACGCCGCCTGCCAGATACAGAACAGTGGATCCCGGGATGAAGTGCGAGAGGTTCGTATCACGTCCGGCGACGATCGAGAAGAAGATCAGCAAGCCGACGTGGGTGACCACCTGGACCGTCTGTTGCAGCGCGACTGCGGCCGTTGCACGGACGGTACCGAGCCCGCCCTTCTGCAGGAACCGCACGCTCAGCGCTAGCCCGCCGACTCCGGCCGGAGTTGTCGTCGCCGCAAAGGTGTTGGCCACCTGCATGATCAAGAGGTTGCGGTAACTGACCATCGACGACGCACAGGCCCACAGGGCCGCAGCCGCGCCGACGTACGTCAGTGCGGAGACGCCGAGGCCGAGCAGTGCCCACCACCAGTTGGCCGTCTTCAGTTCGGTGATGAACGCGGGGACCTGGCTGATGAAGGGGTAGGCGACGTAGACCAGACCGATGAGCAGAACGAGCTGGATCAGCTGGTTGCGACTGAATCGGGTGACCTGTGCGGGAGCGACCTTTTCGATCCCGTTCTTGGCACCGACCTCGTCTCGGATCTCGGTCATCAGTTTCGCGGAATCCGTGACCGTCCGCCGAATTCGGTTGGGCAATGCAGCGGTGGTCAATCGGCCGGAGGCGGCGAGAATCGTGTCTGCGCCTTGCGCTCGAATCGCGGCGTCCACCGCTGCATCGACCCCGAACAATGATGCGGTGGCGAAGAGAAGTTGTGCGTTGTCGGACTGCATCTGAACTTCGGTGGCGCCGAATTCGGAGTACGCGTACCCGCCGAAGAGGATGGTTCCGCCTTCGACACGAATCTCGGAAGCGCGCAGGTCGCCGTGCGCCATCTGGTGCACGTGAGCGGTATGCAGTGTTTGCCACAGCGCGTCGATCAGTTTGGTGGATTCTTCCTCGCCCGCCTGGTTCTCGACGGCGACGGCAAGGGGGATGCCACGAGGACTCGGGCGCGCGTACATCTCCCACCCGCGATCGAGTACCGAGATTGCGACGGCCTTGGAACTGGCCAGACCGATGTCGGCGAACGCGATACCCATGAGCGCTCGGTGTTCGACGGCGCGACGAAGTGATCCGTAGGGCGGCGGAGTTTCACGGTTCCGGAACGAGATCCAACGGAACGTCTGTCGAATTGCTCCGCTGCTTCGCTGGTTCTGTCCGTACAATTCGACGACGAGTTCGTCGAAAGGTTCGTCGTCCGGTGCTTGGTCGATGGCTGCGGACATGACAAGAGGCCCGATTCCCGAGGGACTCACGACGCGGAACGCGGTGACGCGGTAACCGCGCCGCGCGAGTACGCGTACTGCCGAGTCCAATGGCACTTCGAGGGCAGGGGTGCCGACGGCGAGAACGATCACCGCGCCGATCAGGTAACCGACGGCGAGACCCAGCATCGATCGTGCGGGAACGATCGAGCTGACGATCAGATGGATGGGAGCGAAGAGCAGAAGCAGCGTCCACCAGGCTCGTCGCCACTTCTTCGGAAGCCACGGGCCCGAGACGGTGAGCACCGCCGCGAGCATCGCGATCCATCGCGGATCGTCGAGGAATTGAGACAGGAAGGTGGCGTCGAGTCGGTCCGGCACGTCGAGGTGCCATTTCGGTGCCGCCAGGCCTGTTCCGGTGAAGGACAGCGCGACACCGGCGCACAGGCCGGCGGCGGCGTATCCGGCCAGCAACTTCCACCGGCGCCCGACGATCAGGCCGATCAGGATGGCGAACGGTAGCGCCAGAATTGCGATGCCGTAGAGCAGGTACACAGTGTCGGACAGGCTCGGCGAGAGAACACCGACGATGTTGGACACCGACGTTTCGAGGGCGTCCCACTGACTTCGAGTGATCAGAGATCCCGCGATCACGCCGCCGAGCAGCACAGCAGCGATCGCAACCCGCATGATGTCGCTCGTACGGCGGTGCAGTGGTGGCAGGAGGCTTCCCGTTACCGGGATCTCCCGTCCGTCTACTCGCATCTCGCCAGAACTCTCTTCTCTCGGGGTTACCGACCGTCTCAGTTACCTCGATCAAGGTACCGCGTGAGGGTTCGGCGACTGGGAAGCCGGACCTGTCGTTACCTCCTCGATGCCAAGCAACATTCTCTTCGGACCCGCGGGAGCGGGCTTCGGCGCGTAAAATTCACTTTCCGGACGTTCGTTCATTTCGACGACAGGGAGTGCGTATTCATGAGCCCCGACGCCAGCGGTGTGGACGGTCGGGTTCCTGACCTGCCGACCCCGTCGACCAGAATTTCCGTCACCGAGGATTACGCGGCCGAGATCGACGAGCTGTCGAGTCTCAAGCACAAGCTCGGCGTGCTGGAGCCTTCGGAGTTCGCGGATGCCTGGAAGCAGGGCTATCCGTACGAGAAGAAGATGTCGCGCCGCGAGTACGAGCGGAAGAAGCGGCGTCTGCAGATCGAGTTGCTCAAGCTGCAGCTGTGGGTCAAGGAAACCGGTCAGAAGGTGCTCATCATCTTCGAAGGTCGCGATGCTGCCGGTAAGGGCGGGTCGATCAAGAGATTCACCGAGCATCTCAATCCCCGTGGAGCCCGCGTGGTCGCGCTCGAGAAGCCCACCGACATCGAGCGGACGCAGTGGTATTTCCAACGCTATGTCGCACACCTACCCAGCGGCGGCGAGATAGTGATGATGGACCGGTCCTGGTACAACCGCGCCGGCGTCGAACGAGTGATGGGTTACTGCACGCCGACGCAGTATCTCGAGTTCATGAGAGAGACCCCGGACTTCGAGCGGATGCTCGTCAACTCCGGGATTCATCTGCACAAGCTGTGGTTCTCGGTCAGCCGCGAAGAGCAGTTGGCGCGGTTCGCGGCCCGCCGAACGGACCCGGTGCGTCAGTGGAAGCTCTCACCGACCGATCTGGCTTCGCTCGACAAGTGGGACGACTACACCCAGGCCAAGGAAGCCATGTTCTTCTACACCGATACCGGGGATGCGCCCTGGACGGTGATCAAGAGCAACGACAAGAAGCGCGCTCGCCTCGAGGCGATGCGTCACGTGCTCGCCAGCTTCGACTATCCCAACAAGGATCACCGGGCTGTCGGTACTCCGGATCCCTTGATCGTCGGGCCGGCGTCGGCCGTATTCGAAGAGGGCGAGCACGTGAACGTGGAGTTGCCTCAGCTCTAGCGCAGGTGATCGCTCAGATCGAACTGGCCTCTGCCCACAGATTGATGCCGCTGTCCTTGGCGTGCTGATCTATGGATGCCAGTTCGGCTGCGCTGAATTCGAGATTGTCGAGCGCGCCGACGTTGGCTTCGAGTTGGGCGACACTGGACGCACCGATCAGTACCGAGGTGACCCGCGAATCGCGGAGTGCCCAGCTCAGTGCCAGCTGAGCCAGCGACTGGCCGCGGTCTGCCGCGATGTCGTTGAGCGCGCGGATGTGGGTGAGAGCGTCGTCGGTCAACCACGACGGATCCAGTGACTTACCTTGAGCTGCACGGGAATCCTCGGGGACGCCGTTCAGATAGCGATCGGTGAGCATGCCTTGAGCGAGTGGTGAGAACGCGATGACGCCGACGCCGAGATCGTCGACAGCCGACAGCAGGTCCTGCTCTATCCAGCGGTTCAGCATCGAATAGCTCGGCTGGTGGATCAAGAGCGGAACCCCCGCAGCGGCGAGCAGTGCGGCGATTTCACGGGTGCGCTCCGGCGAGTACGAACTGATACCCGCGTACAGGGCCTTGCCCTGCTGGACAGCGCTGATCAGGGCGCCTGCGGTCTCGTCGATCGGAGTTTCGGCGTCAGGGCGATGGCTGTAGAAGACGTCGACATAGTCGACGCCGAGTCGTCCGAGCGACTGATCGAGGGACGACAGCAAATACTTGCGGGAACCACCGAATCCGTAGGGGCCGGGCCACATGTCCCAGCCGGCTTTGGACGAGATGACCAATTCCTCGCGGTACGAAGAGAAATCCTCACGCAGGATCCTGCCGAAGTTCGTCTCGGCGCTTCCGTACGGGGGTCCGTAGTTGTTCGCAAGATCGAAGTGGGTGATTCCGAGATCGAATGCCCGCCGCAGTACTGCGCGCTGGTTCTCGATCGGTACGTCGTCGCCGAAGTTGTGCCAGAGGCCCAGCGAGATGGCCGGGAGTTTGAGACCGCTCCGACCGGTTCGGCGGTACGGCATGGCTTCGTAGCGGTCCTGCGCGGCGACGTACTGATCGGACATGGTGCCTGCCTTCACATCGTTGTGTCTGCGGTTGAGCGTTCACTCCCGACCATTATCGCCGACGGCGCTCAGGTGTGCCGGCCGCTGGAGGTGTGTCAGTCAAAATGCTTGCGGTTTAAAGCAATTCGATCGATCTTTTGGACCGATGTTCAGGTTCGAGTCACAGTGCCGGGCGGCGGTGACGTCGACCACGTCTGGGCTCGCATCTAAGGGAACGGTAAGGAATCGCGGTTACCATGGTCACAGTCGATCGGCGATACCGATCGCCGATTCGCTTCGAACATGTTGCCCAGCAGCCGGATCCGGGGTCCGGCGAGGAGATCTATGTCGACGCAGTCCGTAGTGCACGCACAATCATCCGCAGACGAGAGCGTCGTGGGGGATTCGTCTCCGCCGGGTGGTGGAAGCCGGCGATATCTCGAGCAACTGATCAGATACGACGTGCCGGCGTCGCTGGTCGTATTCCTGGTGGCGCTTCCCCTGTCATTGGGAATTGCGATCGCCTCCGGGGCGCCGATCATGGCAGGTCTGATCGCCGCAATCGTCGGCGGAGTGGTGGCCGGAGCTGTGGGAGGTTCACCGCTGCAAGTCAGTGGTCCCGCAGCCGGCCTGACCGTGGTGGTCGCCGAACTGATCGGCAAGTTCGGGTGGAAAGTCACCTGCCTGATCACCGTCGGCGCCGGAATTCTGCAGATCGTGTTCGGGCTCAGCCGAATTGCCCGTGCGGCGCTGGCTATTGCTCCAGTGGTGGTGCATGCGATGCTCGCCGGTATCGGCATCACCATTGCGCTACAACAGGTTCACGTGTTGTTGGGTGGAAGCTCGGCCAGCTCGGCGCTGGACAATCTACGGCAGTTGCCCGCACAGATCGGTGCCTTGCATGTCGAGGACCTGATGATCGGACTCGTCGTCATCGCCACCCTTCTCGGGTGTCGCTATCTCCCTGTCGGTGTCCGCAAGGTTCCGGCGGCGTTGGTGGGCATCGTATTGGCAACTCTCGCTTCGCTGGCGCTGCCGATCGACGTCGAGCGTATTGCTCTCGACGGATCTTTGCTGGACTCGATCGGACTCCCCGCTCTGCCCGACGGCCAGTGGCTCGGCGTCGCAACCGGCATCCTGACCATCGCCCTGATCGCCAGTGTGGAGAGTCTGCTCTCGGCCGTGGCCGTGGACAAGATGCACTCGGGCCCGCGGTCGAACTTCGATCGCGAGATGCTCGGCCAGGGCACCGCGAACATGGTGTCCGGGGCCATCGGCGGCCTTCCGGTCACCGGGGTGATCGTGCGCAGTGCGACCAATGTCGAGGCCGGGGCGAAGTCCCGCGCGTCGTCGATCATGCACGGCCTGTGGATTCTGCTGTTCTCGGCTGCGCTCGCCGGGTTGGTCCAGCAGATTCCGAAGTCTGCACTGGCCGGACTGTTGATTGTCATCGGTATTCAACTGGTCAAGCTGGCGCACATTCGGTTGGCGCGACGGACCGGTGATCTGTGGGTGTACGGCATCACGGTGGTCGGCGTCGTGTTCTTGAATCTGCTCGAGGGCGTCCTGATCGGGTTGGCGCTGGCCATCGCCCTCCTGGTGTGGCGTGTCATCCGCGCAACTGTCACCGCAGAAGAGTTGGGCGACAACGATTCCGGGAAGTGGCGCGTGCTGGTCGAAGGCTCGTGCACCTTCCTGGTGCTGCCCAAGCTGACGTCGGTGCTCGCCGGACTCCCACCGCGGTCGGACGTCACCGTCGAGCTGTCTGTCGACTTCCTCGACCATGCCGTCTTCGACGTCATCGAAGAGTGGGCGAGGCAGTACGAGTTGGCAGGTGGTTCGGTGGTCATCGACGAAGTCGGCTCGGTGAGTATGGAGAGCGCGACCACCGGTCCGCCGAAGCGCGGCGCCGCAGTCACCGACCTGCGCGGCTTGCTCGCGCCGTGGGGCAGTTGGCAACCACAGGCTTCGGGGAGGAATCTGAGCAGCCCGCCGGCCTTGCGGCCCATTCTCGACGGGGTGTCCAACTATCATCGCCATCGCGCCGAAGCGATACGGCCGCACATGGATCAGTTGCGCGACGGGCAGAACCCCGACTCCCTTTTCCTTACCTGCGCAGATTCGCGAGTGGTGCCGAACATAATCACGAGCAGTGGCCCCGGCGACCTGTTCACCGTGCGCAATGTCGGAAACCTGGTTCCTGCCGGCGGCCGCGATACGTCGGTGGAAGCGGCACTGGCCTTCGGGATCGACGAGTTGGGTGTCAGTTCGGTGGTCGTGTGCGGACATTCGGGCTGCGGCGCGATGCAAGCACTCCTGACGAACGGTTCGTCGGAATCGGGAGTCGTCGGGGAATGGCTGCGGCATGGGGAGACGAGCTTGCAGGCCTATACGAGTGGCCATCCGGTCGCGCGTGCTGCGGCCGAGGCAGGTTTCTCGGAGGTCGATCAGCTCGGAATGGTCAATGTCGCAGTCCAATTGCAGACTCTCGAACGCCATCCTCTCGTCGGTCAGGCCCGTGTGGATGGTCGCCTGCGTATCGCCGGACTGTTCTTCGACATCGGCTCGGCTCGGGTCATCGAAGTGACAGCGTCAGGGATCGGCCAGTTGATCGAGACCTGAAGGGGCTATTCGGGTCCGGGCTGATCCCTGAGTTCGACCAGCAGGCGAGCCCCGCCGAGTGGACTGTCGTGAAATGTCGTCCGTCCGCCGTGCAGGGCCGCCTGCTGCGCCACCAGCGCCAGGCCCAAACCGGAGCCTGTCTTGCCTGCCGTCGATCCGCGAGTGAAGCGCTCGAACACGCTCGAGCGTTCCTCGGCCGGTATTCCGCAACCGTTGTCGTCGATCGTGATCGTGACGGTGTCCGGTGAATCGGCCGGGCGAGCGAGGGTGATGCGCACCGCGCTCGCGCCGCCGTGGCGGACTGCATTGGTGATCGCGTTGTCGAGGATCAACCGGATTCCGCCGGGAAGGGCCCGGATGCAATAGGGGAGTGGGGAATCCACCGTGACGACGCCGACGTCGAGCCCAGGATGATGTCGGCGTGCGTCGTCGGCAGCGATGTCGCAGACCTCGGTCAAATCGGTGTCCTTGAAATCCTCGGCCGTCGAGAGTTCACCCTTCGCCAGGCGCTCGAGGTCTCTCAGAGTTGACTCGACGCGGCCCTGCGCGCGGGCCAGATCTGTGAGGATCTCGCGTCTTTGTTCGTGATCGAGGTCGTGAATGGACAACACTTCGATGTCGGTTCGCATTGCTGTCAACGGAGTTCGGAGTTCGTGAGCCGAGGCGGACGCAAAATCTCGGGCGGCGGCAAGGGCGGAGTTGGTTGCGGCTTGCGCTCGAGCGACGTCGCTGAGCATCGATTCTGCTGCTGCGGCAAGCTCGTCCGCTTCACGGATTCCGGAAACCTCGGTGGCGAGATCGGGATCGCGCCTGGCGATCCGGCGGGTCAACTCCACGAGGGGGCGCACCGCCGGGCCACCGAACAACCATCCCAACGCAGCTGCGGCCGCTACGGCCCCGACGCCGAAGAACGCAACCTGTCGCTGTTGGTCGACTGTGATGTCTCGCGCTTCGGCATAGGGAACCGCCAGCGAGACAAGGGCATTGATCCCGTCGGCCTCGGCGGTATATGCCCGGTACTTCGTACCGTCCACGTCGACGGTCGCCGAGCCGACCGGTAGTTCGGGCAGTCGCGTCGGGGTACTGGATTTGACGGTTCCGTCGGTATCGGAGCGGATGGTCACGGAAAAGGCGCCGCCGTCTCCGAACGCGCCGAGAAAAGGTCCCGCTGTTGCAGCATTGGCCACGATGACCGTCGATGCCGTCTCGAGTCGGCGGTCCAATTGCGCTAGATTATTTCGTGCGATAGCCAGTGCAACGACCACACCGAGTGCGATGACGATGAACGTCGCCCCCAGTGCCGCGGCCGCGGCAACGCGAGTTCGTAGTGAGAAGCGGCGACGCTTCACGGGTTCTCCCGAAGCACAAACCCGACGCCGCGAACCGTATGCAGCAGACGAGGTGAACCACCGGATTCGAACTTTCGACGCAGATAGCCGATGAAGACGTCCACGACGTTCGTGTCGGCGACGAAGTCGTAGCCCCACACCAGTTCGAGGAGACGTTCGCGAGTGAGCACGATGCCTGAATTGTGTGCGAGCACTTCGAGTAGCTCGAATTCGCGTTTGGTGAGCGGTACTTCCTTGCCGTCGACACGAACCCGGCGACCGGAGAGATCGATGTCGAGGTTTCCGACCCGCAGGGTATTCGTACCCTCGGAGTGATCGCCGGCCGGAGTGTTGCTGCGACGGAGCATTGCGCGGATCCGGGCAACCAGTTCGGCAAGAACAAACGGTTTGACCATGTAGTCGTCTGCACCGGATTCGAGCCCGGCGATGCGATCGTCGACCGAGTTGCGCGCACTGAGCACGCAGATCGGGATTTCGTTGCCGGCGGCACGAAGCGCCGTCACCACACCGGTGCCGTCGAGCACCGGCATGTTGATGTCGAGGACTACCGCGTCCGGTCGTTTGTCGGAGATCACTCGGAGCGCGTCGGCGCCGTCCACCGCCGTCAGTACGGTGAATCCCGAGAGCCGCAATCCGCGTTCGAGTGAGGTCAGGACGTCTGCGTCGTCGTCGACTACGAGGATTTTCGGTATCTCGGTCACAGCCCCATTGTGCCTTGCCTGGTACGTCGGGTTTCGCTGATCAGACCGGCAAGTCGGTACCGTCCGGACGCAGACCGGCCATGAACACCGCGACCAACCGCGGGACCAGGTTCGGCATGGCTTCGTCGGACAACTCGATTTGCGGGCGCGTCAGTTTGGCCAGAGCCATGACGAATTCGAGCGGTTGCAGATCGGCGCGGACCAGTCCGGCGCTCTGAGCGGCGCCGATCGTCGCGGTCATCTTCGTTTTCGTCACCTCACGCACCGCGAGAACTTCGGGCGCCAGCTCGGTGAAACTGCGTTCCACCAGTGCAGGAATGAGCGCACCCAGGCGCAGTTCCACGAGGCGGTCCACCAGCGTGTGCCACGCGTTTGTCGGATCGGTGGACATTGCTGTGAGTGCGATGTCGGCAGCCTCGCGGACATCGGTCAGTGTTGCGACGGCGACGGCGGTCACGAGGTCCTCGCGCGTCGGAAAGTTTCGATACAGCGTGGCGATGCCCACTTTCGCGAGTTCTGCGACTGCGTCGAGCGGCGCGTCGTGCCCGCGCTCGGTGAACACCGCTCGTGCGGCGTCGACTATTGCGTTTCTGCGTTCACGTGCATCGGCTCGCACATCCACCTCCGGTATTGACAGTTCATCATAACCGGAGGAATATCTTCCACAAATAGTGGAGGAAAAACTTCCACTTAGGGAGGGTAGTTATGAACGCCGAAGTCGAAGCACGGGACCGCAAGAAGTTGGTGGCTGTGGTGTTGGGCTTGTCCGCCGTGATCGGGCTGATGCTGCTTGCCTTCGTACTGCCCTCGGTCAACAGTGGCCCGCACGAACTGAAGTTGGGCATCACCGGTCCAGCTGCGGCAACCGAACAGATCAGCACCTCGCTCGAGGCGGGTAAGCAAGGCGCCTTCGATACTCGAGAATTCGCCGACGCCGACGCCCTGCGTGACGCGATTCGGAATCGCGACGTGGTCGGCGGAATCGCCGTTGATGCCAACGGTCCTCACGTGTTGATCGCGACTGCAGGCGGAACCCCGATCGCCCAGACCCTGACCGGGGTGGCCAACGGCCTCTCGGAGGCCTCGGGGGCAAAGGTGCCCGTCGAAGACGTTGTGCCGCTGACTGCGGACGACCCGACCGGTGCTGGGCTCACGGCATTGGCCTTGCCCTTGGTGTTCGGCGGAATCATGCCCGCTGTTGTTCTCGTGCAACTGTTTCCGCGCAGCATCGTCAAGCGAGTGTTGGGCGCTGCCGGCGTCGCGGTGGTCGCGGGTTTTGCACTGACTGCCATTCTGCAGTTCGGCACCAACAGTCTTGACGGAAACTACCTGCTCACCGCGCTCGCACTCACCATGGGCATGTCGGCCATCTCGCTTCCCATTTTGGGGCTCGAATCCCTGCTCGGGATGAAGGGGTTCGCGTTGGGCGCCGTCACGATGATGTTCATCGGAAACCCACTCTCGGGGATGGCGACAACTGCCGCGTGGTTGCCCGCAGGCTGGGGCGCATTGGGGCAGCTGCTCCCACCTGGCGCCGCAGGAGCATCCGTCCGTTCGATGGCGTTCTTCGACGGCCATGGCGCCACCACGCCACTTCTGGTGCTGGTGTGCTGGATTGCCGTCGGGATCGCGCTGTGCGTGGCTGCCGGCCGGAAGAAGGCGTCGGCGCCGGTTATCGAACCGGAGGCTGCGCTGGTCTAGCCGGCGCAGCTTGCGTACGGGGTCAGGTCGGGAATCGGCCAGACCCCGTCAACGCGTTCCATGGCCAGTTCGGCGACCACGGTGTCCTCGTCCATCGGTAGAGGTCGGAGGATTCGGGGCTTTTCCGCCTCCCATTCGACGTCGATGCCCGCGGAGGTCAGGGCGTCCTGATCGATGACGGCGACGACCAGCGGCAATGTGAGGTCGCCGAACACCAGATCGAGCACCGAAGCGAGTGCGTCCGGGGTCGTTGCGCGAATGAATCCTGCCTCGTCGTAACTGATTCCGCGCGTCGAGACCTCGTACTCACCGAAACGCTTGCATGCTTCCCAGTCGTCGGCGATAGCGACGTGGACGAGTCGTTGTCCGGTCATGCAGTGCTCCTGTAGTATTCGAATTAATGAAACGTCAACGTAGCATTAATTTACCGGCACGGTAACAGGGGACTTGATGGAGCAACCGCGCAGACGTGGGAGAACCAGTGACGCCGAGCGCGCCGAACGACGCAACGAGATTCTCGACGTCGCTGTCGACTCGTTTCGAGATGTCGGGTTCGCCCGAACTACCATCGAGGGCATTGCCACGGTGGCCGGCGTCGCCAAGCGCACCGTGTACAGCTACTTCGGCGACAAGTCTGCGGTCTTTGCAGCTGCGGTTGCGCGTCAGCACGCGTACGTCGACGATGCCGGCGAGGGCCAGTCCGACCTGCTCGCCGCTGCAGTGGACATCGTCATCGCCCTGCACAGCGACAACTCGATTGCGCTGCACCGCATGATGATCGGCGAGGCCGTGCAGTTCCCTGAATTGGCCGCAGCGTTCTACGAATCCGGCCCGGCCAAGTCGATTGCCTTTCTGGAGAAGATTTTGATCGATCAGCACGGCCAGAAGGCTGCGCTGTGCGCGGATCAGTTGTACACCTTGCTGCTCGGGGAGGAGCACCGGCGGCGACTGCTCGGGCTTACCTCCGAACCGACAGCCGAAAGAGCGGCGCAACTGGCGGCCCGCGCGGTGGGATGCGTTCTGAGATCTGATCGGTAGGCTCGACTGGGTGAGTAACTCTGTGATCTGGTTTCGACGCGATCTGAGGGTCGGTGATCTTCCGACTCTGACTGCAGCGGCGGATGCCGGCGGACAGACGTTGGGTTTGTTCGTCCTCGACGAGAAGTTGCTCGGACCGGCAGGCTCACCCCGCCAGAATCAACTGTTCGCCAACTTGTCGGCACTCGACAACCAGCTCGACGGACGATTGATGGTTG
Organism: Rhodococcus sp. MPR-R1B; assembly: GCF_058793255.1. Lineage (NCBI taxonomy): Bacteria > Bacillati > Actinomycetota > Actinomycetes > Mycobacteriales > Nocardiaceae > Rhodococcus > Rhodococcus sp. MPR-R1B. The sequence continues at coordinate 344,785 of NZ_JBXAFO010000002.1, forward strand.
TTCGAGGTGATCCGGCAGACGTGGTGCCCCGCGTGGCGGAATCCGTTGGCGCCGAAGAAGTTCACATCAGTGGCGACTACGGGCCCTACGGCCGACGGCGCGACGCGGCCGTGGCCGAGAAGGTGGAGTTGATCGCCACCGGGTCACCATATGCCGTGGCGCCCGGACGCGTCACCAAGGCGGACGGTGATCCGTACAAGGTGTTCACGCCGTACTTCCGTCAGTGGATGGAACATGGTTGGCGGGGCCCCGCGTCGACCGATGCGGGGACGGTCCGTTGGTTCGATCCGAGCGAGAAGGACGGTGGCCCGCGCCGGGTGAGTATCCCCGCGCCGTCCGGCACCGTCAGCGATGTCGTCGGTGAGGCCGGTGCGCTCGAACAGTGGAAAGAATACTGCGAGAACGATCTTGACCGGTACGACGACGAACGAAATCGACCCGACCTCGACACCACGAGTCGGATGTCGATCCCGCTCAAGTACGGCACGATTCATCCGAGAACTATGTTGGCAGATCTCTCCAAGCGACTCGGAGACGGCGCTCAGGCGTACCGTCGCCAGCTTGCTTGGCGAGACTTCTACGCAGACATCCTATTTCAGCGCCCCGACAGCGCGCGGAAGAACTACGACGACAAGTTCGACCGTTTACGTCACGACGGGGGAGTCGACGCAGACGCCGCCTTCACGGCCTGGTGTGAAGGCAAGACCGGCTTCCCGATCGTGGATGCCGGCATGCGGCAACTCGCCGCCGAGAACTGGATGCACAATCGGGTCCGAATGATCGTCGCGTCATTCCTGGTGAAGGACCTGCACATTCCGTGGTGGCGCGGCGCACGGTACTTCATGTCGCATCTGGTGGACGGTGACTTGGCCTCCAATCAGCACGGGTGGCAGTGGACTGCCGGGTCGGGTACGGATGCTTCGCCCTTCTTCCGCGTCTTCAACCCGATCACGCAAGGGGAGAAGTTCGATCCCGACGGCACATACGTCCGTCGGTGGGTCCCCGAACTTCGCGATGTTCCCGGGAAGGCCGTCCACTCGTTGAAGGCGATGCGCCCAGTCGACTACCCGGACCCGATAGTCGATCACGCGCACGAGCGTGAGGAGGCCTTGCGCCGGTACGGCGAGATCAAAGGCTGAGTGCTCAGTGATCTGCGGGCGCTACGCGGACGCGGTTTCCGTCCAGATCTGAAATGACAAACGTCAGACCGAAGACATCTTCGTTGGGTTCTTCGACGACCGAGACTCCCTTGGCCACCCACTCGTCGTGGATCGCCCGAATTTCGTTGCTCCCGCCGTCGACCAAGATGCCGACTTCGAAATTGCGCGGTGTCGCGGGATCGAGGTCGCGGGACTTGCCGCTCCACAGTGCAAGGACCACACCGCCGCCGAGGTCGAAGGTCATGTACCGAGGGCTGAGGACCTCAGGCTTCGCGTCGAACAATTCGCCGTAGAACGCTGCTGCGGAGGCGGCATCGCTGACGTAGATCAGAAACTGGTTGGGTAGTCGCACTGTGGTTTTCCCTCTCCCGTTGATTTTCGGGCCACCGGCAGCGGGGCGTGTGCCTGGTCGTGCGGGGCTGCGTTCAACAATCCCCGCGCGCCGGACGAATGTCCAAGAACAAGTGCGTCTGAGAGGCAGATGGATTACTTATGACGACTGCCGCAGTCACACCGCACTGAGGTGGTACCCGACGCTCAGGTTCGGGTAGTAGCCGTCGATGTAGCTCGAGATGAAGTAGTGATCAGGGTCGGTGGTGCGAGTTCCGTCGGTGTCGAACTGCGGATAGTCGTTGGCCATGAAGACGGCTTGTCCGCCGCCGGGAGTGGAATAGACGACGTCGACCGTCAGGCCGCGCGGGTCCTGGTTGTACGCCGTGACGATTTCGGTCTCGTGAGGCGCGAGCGACTGGCGTGGGCTCTGCATCCACTGTCCGTAGGGGTTGTCGGCGCCTTCGAGATGAATTGTCTGTTCGGTGTCGTTGCTGATCGTCATCGTGATGCTGTTGCCGGTTGTGGGAAGGGTTCCGGCACTGGCGATTCCGCTCAATCCCAACGTGAGGGCGCCGGCGGCCAGAGCTGTGATTGCGGCAACTACGTAGCGTGGGTTCGTCATCGTCGGTGTCCTTTGTCCGGGTGAGCGTTCGGTTGGCTCTCTCGAAGACAACTATGTCGGAGCAGATCGATGTCGTATGTCCACTCCCCGGACCCTGTGCAGGCGGAACGGTGTGTCCACCGATCGGGGGACACCTACTCCGACACCGAGACGGCTTCGACCTTTCGCTCGCCGGTGACCAGCAGTCCGATCAGTGCGGCCGCCGCGAGCACCATGACGAGTGCGCCGTAGCCACGCGTCGTATCCACCAATCCGACCTTGCCGACCAGGTAGCCGGCCAGCAAGGCGGGAAGACTGTTGGCCAGATATGCGATGACGTAGACGGTGGACAACAAACCCGCGCGTTCGTGGTTCTCGGCCAGCGGCATGACGGTGAGGATAGTTCCTTGGAATCCTGCTCCGAAGCCGATACCTGCAACAGCCGTACCGACCAGAATCAATACGGCAGAGGATGTTTCAGCACCGATGAGTGTGACGGCCACCCCGAGCACCAAGGCGGTGGTTCCGATCAGCATCACGGTCCGGCCGCCGAGTTTGCGGAAGGTGAGTACTGCTGCCGCTCCGAATCCTGTCAGTGTTGCGACCATGATGGCACCGATGAGGGAGCTGTGAACGTCAAGTGCGTTGCGCGCCAATGCAGGTCCGAGTGAGAGGTAGAAACCTCCCAGTGCCCAGACCGCGATCAGGCACGGTGCGGTCAGGGCAATCATCGTGCGCGCCTGACGAGGAACGGCCAGTGTGGGGCGCAGGGACTGCCAGGCTCCGGGGCGTCCGCCCGAAGTCTCGGGAGCGGCCCATACTCCGAAGATCTCGAGAATGACAAGCACGAGAAGGACCAGGTAGACAGTGCTGGTGGGCCGGGGCAGGTGCTCGCTGATGAGGCTCGAACCCACTGCTCCGACTGCAAGCCCCATCGTCGGAGCGACGCTGTTGATGATCGATCCTCGACCCGGAGTGCGTTCGAGGTCGATCAATGCCGAACCCAGAGCACTGATTGCAGCGCCGGTGGCAACACCCTGTACGACCCGGGCGATGAGCAGGATGGTCAACCCGTCGGCCGAGGCGAACAGCGCGAGCGAGACTGCCTCGAGCGCGAGTGCTCCGAGCAGGACCGGGCGCCTGCCGATGTGATCGGACAGGGATCCGGCGGTCAGGAGCGTGGCGAGCAATGCGAGAGCGTAGATGCCGAACACGAGCGTCGACGCGAGCGAGGAGAATCCCCACAACTGTTGATAGTGCTCGTACAACGGTGTCGGGGTCGCGGATGCGCCCAGGAACGTGGCGATGATGACGGCGATGAGTGTGAAAGCGACGCCTCGCCCAAGGCGTGGGCGTGAAGTGCTCTCGGTCTGTGGTGAAACGGTCGTTGTCATTGTCGTAGCGCTTCCCGTGCGGGTGGTGAAGACTTCAAACGCAAATACTTTGCGTTTGGGACGCTACGCCTGGCCGTAGCCTAATGCAACATCTTTGCGTTAGTATTGGATTTATGAGTCCGTCCGCAGGTCCGCGCCCCGGTGGCCGTAGTGCGCGCATCCAACAGGCCGTGCATGCGTCGGCGCGCAAGTTGTTGGAACAGCGTGATCGAGCCGAGATCACGGTGCCGATGATCGCGACCGATGCGGGAGTGACCCCGTCGACCATCTATCGGCGGTGGGGTGACATCAACGAAGTCTTTGCCGACGTCTCGATCGAGAGATTGCGCCCGGACGCCGACCCGCGTGAAACGGGCTCGCTCCGAGGGGATCTGACGATTTGGGCGCAGGAGTACCTCGAGGAGATGTCTGCGCCTGTCGGTCGTGCTTCGTTGCGTGACGTGTTGATGAGCGACGATCAGACGCATGCACCGGACGGTACGAAGAAGTTCAAGTGTGCCTTCTTCTGTCGGACGCAGATCGACGTGATCCTCGCGCGTTGGCCGGAAGCTGCCGGCGTGGATGGTGATTCGGTGGTCGACCATGTAGTGGCGCCGATCATCTACCGAATTCTGTTCGACCTCGAACCGGTCGTGCCGCAGCGAGTTGCGGAATTGGTGGATCAGACGCTTGCCCTCGCGGCGCGGGTCGTTGCCGATGGCTGATCGCTACGTAGTCGGGCGTGGACGTGCATGTCGTGCCAGCCGTCGGCGTGCCTGGCGGAGCTTCGTCGAACACCTTCTTCGCTGAACCCTGCTTTGGTGGCGACTCGGCACGATCGTGGGTTGTGGATCGAGTGCTCGAGTTCCAGTCGATGAAACCCTACTTCGCGGAATACCCACTCGGACAGTGCGGTTACAGCCTGGGTGCACAGTCCGCGGCCGCGCGCCGCTGGGGTCACCCAATACGCGAGCTCGGCAGTGCCGTCCCACAAATTCACCCCCTTTGCTGCGATTCGACCGAGGAGTTCATTTGTCTCGGGAGCGGCGATCGCCCAATGGCATTCGGATTCGCTTGCCCGCCCGTCTCTCCACTGGGTGAGCCAACCCCGTGCTTCGTCGATCGAGTCGGCGCGGCGGATGTGCCAACGCTGAATCGACGGATCGCGAAAGGCTTCCATGACGGCCGGTGCGTCGTCGCGGGTCCAGGGTCGGAGAATCGCGGAAGTCCCGACGTGGATCGAGGGTTGGTCCATTCCCCGGAGATATCCAGCGGCGATAGCGGGCGTGGTCAACTTGGGCACGTGAAGCATCATCGCCTACCCGCCTGATGGCGGGCAATGGCGTGAGCTTTCCGGTCATTATCCCTGCCACTCTGCGTTCAGTCGGCGCGCAGATTCCAGAGTTGCGATGGCCTCTTCGGTGTCAACTCGTGCGAGTACCAATGCACTTACCGTGCAGGAGAGAAGGATTCGAGTGCGATCTGAGAGCGTGGCGTCTGTCTCGGTTGGAAACGCGGCGTGTAATCCACTGTTGATCGCGTCGGCGAGCTCTCGGCGGTAAGCGCGGATCACTGCGGCCACCGCATCGTCGTGCGCGCCGAGTCCGGCAGCCGTATTGAGAAGTAGGCAACCGCGCCGAGGTGAGTCGGCGGTCATGGTGCCGATCGCGTGCGCAAGCGAGGAAAGGTAGTCGTCGACGGCGTCTGCCCCGGGATTTGTCGTGAGGCTGCGCAGACGTGGCCGGATGACATGTTCGAGGTACAGCTGCACGGCGGCGTCGAACAATCCGCGCTTGTTGGTGAACGAGTTGTAGAGACTTGACCGACTCAGCCCCGTCGCGGATTCGAGGTCGCCGAGTGAGGCGCCTTCGTATCCGCGTGCCCAGAAAACGTCCAAAGCGGCAGCGACCACGGCTGTTGTGTCGAATTCTTGTGATCTGCCCATCAAAGCCTCGCTCTTTCTGTATCGTTCGGTCCAGTATATATTGGACCGAACGATACAGAATTCACTCGAAGTAACAGGAGCTCACCGATGAACGTCGCCGGCTACATCTTCGCGGGACTGGCCGCAGCAGTGCACGTGTACATTTTTGTCCTCGAATCGATTCTCTGGACGGCCCCGAAGACCCGCGCCACGTTCGGCGTGAAGTCCGAGGAAGAGGCGATCACCACGCAGCCGCTCGCCTTCAACCAGGGCTTTTACAACCTTTTCTTGGCGATCGTGTCGGCGGTCGGCATCGTGATTGCGGCGACCGGCTCCGCGTCGGTCGGAATTGCCCTCGTACTGGCAGGCACAGGATCGATGGTTGCCGCGGGATTGGTGCTGATTCTCTCGTCTCCCGACAAAGCCCGCGCAGCCGTCGTGCAGATGCTTTTCCCAGCTATTGCCGTTGTTCTGCTGGTAATCCACCTGCTTTGAGTGGTCTCTATCCGCCGCCGAGCACCAGTGATTCGATCAACGCAAAAGCCCCGTTGAGTGCTCCGCAATCGAAGGCTTCGGCCAGGGCGTAACCGATGACAAGTTCGTCGGTGCTCGGCGTGCTCGACCAGACTGCGTCGGTCTGTCTGGGATCGGATTCCTCGTTCTTGGAGAAGTGCCCGATCCGCAATCCGTCGCGGGTGAATGCACTGTTCGCGTCGTCGACTGGGGCGAAGTTCAAACTCACGCCGTCGACGAGTGCCGAGACAGAGTACGAGCGACGGGACAGAAACCCTTTGCCGACAGTGAGTTCGACTTCGTCGCCACCGACAGTGAAGAACAAGTCGGCGGCGGCGCGCGTTCCGATAGGTGTGCCTTCACGGCGCGGGGCATCGACTCGACGCGTCAACAGAGCGTGTGAGTTGCCGTTTCGGACGTCGACGACCCCCGTGTCGACATCGAACGAGATCTCGACTTTTCCGTGAATCGGGTCCATTACGGCGTATTTGACCGTCACTGTGCCTACCCCCTGTAAGTGTGAACTCGGGTCCATAATACGTGGTGGGAGCGTTGTCCAGTATGCCCGAATCCAAAAAATAGTGCCGAATGACGCGCGTTTGCGGCCAAATGCTTCTACGCTGGGTCTTGGGTTTGTTGCGCATCCCACAACGGTTTTTCCCACGCCAGACGAGGAGCGCCTATGAGGTTGTCGACTACTTGTTCTGTTGCTACGAAGGCTTGATCAAGCCGGAATTGCCTCTGCCGGATGGTGCTCGAGACCCATCCGGCAGAGGCAATTCTGCATCAGTTCGGGCCTTCAGCCGCCGGCGAATTTTTCCGAGGTGCCGAGATCGATCGGCAACGCGATGCCGGTGATCCCGCGGCCGGCCGGCCCCACCAGATAGAACACCGCATCCGCAATCACCTCGGGGTCGACCCACGGGTGGGGCAGCAGATTCAGCTTCGACATGATCGGAGCGGTATCGGCGAGGACAGGATTCTCCAAGTCTGGACGGAACGCACGAACCATCGGTTCGTTGTCGATCATCGTCGTTCGCACATTGCCCGGGTGTACGGAGTTGACTCGGATGTCTGCCCAGCCGAGTTCGTTGGCCAGAGACTTCGCCAGCCCCCGAACGGCGTGCTTGGACGCGGAGTAATGTGCAATCCCCGGCACGCCTCGAAGCCCGGCCATCGAGCTGATCAACACAATGGATCCACCTCGATTGCCGTTCATGATGTGCGGAATCGACACCTTGGTCGTCAACCAGACGCCGGTGACGTTGATGTCCATCAGCTCGCGGAACTCTTCGGCGCTCAGGTCCCAGGACAATTTCGCCGACGCCGCGATTCCCGCGTTGGCGATCACGATGTCCAGTCGGCCGAGTTTCTCGACTCCGGCGTCGACCGCTGATTTCAGGGCATCGAGGTCGCGAGTGTCCGCGACGGATGCGACGATACGCCGGCCCTGAGCTTCGACCAGGGCGACGGTCTGGGCGAGGTCGGCTTCGGTGGCCATGTCGTACCCCGCCGTTGCCACCGGCGCGCAGAGATCCACCGCGATGATGTCCGCGCCCTCGGACGCGAGCTTGACGGCATGCGCGCGCCCTTGACCACGCGCCGCTCCGGTGATGAATGCGACCTGACCGTCCAAATTGCCCATCGAACTTCCCCTGCCCGTCTGAATCGTTGAAAACTGGAACGTGTTCATACTGCTACGTCCGGAGGCAGACAGACAGGGGAATTCGCTGAATCCTTATCCGCGAAGGAGTTTGGACAACTCGTCCAATACGCTCGCGTCCTCGATGGTCGACGGGACCGTGTACTCCTCGTTGTCGGCGATCTGCCGCATGGTCTTGCGGAGGATCTTGCCGGAACGAGTCTTCGGTAGTGCGGCGACGACGGTGACGTCCCGGAACGTGGCGACGGCACCGATCTGGTCTCGCACCCGCGCGACCAGTTCTTGTCGGAGTGTTTCGGGATCGATGTCGACGCCGGACTTGAGCACGACATAACCGCTCGGCCGTTGCCCCTTGAGTTCGTCCTGAATGCCGATGACCGCGCATTCGGCGACAGCCGGGTGGCCGGCGACGACGGCCTCCATGCTTCCGGTCGAAAGGCGATGTCCGGCAACGTTGATCACGTCGTCACTTCGTCCGAGCACGAAGACGTAGTTGTCCTCGTCGATGTACCCGGAGTCGCCGGTGAGGTAATAGCCTTCGAAAGTCGACAGGTAGGACTTCACGTACCGGTCCTCGTCACGCCACAGTCCGGCGAGTGTTCCGGGAGGAAGCGGCAGGCCGATCACGATGTTGCCCTCGGTGCCCGGACCCACGAGTTCGCCCTTGCCGTCGACGATTTCGACGCGGTATCCGGGGCAGGCGACGGTGGGTGAGCCCGCTTTGATCTCCATGGGTTCGAGGCCGCGCAGATTCGCGCAGATGGCCCAACCGGTTTCTGTCTGCCACCAGTGATCGACCACCGGGCGATCGAGAATCCGAGTAGCCCACTCGTAGGTGTCGGGATCCAAGCGCTCGCCGGCCGCGAACAGTGTGTCGAGCGACGAGATGTCGTACTTGGCAAGCTCTTTTGCGTCCGGGTCGGCCTTGCGGACCGCGCGGATCGCTGTCGGAGCGGTGAAGAGTGCCGACACGTTGTATTCGGAAATGATGCGCCAGAACGCACCGGCGTCGGGGGTGCCGACGGGCTTGCCTTCGTACATGACCGTCGTGGCTCCGGCGAGCAACGGTCCGTAGACGATGTAGGAGTGGCCGACCACCCAGCCGACGTCGGAGGCGGTCCACCACACCTGTCCTGGGCTGATGTCGTACAGATTCTTCATGGTCCACGTCAGCGCAACGGCATGGCCACCGTTGTCCCGGACGACGCCCTTGGGCTTACCGGTCGTTCCCGAGGTGTAGAGGATGTAGAGCGGATCCGTCGCGGCGACCGACACCGGGTCGGCCGGGGTGGCGTCGGCGATCAGCTCGTCCCAGTCGAACCAGGCTGCGGCACTTGACTTGTAGTCGGAAGCTGCACCGGGAATCTGCTCGCGATTCTTCACGATCACGGTGTGCGCGGGAGTGGCGGACAGTTGCAGAGCCTTCTCGACCATCGGCAGGTACTCGATTGTTCGTCCGGGTTCGAGGCCGCCGGACGCCGTCACGAGCACCACTGGACCGGCGTCGTCGATTCGCGTTGCGAGCTCCTTGGCCGCAAAGCCGCCGAACACCACCGAATGCACCGCGCCGATTCGCGCACACGCGAGCATCGCGATCGCAGCCTCGGGGATCATCGGCATGTAGATGATCACGCGGTCGCCCGCCACCACACCCTGATCTTTCAAGACGCCGGCGAAGAGTGAGACCTGCTCGAGCAATTCGGCGTAGGTGTAAGTGGCTTTGGTGGGGACCATCGCGGAGTCGAAGATCAACGCGGTCTGATCGCCGCGGCCGTCGCGGACGTGCCGATCGAGGGCATTGAAGCTGGTGTTGAGCGAAGCATCCGGGAACCAGCGATAGATCGGCGCGGCAGAATCGTCGAGAGCCTTCGTGGGGGCGACATCCCAGTCGACGGCCCGCGCAGCGTCGAGCCAGAACTTCTCCGGCTGATCCATGCTCTCGCGATATGCGTCGGCATACGTGGTGTGGGACGCCTGCTCGGAAGAGCTCATCGACGTGTGTCCTCTCGTGAACTTCGCTTACCGGTGACCTGAAACACCTTAGGTCACCGTCAGTGCGGTGCGCCTCAGTAGCGGTGCGGGTACCGTCCCTTTGCGCCGGGCGGGCCTGTCCCGTCGGCCAGTGGCGCGCAGGGGTGGGATAGGCCAGGGACTGAAAGGGGGATCGATGTGACAGGTGCAGCGCAACGCGCAGGCTTCTGGGGAGTCCTCGCTCTGCGTGACTTCCGACTTCTGTGGACCGGCGACGCAGTCAGCGGTATCGGAAACGGTGTCACGACCGTCGTACTGCCGCTGATCGCGCTTCGCGAACTGGACGCGAGTAGCTTCCAGATCGGTGTGCTGGCATCAGCAGTGTGGTTGCCGTGGTTGATCGTCGGACTACCAGCAGGTGCCTGGATCGACCGGCTGCCTCGGCGCCCGATCATGATGATCGCGAACGCTGCGTGCGCGCTGTTCTTCGCGAGCCTCGCGATCGCCGGCTTCCTGGAGGCGATGACATACGGCCACCTGCTCCTGGTCGCGCTGCTCACCGGTACAGCCACCGTCTTCTTCCAGGCGGCCTATCACTCGTATCTCCCCACGGTGCTCGCCGAAGCGGATCTTGTCGAAGGGAACTCGAAGATTCAGGGCGCCGAGGCCGCAACTCGGGTGATCGGCCCAAGCGTCGGTGGGCTGGTGGTTGCAACTGTCGGGCTCGCGGCCGGTCTGGTTGTCGACGCGTTCACGTTCGCCTTCTGCTTCGTATGCATCTGGCTGATTCGTGTGCAGGAGACCGTCCATCGCGGACAGAATCAGCGAGAACCGTTGCGACGGCAGATTGCGCTCGGACTGCGATTCGTCGCCGGTGATCCGTATCTGCGGTCGATCGTCGTCTACGGCACTCTGCTCAATTTCGGTCTCACCGGGTACTCCACGATCCAGATCGTGTTCCTGGAAAAGACGGTTGGCGTGGGGGAGTTCGGACTCGGGCTTCTCCTGGCGATTGCCGGGGTGGGCGGAATTGTCGGATCGATGATCGGGCGCCCGCTCGGTCGCAGATTCGGCACTGCCCGAAGCGTTCTCATCTGTCAGTTGGTGACGGGACCGTTCATCCTGTTAGCACCTCTGACGACGTACGGTGCCGGCCTGTTCTGGTTCTGCATCGGCGGCATGGTGATGGTTGCGGGCGTCGTGTCGTGCAACGTGGTGCTCGGCAGTTTCCGTCAAAGTTACTGTCCGCCGGACCGCCTCGGACGAGTGGTGGCAACGAGTATGTTCCTGCTGCACAGCAGCATTCCGCTCGGTGCGCTGACGGCAGGCTACCTCGGCGACGCAGTGGGACCGCGCGGGACGATGTGGATCATGGCCTGCCTGATCGCGCCGTGCGGATTGGTCCTGCTCTTCAGCCCGCTCCGCGGGATCCGCGATCTACCGAGTCGGCCGGCGATCTCAGTGCGGTAGAGAATCGCTGCGGTAGAGGATTACTGCGGTAGAGCTGCGGCGGACTCTTCGCTTCGAATCGCGATGCGAAGTGTCGCGAGCATGAACAGTGACACTGCGAAACCGAAAAGCGCGCCGAACTGGTCCTGCGTGAACAGATAGACCTGCGTCACCAGGAGACTCACGATGAGGGATGCACGCAGGAGTCTCAGGGCTCGCAGGTACGGACCGCGGAAGAGGAACCACACTCCCAGAACCACAAGAACTCCGGTTGCGACGGTGGAGATCTGGACCACCAGGTCGGAGACGTCGTCGGCCTCGACGACGTTCTCGGAAACCAACGCGTAGATCACCTGGACAATCGCCAGAAGAGCCTGCAGTACGAACAGGGTCAGTACCAGTCGGCGGACGACCCGGTGCCGGAGCAGTTCCTCGGCACGGTGGAAGAACGCGTTGCGGCCACGAGTGATCTTCGATTCGATACCGCCGGTCGGCGGAGTCTGTGAATGCAGGCCGGCTTTGATCGAATCGACGAGGTCGGTGAGGCTGCGGTCTTCGACGCCGTCGAGTACGCGGAGGGCGTGGTTGTACTGGATCTCGTCTAGCTGACCGAGAGCGAGGTCCGAGAGCGCTCGCGCCCCGATGGCGAGCCGATGACGATCATTCATTCCGCGCCGAATCACCACCTCGCGCGCGGCAAGATAGAAGAGAACGAAGACGACGTACATGATCGCGATGGCAGGCTGGTAGAAGTAATCGACGTCGGCGGTGACGAATTTTCCGACCTCGTCGATGAAGAGACCGAATCCGATTCCGCCGACGAGCGTGGCCAGGTCACGCGTGCGAGAGCCTTCGGTGATGGCGGTCGCGACGATGGCGACGGCCATCAGCAATCCGCCCCAGAGAACGTGTGCGATGTGGAGGGCGCCGCCCCCGATCTGGGGATAGCCCGTTGCCGCCAGATAAGCGCGGGTGATCAGCACGGTGGCGACGCCGGCGAACAGGAACAATTCGAAACGAGCGAGTGCCGCGCGGTCGTAACTGTGCGGCAGCGTCAGCGCATTCCGGTCCTTCGTCGTCATTGCGGAACTCCCAGGTTTCGATAGCGCGCGATACGGGAGGACTGGCGATCGGTGTCCGACTCTTCGGCAAGCACGAAGAGTTCGTGCGCTATCGCAGCCCCTACCCTCTTGGAGAATTCCACGGGTTCGTCGGCCGCGTCAGGCGTTTCGGGAATGATCGCGTCGATCACGCCGTCTCGAAGCAGATCCAACGAACGAATGCCCTGCGCTGCCGCCATCTCCGGTGCGTGACTGATGTCGCGATGGACGATCGCGCTTGCGCCTTCCGGCGGCAGGGGAGCGAGCCACCCGTTCTGTGCCGCGAGTACCCGATCGGCGGGCAGCAGCGCGAGAGCCCCACCGCCTGTTCCCTGGCCGAGCAACACCGACACTGTCGGGGTCTTCAGCGTCACGAGGTCGGCGATGCAACGGGCGATCTCAGGGGCCAGTCCACGTTCTTCAGCTTCTTTGGACAGCGACGCGCCCAAAGTGTCGATCACGAGGACAAGCGGGAGTTGTAGTTCTTCGGCAAGTTTCATGCCCCGTCGCGCTTCCCTGAGCGCGGCCGGTCCCATCGTGGTGAGCGCGGATTGGCCACTGCGGTCCTGGCCGAGCAGGATGCACGGAAAGCCTCGGAAGCGGGCGAGCGAGAGCAAGATCGTCTTGTCGGTTTCACCCTGCCCGGTGCCGCTGAGCGGTACCTGTTCAGTTGCGGCATGGCGGAGCAACTGCCGGATGCCGGGTCGATCGGCCCGGCGCGAGAGCATCACCGACTGCCAGGCGGGAACATCGGGAATCTCGGGTGAGGGAATCGGGTCCGTGGCCGCCGGGGCCGGGGGATCGGTGAGCACACACAACGCTCGATTAACCAGCAGACGGAGGCGGTCGACGGGTACGACGCCGTCGATAACGCCGTTGCGATACAAGTTTTCGGACGTCTGGATACCGTCGGGAAACTTTTCGCCGTACAGGGATTCGTAGACACGGGGTCCGAGGAATCCCACCAGAGCACCGGGTTCCGCGACGGTGATGTGGCCGAGGGATCCCCACGAGGCAAAGACCCCGCCGGTGGTGGGATTGCGCAGGTAAACCAGGTAGGGCAGGTGTGCCGCTTTGTGAACAGCCACTGCCGCAGCGATCTTCACCATCTGAACGAACGCCACGGTGCCCTCCTGCATCCGCGTTCCGCCGGAGGTGGGCGAGGCCAGCAGCGGGAGTTGTTCTGCCGTAGCACGTTCGACAGCGGTCACGATCCGCTCGGCTGCAGCAACTCCGATCGAACCGGCGAGAAAGCTGAATTCACAGGCAATTACCGCGACCCGACGTCCCCGAACGGTACCGACACCGGTGACGACGGACTCGTCAACTCCGCTCTTCTCGCGGGCCTTCGCCAGGTCTTCCGCGTATTTCGCGCCAGGTCCGACGTCGACGGGCGGGGAGTCCCAAGAGACGAAGCTCTCGGGATCGAGTACCGCAGTGAGTAGTTCTTCGGCCGAGATTCGCACAACGTCCTCCAAGTAAGCAGCACCCCGTCCAGGATGAACCTACCTGGGCGGGGTGCTGCCGTGATCGTGTGGCGTCAGTTGTGCGCCGGATAAATCAGCGTCCGAACGCCTCTTTCCACGAAACGACCTTGCCGATACGAAGGATGGAGCGCTGGTAGATCTTTGCCGCGATCATCGACAGCGCAGCAGTCACGACCAGCATCAGCAGAATCGTTCCCACGATCTGGAACGGAGAAGCAACACCGGCGGAAATGCGCAGGGGCATGAGGATTGCCGAGAACGGCGGAATCCAACTCAACACGTTGCTCAGGGTTCCTTCTGGATTGCTCACCGAAACGAAAGCCACGCTGACCATTGCCATGACGAGCAGCGCGAGAGGCATCGCGGTGGCGTTGACGTCCTCCTGTCGCGAGACCATGGACCCGGCCGCGGCGTACAGCACGGCGAAGAAGAGGAAGCCGAGAATGAACCACCCGAGAGTGCCGAACAGAACGCCGATTGCGGTGCCCGTCACGGTCAGGACACCCGTCGCCAGTCCGGTGGCGACGCCCGCGACGGCATAGGCAGCCATCTGCATCAGGCCGACAGCACCGATTCCGAGAACCTTGCCCCACAACAACTGCAGTGGACGGAGAGTGGAGAGCAGCAACTCGACGACACGGCTGGACTTCTCCTCGACGACGCCCATCGCCACGTACGTTCCGAACAACAGGATCTGCATGTACAGGAGCACCACAGCAGCGATCGACATCGCTATACGTTGGCCCTGTTCGGGATCCGGGGGATCGATGGCATCGATGGTGACCACTGCGGTGGACGTGGCTTCGGCGAGCTGAGCCGGGTCGATCCCCGCAGCGGAAAGCGCATTCGATTGTGCCTGCTGTGCAACGGAACTCTCGATGACGGCCCGCAGATTCGTGGCTACTTCCTTCTTGGTCACGACAGTGACGCCGCCGCCCGATCCAGCGATCACGGCCACGTCGAGGTCGCCGTCCTTGACTTGATCACGCGCGGTGCCGTCGTCGGAAACCTCCGTTACCGTCACCGGATTTCCGAGGGTGTCGCCGATGGACACCATCGTGGCACTGAGTGATTGGTTGCCGACCAAGCCGATCTTCGACTTGTCCTCGTCGCCGCCGGAGAAGAGCGAGAAGGCGATGATGCCGCCGATGATCGCGACCAGAATGATGACGTTGCTGATCACAAAACTCTTCTTCGAGATCTGCGTCATGAATTCGCGTCGGGCGACCAACCCGATGGCTCGACCTCCGCTCAACTGGTTGCTCATGCGGCTACTACCTCTCGGAACAGATCGGTCAGTGACGGACGTCGTAGCGTGAACTCGTGCACCGGTCCGGTTTTCAATGCTGCATGCAGGATCTGCTGATCGTCGGCGGTTCCGTCGACGATCAGGAGCGTTCGACCGTCGAGGTGGCTCAGTGTGGTGACACCGATCAGATGGTGTGCCCAACCGACCGGCGCGTCAGGGGCGAAGACTTCGATTCGGCCGTCACCCTTGCCTCGTAGCTCGTCGACGGTTCCGATCTCTCGCATGCTGCCGCGGCTGATGATGCCCACGCGATCGCACAAGCGCTCCACCAGATCCAGCTGATGGCTGGAGAAGATTACGGGAACACCGGTGCGAGCCTTCTCGACCAACACGTCACTCATGACATCGACCGCTACGGGGTCGAGGCCCGAAAACGGTTCGTCCAGAACGAGTACCGATGGGTCGTGAACCAGCGCCGCCGCGAGCTGCACACGTTGCTGATTGCCGAGGGACAGGGAATCGACGGTGTCCTTGACGCGTTCGGCGATGCCCAGACGTTCGGTCCACCGCTCAGTGGCCGCGTGCGCGTCGGCCTTCGAGAGTCCGTGTAGCTCGGCCAGATAGGAAAGTTGCGCTCCCACCTTCATCTTGGGGTAGAGGCCGCGTTCCTCCGGCATGTATCCGATAGTGCGACGCACCTCGAGGTCGACGGGTTTGCCGCCGAGGCGAACTTCTCCCGAATCTGCTCCGAGCACACCCAGCGCAATGCGCATCGTGGTCGTCTTGCCGGCGCCGTTACTGCCGACGAATCCGAAGATCTCGCCTGGGCGCACTTCGAAACTCAGGTTGTCGAGTGCGACGACGTCGCCGTAGCGTTTCGAGATGCCGTCGATCGTGAGGGTGGCTGACATGGGTCCTTCCCATCGGTCGAGTGGTGCGCTTCGGTAATACGGGTCAGAGATCGAACTCTTCCGAATCAATCGGATCCGGGTCTGGATTGGTCCACGAGAGAATCATCGCGGGCGTGCACGCGCCGATCAGCATTGCAGTCAGTGCCAATAAACCTCCCGTGTAAGGCAGCCTCTCTACATTCCACTGCACCGACGAGGTGAAAATGAGGAAAATGGCGACAATGAAGACCAACGTTTGGGTCACGCTGAGCCCGACGGAGCGAGCGTCGTTGCGTTGCTGGATCTCCCATTCGTCCAACGCCTGCCGCGGAGCATCCCCTTGCCGGCCCGACACGATTTGAAGTGAGGACCACGTCGGCAGGAACAGCAGGGTGAGGACCGGCCATGCCACGGCGAAGAGCGGATTGAACAGGCATGCTGTGCTGACGGCAACCATCGTGGTGAACAGGACCGCCAGGGCGACGACGAGTACGCGCCGACGTCGACGGGTTCGCCAATTCGGTAGCCAATGTCGGAACGTCTCCTCGTTCTGCAGGAACCGCCGAGTGCGGTGGGCCTGGTAGCGGTCGATCAGATTTGATTCAGGCACTTGGCTTTTCACTCCCCTCGGTAGTGCGGTCAGATCGGTAGACCTCCGTCGACGGTGCATTCCGGTAGACCTCCGTCGACAGCGGCCCGAACTCCGTCCGGGAGAACACCGCCTCCACCGGGAGGTCGAACACCCAGCAGATTCGGAATGCAAGATCCAGGCTGGGGTAGTGGTCACCGCGTTCGAGTGCCCCCACCGTCTGCGGATTCACGTCGACGAGTTGCGCAAGCTGTGCCCGGCTCATCTTCCGCTCGGCGCGAAGCACTCCGATGCGATTGAAGATGGGGAGCGCGTCTCCCCGCCGGACTGGGCTCATGCATCAAAGTGTTGTAAAAACCCAACAGTTTGTCAACACGAACCGCGATTGTTCGGCTTCTGGGGCGTGCCGGCGGATAAGGTTCGGGCAACGGAAGGGGCTTGGCATAGTGGTCGAACAGTTGGTGCTCGAAAAGTCCGGCCTGGTCGTGCAGGTGCGCGAGGATGGTAGCTACTGCGTGGGACCGCAAGGGCGCGACGCGGTCTGGCGCGATCCGATGGAGAAGGGTGCAGTCATCGGTATCGGGCAGCACACTCCGGGGGATGTGGAAGGCGAATCGTGGTGGGTCGTGTACGGCCAGTCGGATATCGGGGCGGACGTCACCGTTCGACTCGAGGACGGGTCGCACGTGCCGGTTTCGCGCCTCGGTGAGATCTTCGCCAGTGAATGGTTGAGTACCCCGCAGCAGGCGTTGCTGTACCGGTCCGATCGCCCGGTGGAGTCGCAGCCCACTAAACTGTCTGTGCTGTTCGCCAGGCCGAAGTTCATGCCCAAGGCGGCGTTTCCGGAGAATGATCGCTTGTAGTTGCAGCGAGCTGCCGTCGGGAGGCTGGCAGCCATCTTCTCGAAACATTACGGTACGTACTGTACTGTTTTGGAATGACAACTTGGCCGAACGACCTCGCAGTAGTGCAAGTGCGCGTAGCGCGACCCACCGACAGGCTCGACGACGTGATTGCGTTCTATCGCGACTGTCTGGGATTGCCAGAGCTCTACCGGTTCTCCGGTCATGCCGGGTACGACGGAATCATGCTGGGTCTGCCGGATTCGAACTATCACCTCGAATTCACGACCCACGAAGACGGAAGCCCATGCCCGGCGCCGACGCAGGACAACCTGTTGGTGCTCTACTTCGCCGGCGAGTCGGCGATGTACGAGGTAGTTCAGAGGTTGGGGGAAGCAGGGCACGAACCCGTTGGCGCCGAGAATCCGTACTGGGAGGAGAACGCGGGGATGACTTTCGAAGATCCCGACGGCTGGCGTCTGGTGCTCATGCCGCGGCCGGTGCTGTAGATGGTGCGCGCCCGCGACGAGCGGATCGACGACGCCGTTCTGGCGGCAACCCTGGAGTTGTTGGGGGAGAACGGATATGCGGAGCTGTCGATCGGTTCGGTGGCGACGAGAGCGGGCGTGCATCGACCCGCCATCTACCGGAGATGGCCGTCGAAGCGGCATCTGGTGGTCGACGTTGTCGTGGCGCACATCGGTACTGATCCAACGCCGGACACCGGCAATCTCAGGGCAGACCTGGTCGCCGGCATCACGACATTGGTTGTGGGACTGAGTGAAACGGTAGTCGGTCGGATCCTGCCCGCGTTGGTCGCGGATCTGGCGGCGGACCCGGAATTGGCGCGGGATTTCCAGTCGGCATTCTTTCAGCCTCGACGCGATTCCACTGCGGCAGTGCTGGAATCGGCGCGGCTACGCGGCGACATACGGAGCGACTTCGACCTGGACTTCGTCCTGGACGCGCTGGCGTCGCCGATCTATTACCGAGCGTTGTTCCGTCACTTACCGCTGGACGCGCTCCTGGCCGAGCAGTCCGTCGATTCTGTGCTGCTGACGTTGACTCCCCACGAAAATTCTTGAAGCCGTTTCGATTCAGTTCAATTCGACTGGATCAGGCCCGACACGGCTGTCGGTGTTCAGCGCTGCGATGGCCGCTGACTCGTCGGCATCGAGTGCGAAGTCGAAGATTGCGGCGTTGTCGCGCATGCGTGCAGGCGTGACCGACTTCGACAGAACGGTGTGACCCTGTTCGAGATGCCAGCGCAGAATTATCTGTGCCGGGCTCTTGCCGTGTGCTGCAGCAATTTTCCCGATGGCCGGGTCGTCGAGGATGGTTCCCTGTCCCAATGGGCTCCAAGCCTCGATTTCGATGCCGCGACTTCGCGCGTACTCCCGTGACGCGTGCTGTTGCAGTCTGGGGTGCAATTCGATCTGGTTGACGGCCGGGGTGATCGAGCTGTGCTCGGCCAGCAGTTCGAGGTGCTCGGGCAGGAAGTTGGACACACCGATCGCCCGGGTGCGGCCGGAGGCGAGAATTTGCTCGAATGCCGCCCAGGTCTCGACGAACAGGCCCTTTGCCGGCGCGGGCCAGTGAATCAGATAGAGGTCGACGTAGTCGAGTCCGAGCTTGTCGAGGCTGGTGTCGAAAGCGGCGAGTGTTCGGTCGTGGCCCTGATCGTCATTCCACAGCTTGGTGGTGACAAAAAGCTCTGACCTAGGGATATCCGAACCTGCGATGGCGCGGCCGACCCCGGCTTCATTTCCGTAGATCGCGGCCGTGTCGATGTGGCGGTAGCCGATCTCGAGAGCTGCGGCAGTGACCTCTTCGGTCTGTGCGTCCGGTACCTGGAAAACGCCGTACCCGAGTTGCGGGATGGTGATCGGCTCGCCGGTGGTTCCGTGAGTCAGTGTGCGGTCGGGGATCGACAACATTGAAGAGTGCCTTTCGGGACTGGGATGTGGCAGCTCGACGGGGGATCATGTCATCCGCGGGCCACCTGTGCCGCGCATGCAACTATTGCGTGCGCCTGATAAATAGTTGCACACGCGGGTTGTCTGCGCAAGCAGAGTCGATCGGCTACTCCTCGAAGAGCTGTCCGTTCTCCATTCGCCACCGGCGCGTGCTTCGGGTGGACTGCAGCATGCGTCGATCGTGAGTGACCAGAAGGAGGGTTCCCTCGAACGACTCCATTGCCTGCTCGAGCTGTTCGATCGCCGGAAGGTCGAGATGGTTCGTCGGCTCGTCCAGTACCAGTAGGTTCACGCCGCGAGCCTGGAGCAAAGCAAGCGCAGCCCTTGTTCTTTCGCCGGGGGACAGGGAAGCGGCAGATCTGAGTACGTGGTGTCCGCGCAGGCCGAACTTGGCGAGGAGAGTGCGGACATCGGCATCGGGCCAGTCCGGAACCTGTGCCCCGAAGGCCTCCACGACTGGTTGATCACCTTCGAACAATCCACGCGCCTGATCGATCTCACCGATCGCGACACCGGAACCCAGCGACGCGATGCCCTCGTCCGGGACGAGTTTGCCGAGCAGGACGTTGAGGAGGGTGGTCTTGCCTGCCCCGTTCGCGCCCGTGACGAGAATTCGATCGCCCCAGTCGATCTGCGTCGTGACCGGACCGAACGTGAACTGACCGCGAGTTACCTTGGCGCCGTTCGTGGTTGCGACAACGGAACCGGACCGCGGCGCCGCCGCGATCTCCATGCGAAGTTCCCACTCCTTGCGCGGTTCCTCGACGACTTCGAGTCGCTCGATGCGGCGTTGAGTCTGGCGGGCTTTCGCGGCTTGCTTCTCCGTCGACTCGGTCCGCAATCCGCGTCCGATCTTGTCGTTGTCCTTGGCTTTACGACGCGCGTTGCGGACGCCGTGTTCCATCCAGTTGCGCTGCATCTGTGCGCGATCTTCGAGATCGGAGCGGGTGCCTGCGTATTCCTCGAACGCCTCGCGTGCGTGCTGGCGGGCGATCTCGCGTTCGGCGAGGTACGACTCGTAGCCGCCGTCGTACACGGCGATGTCCTGTTGTGCCAGATCGAGTTCCACGATTCCGGTGACGGTGCGCGAGAGGAACTCGCGATCATGGCTCACGACAACCAGTGCTGCGCGCGTCTCGGCGACAAATCGCTCCAACTGCTCGAGACCGCGTAGGTCGAGATCGTTGGTGGGCTCGTCCAACAAGAGAATGTCGTAGCGCGAAAGCAACAGTGACGCGAGGCCGGCGCGCGCGGCCTGACCGCCGGACAATGCCGTCATGTGAGCATCGAGTGGAACTCCGAGACCGAGTTCTTCGACCACCTTCTCGGCGCGCTCGAGCAGGTCGGCGCCGCCGAGAGCGAGCCAGCGTTCGAGAGCCGGGGAGTACAGATCCTCTTCGGCTTCGGCCAGGGTTTCGGCTGCGGCGTTCATGACTTCCTCGGCGTGGGCGACGCCGGTGCGGCGGCCGAGGAACTCGAGGACGGTCTCACCCTCGATGCGATCGGGTTCCTGCGCGAGGTAACCGACCGCAGCATCCGGCGGGCTGAGGATGATCGAACCTTCGACGTCGGCAGTTCCGATTCCGGCCAGTGCGGTGAGAAGCGTCGACTTGCCGGCGCCGTTCGCGCCGACGAGGCCGATGACGTCGCCGGGGGCAACGGTGAGGTCGAGGTCGGAGAACAGGGTGCGTTCTCCCCGGGAAGCAGAGAGGCCGCTGATGCGCAGTGTTGCAGTCACCTGAGAAGTATCCCCGGTGCTGTGCGCCTTTATTAACCGCGGGCGGTTAATAAAGGCGCACAGCAGTCAGCCACGGACCAGGTGATACCAGCACGGATGTGCCGCACGGACCGGAAGTGGCGATTCACTCACGTCCGCGGCCATGCTCGAGGCCATCGACCAACCGTCGAATGCTCGCATGACGTCCTCCTCCGAGACGCCGTGTGGCATCGGCCAACGGTGCCCCGGTCCGAATGCGAACATCACCATGGACGCCCCGGGTGCGGTGATCGCGTTTACGGATCTCCCGTAGTCCCGCCGTTGATGATCGGTGAGCCCGTGAAAACAGCCGATGTCGAGCACCAGCATGTGCCCGCCGTCGACGGCAATGTGCAGGTCTGCCGCGTCCTCGTGGAGGAACCGGACGTCGACGTGTGCTTCACGCGCGTGTATGCGCGCTTTGTCCAGCGGTTCCTGTTCGGCGTCGACGCCGGTGACGTGCCAACCGCGTTGCGCCAGCTCGATGGAATGGCGTCCGGTGCCGCAACCGATATCGAGTGCACGGCCACCTTCCGGGACGGGAATCGCATCCAGAAGGCCGGACAGTTGAGCGTCGAACCCGTGCCCGGTGTGCTCCCACGGAGTGACGCCGACCTTGTAGGCGAGACGATATGAAAGATTCATCGCTCTCTCTTTTCTCGAGGCGATTCCAATACTTGTCTTCCAAGGTAGACCGGCATTTCGGGCGGTACAAGGGCACTGCCCGGAGGTTCGGGGGGAATGCCTCCCGGCCCTCGCGCGTTGGATCCATATATGACCGAGACCAACGATGTGACCTCTGTACCGACCATTGTTCTGAACGACGGTAAGACGATCCCCGCACTCGGATTCGGTGTGTTCCAGGTTCCGGACGACGAGACGCAGGAAGCCGTCTCCACCGCCCTGAAGACCGGTTACCGCAGTATCGACACCGCCAAGATCTACGGCAACGAGGTGGGCGTCGGCCGTGCGATCGCCGAATCCGGCATCGCCCGCGAAGACCTCTACATCACGACAAAACTGTGGAACGACGACCAAGGCTACGACTCGACGCTTGCGGCATTCGACGCGAGCCTCGACAAGTTGGGTCTCGAGTACCTCGACCTGTACCTGATCCACTGGCCGGTTCCGTCCAAGGACCTGTACGTCGAGACGTTCAAGGCATTCCAGAAGCTCAAGGCCGACGGACGGGTTCGATCCATCGGCGTTTCCAACTTCACCATCGAGAACCTCGAGCGCGTCATCGGCGAAACCGGTGAGGTGCCGGTCCTCAATCAGATCGAGCTTCACCCCAAGTTCAACCAGGCCGAACTGCGCGCCTTTCACACCGGCAAGGGAATCGCGACGGAAGCGTGGAGCCCGCTCGGACAGGGAACCGTTCTCGGCGACCCCGTCATCACCGCTATCGCCGACGCTCATGGCGTCACCGCGGCTCAGGTGATCATTCGCTGGCACCTGCAGATCGGAAACGTGGTGATTCCGAAGTCGGTGACCCCCGAACGTATCGCCGCCAACTTCGATGTCTTCGGATTCGAACTGACACCGGAACAGATCAACGCAATCGGTGCTCTCGACGACCCAGCCGGCCGCATCGGCCCCGACCCGGTCACGCTCGGCAGCTAGTACTTCCGGCAGACCCACAAACGGCACTCCCACAATTGCGGGAGTGCCGTTTTGTCGTGCGAGGTCAGTTCAGGTGTGTGCGATGTTCTGCGGTGAATGCGATGTGCTCGTCCGCGCGTCCGGTGCGGAGCTTCTCGACCCACTCGGGATCGGCGAGCAGCGCGCGCCCGATGGCAACCATGTCGAATTCACCCCTCTCGTACTGAGCTTCGAGACGCTCCAGTCCGGTGACAGCAGATGCAGCTTCGCCGGTGAATGCCGTCGTGAACACGGAATCGAGTCCGACCGAACCGACGGTGATGGTCGGCAACCCGGTCAGCTTCTTCGTCCAACCGGCGAGGCCGAGTGTGCCGTCTTCACCGTCGAGTTCAGCGAATGCCGGTTCCCAATGACGCCTCGTGGACGGATGCAGAACGTCGACGCCGGCGTCGACCAGGGGAGTGAGGATGCGGCCGAGTTCTGCCGGGCTCTGGGCGATACGAGCGTCGTAATGGCCGGACTTCCACTGCGAGAATCGGTAGACGATCGCGAACTCGTCCCCGACGGCCTCTCGGATTGCGGCGACGACCTCGGCCGGGAAACGGGTGCGGGCCTCGAGTGATCCGCCGTATCCGTCGGTTCGGACATTGGTTCCCGCCCAGAGAAATTCGTCGAGCAGGTAGCCATGTGCTCCGTGCAACTCGAGACCGTCGAAGCCGGTGTTCTTCGCGTTGAGTGCGGCGTCGACCCACGACTGCTTCAAGTCGTCGAGGTCAGAGGTGGTGAATTCTCGTCCCAGGCGGGTGCCGTCCAGTGCCAGGCCGGAGGGGCTGACGGTTTCGACCTCGGGGTTCAGGCGCGAGTTCTCGCCGCGTTCGACTCCGAGGTGCCACAGCTGAGGAATGATCGATCCGCCTTCGGCGTGGACGGCGTCGACAACCGACTTCCATCCACCCAGGCTCGAATCGCCGTAGATGCGCGGTACGCGGGTGTGCGGGCCGGCTGCCGGGTCCGGGATGTACGTGCCTTCGGTGATGATCAAGCCGACACCACCTGCTGCGCGACGACGGTAGTACTCGGCTACGTCGGCGCCGGGGATTCCGTCCGGCGAGAAGGCGCGCGTCATCGGGGCCATGGCGAAACGGTTACGCAACGAGAGTGATTTGACCTCGAAAGGCTCGAAGAGGCCGCGCAACGCGGAGGCCTCGGGTGCTGTCGATGTGTCGGGAAGAGTCACGGGTTTGTTCAACGCGGCGGACCCTCGACCTATTCCGCCGCCTGACTTTATCTCACCGAAATCTGCAAAAGGTTGCGTACGTTCGGTTTTCGATAGATGCTCACGTCGACCACACTTAGTTTGTGCATTAACTATTAACATGCGATATGGTCGTGCGGAAAGTTCTTGAGGCGGTATCGAGCACGAAAGAGGACGCGCGAGCATGACGACAACGGTGCCGGACGAGCGGACCGGAGAGTTGGAGCCGATTCCGGAGCGGCCGTACCCGAAGCGCCGTGATCCCAAGGGGTCGTGGATGTTCGACATGATCAAGACCACCGATCACAAGAAGATCGGGATCATGTACATGATCACGGCTTTCGTGTTCTTCCTGATCGGCGGCCTGATGGCCCTGTTCATGCGTGCGGAACTGGCTGTCCCCGGGATGCAGTTCCTCTCGAACGAGCAGTTCAACCAGTTGTTCACCATGCACGGCACGATCATGTTGCTGCTGTACGCGACGCCCGTCGTTTTCGGCTTCGCGAACTACATACTTCCGCTGCAGATCGGTGCCCCGGACGTGGCGTTCCCGCGTCTGAACGCATTCGGGTTCTGGCTCTTCACTTTTGGTGGTCTCATCGTTCTCGGCGGATTCCTCACGCCGGGCGGCGCTGCCGACTTCGGTTGGACCGCGTACACCCCGTTGTCGGGTGCGGTGCACAGTCCCGGCGTCGGCGCCGACCTGTGGGTCTTCGGTCTGACGGTCGGTGGCCTCGGCACCATTCTCGGTGCGGTCAACATGATCACCACCGTGATCTGCCTGCGCGCACCAGGCATGACGATGTTTCGGATGTCCATCTTCACGTGGAACATCTTCATCACCAGCATTCTGATCTTGATGGCGTTCCCGTTGCTGACCGCTGCGTTCATGGGTCTGTTCGTCGACCGTCACCTCGGTGGACACATCTTCGACCCTGCGTCGGGTGGAGTTCTGTTGTGGCAGCACCTGTTCTGGTTCTTCGGTCACCCCGAGGTGTACATCATCGCGCTGCCGTTCTTCGGTATCGTCTCGGAGATCTTCCCGGTCTTCAGCCGTAAGCCGATCTTCGGGTACACCGGATTGGTCTATGCGACACTGGCGATTTCAGCTCTGTCGATCGCGGTGTGGGCTCACCACATGTACGCGACGGGTGCTGTTCTCCTGCCGTACTTCTCGTTCATGACGTTCCTGATCGCCGTGCCGACAGGTGTGAAGATCTTCAACTGGATCGGCACGATGTGGAAGGGGCAGTTGACCTTCGAGTCGCCGATGCTGTTCTCGGTCGGCTTCTTGATCACCTTCCTGTTCGGTGGTCTGTCGGGTGTCATTCTCGCGAGCCCGCCGATCGACTTCCATGTCACCGACACGTATTTTGTCGTCGCCCACTTCCATTACGTGGTCTTCGGTACGGTCGTGTTCGCCACGTACGCCGGTATCTACTTCTGGTTCCCGAAGATGACCGGTCGCATGATGGACGAGCGTCTCGGCAAGTGGCACTTCTGGACCACGTTCGTCGGTTTCCACGGCACGTTCCTCGTTCAGCACTGGCTCGGCGGCGAGGGGATGCCGCGTCGCTATGCCGACTACCTGCCCTCGGACGGGTTCACGGTGCTGAACTCGGTGTCCACGATCTTTGCCTTCGTGCTCGGTGCCTCGACGCTTCCGTTCATCTGGAACGTTTTCAAGAGCTACCGCTACGGCGAAGTTGTCACCGTCGACGATCCGTGGGGTTACGGAAACTCGCTGGAGTGGGCAACCACCTGCCCGCCGCCGCGTCACAACTTCACCGAGTTGCCGCGCATCCGTAGTGAGCGTCCGGCGTTCGAGCTGCACTACCCGCACATGGTGGAGCGAATGAGGGCGGAAGCGCACGTGGGTCTCACCGGGCAACCCACGTCGACGTTGGAGAAGAGTGACGATCGTCGCCAGATTGATTAGTGCAATAATAGTTGCTGCACTAATTAATCTGATAATATCGGAGTCATGACGACGAAGGCTCCGCAGATGCAGATGGATGATCCGCTGGCTCTCGACCGGCAGGTGTGCTTTGCACTTGCGGTCGCGAACCGGGCGGTGCTGTCCGTCTACCGGCCACTGCTCGAGCCGATGGGCCTCACGCATCCCCAGTACCTGGTGATGCTGGCACTGTGGGGAAAGTCGCCGATGGCGGTCAAGGAAATCGGGCAGGCACTGCAACTCGATTCGCCGACGCTGTCGCCGCTCCTCAAGCGACTCGAGGCGTCCGGGCTGATCACGCGAACCCGTAGCCGCGCCGACGAACGGCAACTGGACGTGGACCTCACCGAAGCCGGTGTGGCACTGCGCGCGGAGGCGGAGAAGATCCCGCCGGCGGTTGTCGCGAAGCTCGGCGTCAGCCTCGCCGAACTCGAAGAACTCCACAACGTTCTGACGCGGGTCAACGAGGCCGCGCTCCGCGCCGGAGCCTTGGACCAATGAGAGAAATGTGATGACTGCATCCGAAAGAAACGTGATGACTGCGTCAGTACCGTCGATGCGTACCGAACAGGTGACTTCCGTGACTTCCAAAAAGCAACGTACGAGCCCGAATCCTCTTCAGTGGTTGGGTTATTCAGTGGGGCGCAAGCTGCCCGATTCGATGCAGGACTGGGTACGAAACGACCTGATCGGTGACTGGGCCGTGCCGCGTCACCTGATCCGAAGCATGGTGCCGTTCATTCCAGTGTTCGCGGCTTTCATGCTCTTCCCCGGACCGTGGGCCCTGCGGGCATCGATGGTGCTGCTCGGAGTGCTTCTGGCACTGTTCTATTCGGTCTCCTACATGGCTCAGAACAGGTCGCGTCGCCTCGAGCGTCACGGTTTGCCTTCCGACCTCGAGAACCCGAAGAAGATCTCGCGCCACGACGCCGAGAAGGCCGCCTACGAGAAGTTGCACGGCGGCCCCGCGACGTAGACACCTCGGTCACAAGCCGTGGAGGGCGCTGCCGCCGTTCAACTCGCAGACGCGTTGCTCCACGGTCGCCGAGAAGCCCCCTTCCGGCTCGGTCGAACGAAGAGCCGATTCGACATCTTGCTCGACCAGATATCCGTTGATCGCGATTGCCGCGGTCGAACCTGCCGCCGCAGCATTGATTACCTGGGCGCGAGGGTCGACGACGTTGCCGGCGCCCCAGATACCAGGAACACTGGTGGCGCCGGAACGATCGACAGCCACGAATCCCGTGGGGCTGGTTTTGCAGCCGAGTCGCGTCAGATGTGCGTCGTTCGGAACGAAACGCGGCGCAACGAACAGTGCTGAGCGCGCAACAAGTTGGCCGTTGTCGAGTTCGACGGCTTTCAGTTTGCTTTTCTCGCAGACCAATCCAGATACCGATCCGTCGGCAACCGTCACTCCTCGGGCAGCCAGTCGCGCGCGTTCGTCGGGGGTGAGCGAGATCTTGTCGGGGAAGAACGTCACATCCGACGACCACTGTCGGAGTAGAAACGCCTGGTGAAGTGACATCTCGCGAGCGTCGCCGCCGAGAACGCCGATCGGTTGGTCGCTGATCTCGTACGCATGGCAGTACGGGCAATGGAGCACGCTTTGTCCCCAAAGCTCCTGGATGCCTGGTATTTCCGGGAGTGAATCCCGTAGACCGGTGGCAACCAGCACAGTACGAGTTTCGAGCGTCGTGCCTCCTGAAAGTTCGACGACAAAGCCGGGTTCGATACCGCGCCAGGAGATGTCGACTACGTCATCTTGTGTCAATTCCACTCCGTACGTCTGCAATTCGCTGCGTCCGACGGCGAGCAACTCACGTGGCGCCATGCCGTCGCGCGAGAGGAAGCCGTGCATGTGTGCTACCGGTGCGTTGCGCGGTTTGCCGGAATCGATGACGGCGACCGAGCGCCGAGCACGACCCAACACCAGGGCTGCGCTGAGTCCGGCGGCGCCACCGCCGACGATCACGGCGTCGAGGATCTCAGTTTCAGTGTGTGTTCGCATGAGCACAGATTGCTCGCGGAGGGGGTTCTTCAGCAACTAATGTTGCCATTTCTGGGAATCGTCGTCAGACTCGGCACCATGAATGTCAACGGTCCGCACATCGATGCCGCCATCTCGCAGATCGGCGCGCGCCTCAAACGCATTCGTACACAGAGGAACGTCACGCTCACAGCGCTGTCCGAGTCCACCGGTATTTCGAAGAGCACCCTGTCGAGGCTCGAAGCGGGGGAGCGTCGCCCGAGCTTGGAGTTGCTGCTTCCGATCGCGCTTGCCCACCAAGTGCCGTTGGACCAACTGGTGGCGGCACCGCAGGTCGCCGATCCACGCATCCAGAGTGCGCCTCGAAGCGTCAGTGGGCGAACGGTATTGCCGCTGACTCGGCAACCGGGTGGGTTGCAGGCATTCAAGATGACCATCCCGGCAAGCCAGACGGAACCGGATCCCCAAGTGCACGACGGCTACGAATGGCTGTACGTGTTGTCGGGGAGGTTGCGGTTGGTGTTGGCCGATCACGACATCGTGATGGGTACGGGTGAAGCTGCTGAATTCGACACCCGAAACCCGCATTGGTTCGGCAGTGACGGGCGCGGCCCGGTCGAGGTACTGAGTCTGTTCGGCCCCCAAGGAGAACGCATCCACGTTCGGGCCAGGCCTTCGGCGAAGTGACGGACAGTCATACTTTCATTCGATGCTGCCGGAAGCGAAGAGGACAGTGAGGGTCTGTGCGAATCGAAATTGACGACCTGAGTCGGGATGCGGTCCGTGCTCTACTCACCGAACATCTCGCCGACATGCACGCGACCTCGCCCTCGGACAGCGTTCACGCGCTGGACGTCACGGGGCTGATGGATATCTCTGTGACCATGTGGACGCTGTGGAGCGAAGGTGACGAGTTACTCGGTTGCGTCGCGCTCAAGGAACGGTCGTCGGCGGGCGGCGAGATCAAGTCGATGCGAACGTCATCGGCAGCAAGGGGGCGTGGCGTGGGAACGCGACTTCTTCAACACGTCGTGGACGAGTCGAGACAACGAGGTTACCGGCAACTCGAATTGGAGACCGGTACGCAAGAGTTCTTCGATCCAGCTCGCCGGTTGTACGCGAAATTCGGGTTCGTGCCTTGTCCACCGTTCGGGAACTACCGCGAAGACCCGAACAGCGCATTCTTCCTTCTCACCTTGTGAGCAGCTCGCACGCTACAGCATCTTGGCTGTGATGCGTCGTACTGCACTGTCGGGGTCCATGATTGCGGTGTCGAGCACCAGCCGTTCCGTAGTCCACGGCTCGTAGTCTCGATCCAGAATTTCCTGCCACGTCGGTAGTACGAGATCCGGGATGTCGACGACTCGCCGTTCAGCGCGTCTGCGATGCTCGTCGGGATCCGAACAGATGACCTCGACACCGAGCAGGCGCGCCGAATTGTGTTGTGCGGTAGCGGACCAGGCGGTTCGTGTCGCCTCGACGGGGTTGACGCATTCGACCACGACCGAAAGTCCCAGTCGCAATTGTTCGGCGGCGAGCGCGTACCCGGTGATGTATCCAGCGGTCCCGGACGCGTCAGCGATACCGCTGCGGATCAGCGTCTGTTCGATGGTATCGATCCGCACGAAGGGGATTTGGTGACGCTGCGCAAGCGCCCGCGCGATCGTCGACTTGCCGGTGGCCGGCAAACCACCGATCACGACGAGCGTTGCGCGGGTCGATGGCTGGGGGTTGTGTCCGGCATCCACCATCCCCGAAATGTACGGGGCGTTGTCGATTTACGTGAACTCGCCCCGTACTCTGCTCAGTTCGAGATCGCGAACTCTCGTGCTTCGAACGCCAGATCGTCGGCGGCGGATTCCATTCGTGCCGTCGCGCGGTTGGGTGCTGTCAGCACTGCGACAATCGGAACTGCCAACGCCAGCAGGCCGAGAACGAAGACAGGGAAGAGGAACGAGAACACTTCGAGTCCCTGTGGCGCCGGGGCTGCCGCGTCGTGAACAACCTCGACAGCGGCCATTCCGGTGTAGTGCATACCGACGACAGCGATGCCCATGATGATTCCGGCGACAAAACGCAGAATCGTGGACTCGAGCACCATGGTGAACCACAGTGCAGCGGTTCCGGCGACGACTGCGATGAGAACCGACAGTGCAACGAAGAGCAGGTCGTAGTGGATCTCGCCCTGAAAGCGCAAGGCGCGCATACCCGTGTAATGCATGATGTTCACGGCGAGACCGGTTACCACGCCCCCGATCAGAAGCCGCGTCCAGCGAAATTCGGTCCCGATGATCAGCAGGCCGACAAACACGGCCCCTACTGAGATGATCGCGGAGATCACGGTCCATCCGAGGTTGTATCGAATGGGACTGCCGGGGACCGCGAAGCCGAGCATGGCGATGAAATGCATGAGCCAGATGGCGACGCCACCGATCGACAAGGCAGCCATGGCGAGCCATCGCATGCGTGTGGCGGTTGTCGTCGCCGACGCTGAATGCCTGGTGCACGCCAGGCCGACTACCGACCCGACCACGGACACGACGTAGGCGAGTCCGAGCAGCCAGATTCCCATCGAGAAATGGTGCATTTCATCCGACATGCCAGTTCCTTTCGGCGACGATTCGCATCTGGTGATTCATCTAGACGACTGCTTCAGCTGCAAGTCGTTCGAGGGAGTATTCGGTGACGGCGATCAGCGCGCGTTTGGCTGATTCGCGGTTTCGGGCGTCGATCTCGATCATGGGAACCCGGTTGGGTAGAGCCAACGCCTGGCGGAGATCGCTCGCCGAATGGATTGGCGCGCCGTCGAAACGGTTGACCGCCACGATGAACGGGAGGCCTCGCGCCTCGAAGAAGTCGACTGCGGCGAAGCTGTCTTCCAGGCGACGCGTGTCGACCAGAATGACCGCACCGATCGCACCGGTGATCAGGTCGTCCCACATGAACCAGAAGCGGCGCTGTCCCGGGGTTCCGAACAGATAGAGGACCAGGTCGTCGGCGAGAGTGATGCGCCCGAAGTCCATCGCGACCGTCGTGGTGCTCTTGTCGGGAGTGGATCCGAGATTGTCGATACCGTCGCTGGCGTCGGTGACCATGGCCTCCGTGCGAAGGGGGACGATTTCGGAGACGGTCCCCACAAGTGTTGTCTTGCCAACACCGAAACCCCCGGCGATCACAATTTTTGTCGATTTCACGCGAGACGATGAGTCAGAGTGCCCGAAGTCCACTGAGGGTCCTTTCGATCAGTTCGCGTCGCTCGACTCGAGATGCGTCGCTTCGCAGAGTGGCATGTATTTCCAGTGATCCGGCTACTACGAGGTCGGCGACCAGTACCCGCACGACTCCGATCGGAACACCCAGGTGGGCAGCGATCTCGGCAACCGAGATCCGCTGCTCGCAGAGTACGACGATCGATGCACGAATATCCTGCGGTGCAAGATTGTTCGAGACCGCGTCTTCGATCGTCGCGATGATCGCTTCGAGTGGGAGGTCGATGGACGGCAGGGTCCGACCTTCGGTGAGCGCGTACGGCCGGACCAAGCTCGGTTCGGCGTCGTCGTACTCGGATTGATGGTGAGGCATCGAACTCAAATACCCTGCGATGTTCTCGGGGCAATGTCCATGGTGGTGCCGACGCGATCGACGAGAGTCGCCATTTCGTAACCGATCTGGCCGATGTCGCATCCGGCGACAGCGAGAGCAGCAAGGTAAGCGCCACTACCGACGCCCATGAGAAGCAGGTAGCCGTTCTCCATCTCGACGACGGACTGCATGACGGCTCCACCGTCGAAGAGGCGTGACGCCCCCGCGGACAGGCTGGCGAGTCCGGAAGTGACAGCGGCTAATTGATCGGCCCGATCGAGCGGAAGATGTGTGCTCGAGGCCGTCAACAACCCGTCGGCTGAGACGATGATCGCGTGACTCACACCCGGCACGTCTCGGGCAAAAGCCGATACCAGCCAGTCGAGTGCGCGGGGAGTCTCTTGGGCTCCGACAGTGTTCACTGTTCTCCTTCATCGTTGTGCAACATCGTGGACGATTCGAAAGACTGTCCGCCATCGGGCTGATGGTCGGCGGCGCGCCGACGCCCTCGTTGTACTCCGGATTGGTAACTGCTCCAACCACGTTGGACGTCCGCCGGATTGGATGCATGGCGCTGTGTCGTTCCGCCTCTCCCGACGGCGCCGGGAACCAGGCGGGCTCCGCGGTCTCGAATGGGAAGTCCGGAATCGGCGATCTTGGTGACCGGCATCTCGAACGAGGTCCGAGCGGCCAGCCAGCCTTGATCCGCGTCGGTGGTCCACGCACTGCCAGTGGAAGCAGCTGACGTCTCCGCCGTCGGGTCCACGAGCCACTCGGACACCATCCGGGCGAAAATCGGCATCGTGGTCGGGGCAGCGAGTACGCCGTTCGAGTTGCCCTCTCCCGCGCCGTCAGCGCGCGCCGATGCGCGAGCAGAGAGCCCGTCACGGGTGCGCGAGGAGAAGAACGCCGCAGTATTTGTCGGCGTCGGGGCTGAGAGCCGGTGCCGTGGCGGCGGGGTTGTCGACGGGTGTGGACCCACCGGGATCTCGGGACCCTGTGCCGGCGAGGTGAATTCCGGCGAAGGAGTACGCACGGGAAGGGACGTCGATGCGCTTGTGCCTTCGGGATCGGGCAGAGGAGCGAAGGACGACACGGAGGTGGCGGGTGCAGCAGTGGTCGGAGTCGAGGTACTGACCGCCGGTACTCCACTTGTGCCCGGAGTGCGACGTGGCAACCCCGACGGCGCTGTTGTCGTGGGAATGGATTGCGGTGTGATCGGGGCGAACGTCTCAGTCCGGTCGGTGCTGTTGCTGGGCGTTCGACGCGGGAGATCTGCGAAACTTCTGGTCGCAGGCTGCGGGGGTGCCAATTCGGTCGGGACGGGCTTTGACCAGGACGGTTCAGACGGTGCGGGCGGCGGAGTCCGATCGAGCGTGGGCACGGGTCCGGTTCGCGGCGTGCGGATCTCGGGTCTCCGAGAAGAATCGAGTATCGACGTCGGTAGGAGCACCGTTGCGGTGATGCCGCTGTGCGTCGACGACGTTGCCGTCGGGCGCAGGCGCACAGAGATGTTGTAGCGACGACTGATTCGGCTCACGACGAACAAACCCATGCGACGCGCTGTATCCGCGCTCATCTCGCCGCCGGCGGCGAGGCGCTCGTTGGCATCGAGGATATCGGCAGGCGACATGCCGATACCGAGATCTGCGATCTCGACGATCATGGAGCCGTCGATGGTGCGGGCAGCGTTGATGGAGACGGTGGTCTCCGGCGGGGAGTACCGCAGAGAATTGTCGAGCAGTTCAGCGATGAGGTGAACGACGTCCGGGGCAGCATGACCGTTGACGACTCCGGGCGGTATCTGCCCGAGTTCGACGCGTCGATATTCCTCGACGCCTGATACCGCCGCACGAAGGATATCGCCGAGAGCGACGGGGGCGGTTCTGGCGCGGCGTACATCGGTTCCGGCGAGAACCAACAAGTTGTCGCCGTTTCTACGCATTCTCGCGGCGATGTGGTCGAGCCGGAACAGATTCTCGAGGCGACGAGGGTCGTCTTCGTCCTGCTCCAACTGTTCGATCAAACCGAGTTGCTGGTCGACGAGGGACTTGTTACGCCTCGACAGCGTTTCGAACATGTCGTTGACCTGGCGCCGCAGGGTGGCCTGCTCGCCGGCCAGCGTGATGGCCTGACCGTGCATGTCGTCCACCGCGCGTGCAAGCTCGCCGATTTCCTCGTGGGTGCGGATCGGTACACGGGCGAAGTCGACGTCGTCGATACTGGCACCTGCGCGAATTCGTTCGATCGCGTCGGGGAGTCCGCGTCGTGCTGCTTGCAATGCGGCAAATCGCAGCCGACGGATCGGATCGATGAGCGATCGGCTGATGACGAGGGCGATGGCCAGTGCCAGCAGGACCGCGCCGAGCACGATTGCAGTGTCACGAAGTGCTGCGGTTCGTGCTGCATTGGATTCAGCGGTGACGGTATCGCCGAACTCGGTGACGGTGGTGTCGGTCAGGCTGTTGTACTGGTCGTTTCCGGATTTCAGATCGGTACCGACGCGGCTCCCCAGAGGAGAGGTCGACGGGGTTGATCCGAGTGCGTTGATCCGGTTCTGAGCGGAGTTGCTGAGGGTCCGGACGGTGTCGTTGCTCCCGTCGATGGCGAGAATGTTGTTCAGAGCGACCAGTTCGGCACCGGCGGCACTGACCATCGAGGTACGAGCCTGCTGGTCCGGATCACCTGAGCCGAAGAGGATTCGTTGTTCGGCCAGTGCTCGTCGC
The DNA here is from genome assembly GCF_058793255.1 of Rhodococcus sp. MPR-R1B. Classification (NCBI taxonomy): domain Bacteria; kingdom Bacillati; phylum Actinomycetota; class Actinomycetes; order Mycobacteriales; family Nocardiaceae; genus Rhodococcus; species Rhodococcus sp. MPR-R1B. The sequence goes on from NZ_JBXAFO010000002.1 coordinate 378,770, forward strand.
GCATCCCAGAGTGCTGAGAGTCGGCCACCCTCTTCGCGCAGCGCCGGACGCTGAGAATGCTCGACGACGCTGGTGAAGGTGCTCGAGAGTGCGCGAGAGACTTCGCCGACCCGCGAAACCAAGCGTGCGGGAGCCACCGCGCCGGCGGCGACCTCCTCCGTGATGGAACGGCTCTCTGCGAGCGCCGAAGTCACTTGGTCGTTGAGATCGTCGTCGGACTGGAACGCGCGCGCGGCGTCGACCAGTTGATCCATTGCGTCCGAAACCGCTTGTGTGGCGGGGCCGGTGTCAGTGCGTGCCGATGCGGCTTCGGCGAGCTCGTACAGCGCGGATTCGAGATTGATCGCGGCGGGCACAGCGAGGGCGCGCTCGGACGAGGAACTCAGCTGTGCGGCTTCTTCGAGTTCCGTCTGAACGCGAAGGGCTCCGAGGACGACGGCGACGATCATCGGCAATGCGAGAACGGCGATGACCTTCCATCCCAGGCGCCATTCGCCGATCGACCACCAAGAGGTTGTCGTGTGTGAATCGTGTTTCATGCGGAACATGGCCCCTTCACGTCAACCCCCCGTGGGTCATTGCCCGAACCCCTTCGATCCGGTTTGACCAGAAGGGGTAGTTAGCTGAACGGTAACAGACTGTTCGCTGGCTCGCTACATCCCAGTTGGCTTCTTGGATCGCCGATGACTATATCCGGATTGTAAGGCCAGGTGAAAGGGTAAACGGACAAGTGCGGCGAATGGGATAGCCGGATAGTCCAATTTGGTAGCTCGGTGAGCAGTGCTGCCCGGGAATTCGTGGAACTCGCGGCAAGCATCTGGCTCGTGTCCCGACATCGAGGACACGTCCGAACGAGGCGCACACGCATGTCAGAATGTGGAAACCGCACCGATGACCGAATTGAACTTGGAGCCATAGTGAGTGGAACTGCTCGCGACGCGTTGCGCGCGATCGCCGAACTGCTCGCCCCTGACAGCGCTGTTGTCATCGATCGTGTGACTCTCGCGATCGACCAACCGGAACGGTATGTCGAAGTACAGAACGAGTTGTACTCACAGACGCTCGAGAAGCCACACCCGGAAATGGCGTGGTTTGCTCTCGTCGACGCATTGCACGAACAAGAACGCCTGGTCTGGGTGGATTGGAACGAGGGCGCTGCCGAGGTTCTGGGTCAGCTGCGAGTGCTCACGTCGGCGCCGGCAGGATCGTGGGAGTGGGCGGACAGTCTTGCCATGGGCTTCGATCGAGCTGCCGGACTCGAATCGCTTCTCGCCCGTATCGTCGACAACATCACCGATACGGGCGTTTCACTTGCCTGGCTCGACAGCGACAGCGATACGTTTCTCCTCGCGCTCGTCCCGAGTGTTCACGGTGCAACGCTCGTCGAACTCGCGCTGGCAACCGGGCACTGCGTGCGCGTGTTCTAGAGTCTCAGCGTTTGCCGAGCAGGCGGCGCAATCCTTCGATTCGATCGCTCAGTCTGGGTGGCGTGCGCTCGGGATCCATCAGTGCATTTTCAGCGAGCACGTGGTCTTCGCCGTCGACTGTGTTCCGGTCGAATTCGCGCAGACTGCGAGCGTCGGAGGTCGCGAGAGCGCGAACCGTCGACAACAGTGACTGCTCGCCCAACGCGTCGTCGACTTCTTCCTCGGTGACGTCGAGGTGCTCGCTGAGTAGGCGGCGCCTCAATCCGATGATCGAGGCGCGCAACTCGACATCTGCGTCGTCGTCGGATTCGACGGCGATGTCGCACTCGGTGTCGAAGCCCATCGAACGGTTGTTGAGATTCGACGACCCGATTCGCAGGAGGCGATCGTCCATCACGAGAACCTTGGCGTGGACGTAAATAGGTGCGCCAGAAGAGGTCACGGGATAAAACGCCCCGAACCGGTCGTGGATATCGGCGGACCACAGCAGATGCAACAGGTCGTGGCGCGCCCCGTCCATCGCCTTTTGTTCCAGCCAACCGTCGGCGTTGCGCGGAATGACCAGAACGATCTCCGGTCCGTCGTCCTCACGCAGGCGCGCGGCAATCGCCTCGGCCAGAGTGCGTGAGGCGAGGTACTGGCTTTCGATGTACAGCGTGTGCTCGGCCCCGGCGATGGCCGCGAGATACAGCGCCTCGATCTCACGCACCTCCGTGCGTTCGCCGAGCTCCGGCAATGTTCTGGCGACGGCTACGTCGACAACCCGCAAGGTGGGCGCCAGATTGACGGGCCACGGAGTCGCGGTGCTCTCGACCGGTGTGAGATCCTCGCCGGTTGCGGATTTCCAGCGTGCCCGCGCCAATTCGCCGATGGCCGCAGCCGCATTGCCGTCGACCGCCGTGGTTGCGTCATGCCAAGGGCCGTAACGCCTTCCGCTCGGCGTGATTCGATAATCGTTTCGGTCGACGTGATCCGAGGTGTCCCAGCGGTCCACAGTCATGTCGATGCCGCCGCAGAACGCCAGAGCGTCGTCGATGACGATGATTTTCTGATGGTGCGCCGCACCAACCGGGTGGGCGCCGTCGATCTCGAACCGTAGGCGCTCGTCGGTCAGCCAGTTGGACACGAAGACGGGAGTCATGCCGCGGCCGATTGCGGTGAACGCGCCGATGTTCCATTTGAGTACGAGGATTTCGAGGTCGGGTTTCTCGCGGACGAGCCAGCGGAGGAACATTCCCAACCGGTTGGGGCCGTCGAGAGTCTGCTCGCCTGGTTCGAGTTTGATGCGCGTGTCGAAGTCCCAGCCGATCAACATGATTCGCTTTTCAGCTTGCAGCATTGCGGACTTCGCATGATGAAAGTAGTCAGCGGCGTCGACGATGCAGGCAAGATTGTCCGCCGGTTCGATGCGCCAGCAGGTTTCGCCCGGAACAAGGATTCTGTTCATTCGCCGATTCCCAGGTACGCGGTCAGTTCGCGCGCTGCCGCTTGGCCGGCGCGGTTGGCTCCGATCGTCGACGACGACGGTCCGTATCCCACCAGGTGCACGCGAGGGTCGGCTTCGACCTGCGTGGCGAGGCGCCCGGTCATCGGGATTCCGCCACCCGGTCCGCGCAGGTGCAACGGCGCCAGGTGATCGAGTGAGCTACGAAAACCGGTGCACCACAAGATGACATCGGCGTCGGCGACGGTACCGTCGGCCCATTTCACGCCGTTCGGAAGAATTTCGGAGAACATCGGCAGTCGATTCATCACACCACGCTCACGTGCTGCCCGGATGGCAGGCGTTACCGGGAGGCCGGTCACCGAGACAACGGATCCCGGTGGCAGGCCGCGTCGTACACGATCTTCGACCATGGCAACCGCAGCGCGGCCGATGTCCGGCGTGAACGGCTCGTCGCGGAACTCGGGTTCGCGCCGCGTCACCCAGGTAGTGGTCGTGACGCGTGAGATCTCGTCGAGCAGTTGGACAGCCGAGATCCCGCCGCCGACCACGACGACATGTTTGCCTTCGAACTCGGCAGCGGTTCGATAGTCCTTCGTGTGCAGTTGTCGGCCACGGAACGACTCGGCCCCGCGATAGTGGGGGATGAAGGGCCGCTCCCAGGTCCCCGTCGCGTTGATCAAGCCTCGCGCCGCGAATACTCCCTGGTCGGTCTCGATCCGCAGGCGCTCTTCCCTCGGACACACCACTCGCGTGTGTACCGGGCGGTGGACGGGAAGTTCGAATTGCTTTTCGTACAGTTCGAAGTAGTGGGGGACCGCCACCGATGCAGGCACCTGTTCGGCGTCTGTACCGGTGGTTTCCGCGAAGGACATTCCCGGGAGGTCATGGACGCCGTTGACGGTGCTCAGTGTCAGGCTCGGCCAACGGAACTGCCACGCCCCGCCCGGCCCCGACGCATGATCGAGCACCACGAACCCCGATTCGGGCTCGATTCCGAACTTGCGCAGGTAGTACGCGGCGGAGAGTCCGGCCTGTCCGGCGCCGATCACCACCACGTCAACCGGGTGTGGTTGCTGTGCGGCAAGGTCGTCTGTACTCATCGGTAATCTAACCTCCTGATGTACAGAACTTAGCTGCAGAGAAGTATGCGGACGGTATCGGCGCCTCGGAACATCCCTGTGTCGAGCCTTCCAGAAACGAAAGTGAGCGGACATGATCGGGTTCTCCCGTGACGGCAACGTCGTGACCATCGAGTTGCAGCGTCACGAGCGTCGTAATGCGCTCAGCGCGGAACTCTGCATCGCAATACGGGACGCGATGAACGCGGCGGTAGCCGAGCACGCGCACGTCGTCGTCATCACCGGTGAGGGATCGGCGTTCTGTGCAGGCGCGGACCTTTCCGGCGACGTCTACATGGAGGGCTTCACCGATCGTCTGTTCGAGATGCTTCGCTCTATCGACACGGCGCCCATCCCCGTCATTGCCGCTGTCAACGGTCCGGCCATCGGCGCGGGCACGCAACTGGCCATCGCGTCGGATCTTCGCGTCGTAGCGCCGAGCGCTCGCTTCGGAATCCCGGCCGCCACCCTCGGTGTCTCGGTGGACAAGTGGACGATGCGTCGGCTCGCGTCGCTGGTCGGCGGCGGTCCCGCGCGCACCATTTTGCTCGGCATCGAACAGATCGGCGCCGAAGAAGCCTTCACTCGCGGCCTCGCCAACAAAATTGGAACCCTCGACGACGCTCAGGAATGGGCACACCGCATTGCAAATCTCGCACCGCTGTCGTTGCGGCACATGAAGATGGTTCTCAACGACGACGGCACCATGGAGGAGCAGTCTCCCGAGCAGCTCGACGCGCTTCACGCCGCCTGGCTCAGCGAGGACGTCCAGGAAGCCCGCGCTGCCCGCATCGAGAACCGCCCTCCCGTATTCAAGGGTAAGTAAAGCTGGTTGCAGGGAAAACAGGCGCCGGGCACGCAGGGCAGATAGTGGCTACGCTCGTCTGAATGAAGAAGACGACGGTTCTCGGAGTTGCTGCTGTTGCCGCGGCGACGGGGTGGGTGGCGCGAGCCGCATGGGGCATCCCGACGCAGATCGGGGCCTCGCGAAACACGGTGCAACCGTATGCGGCGATGTCCCCGCGATACCGGGACCGCCAGTTCCACAACTCGGAGCCCAGCAGCACACTGGTTCCGGGCACCGATGTCGGAATGTTCAAGTCGATGGCCACGCGAGGGTCGACGGGTCGGCCGCGTCGGCCGATTCCGTTGGCCACTCCGCTGGCACCGGCGGCAGCCGGCGACGCGGCGGTGACGTGGTACGGCCATTCGAGCGTTCTCGTCGAGGTCGACGGCTACCGCGTTCTCGCCGATCCGGTGTGGAGTGAACGCGTATCACCCTCGGCCACAGTAGGTCCCGCACGCATGCACCCCACTCCGGTGGCTTTGACCGAACTGCCTGCAGTGGATGCGATAGTCATCTCTCACGATCACTACGACCATCTCGACATGGCTACGGTCAAGACCCTGACTCGTACACAGACCGCTCCGTTCGTCGTGCCGATCGGTATCGGTGCGCACCTGCGGCACTGGAAGGTGCCCGAGAACCGGATCGTGGAACTGGACTGGGACGAGTCGACCAAGATCGGCGACCTGGTCCTCACGTGCACGGAGGCTCGTCACTTCTCCGGTCGTGGCCTTGTCCGGAACACGACCCAGTGGGCGTCGTGGGTATTCGCCGGGCCGAAGCACCGGGTCTTCTTCGGTGGTGACAGCGGATACACATCACGTTTCGAACAGCTGGGTGAAACCTATGGGCCTTTCGATCTGACGCTTCTCCCCGTCGGTGCGTACGACGTGCGCTGGCCGGACATCCACATGAATCCGGAAGAGGCAGTGCAGACGCACATCGACCTCAACAAGGGCGACGGGTCGCGCGGTGTCTTCGTCCCGATTCACTGGGCGACGTTCAACCTCGCGTTTCACTCGTGGTCGGAGCCGATCATTCGCCTCGACGAGTCGGCTGCAGATGCGGGCACAACAGTGTCGGTCCCGATGCCGGGCGGCAGGATCGACGCGTTGTCACCGACACCGCCGTCGAAGTGGTGGATACCGCTGGGCTGAGCGGCGAAGTGTCGCGGACGTGGTTGCCTGTCGAGTCGCACCCTGATTAGTTGCTCCGGGTGCGTAATCTTTGACCATGGCTCACGAGCACACCAGTTCAGAAGAGACAGCAGTGGCGGTAGCGCCTGAGCGATTGCCGGACGACGTCGACGTCGCCCGCGGTCTGACCGCCGATCAGGTTGCAGCAAGGATCGCGTCGGGACAAACCAACGATGTACCGGACCGGGCGTCCCGCTCGGTCAAGGACATCATTCGCGGCAACGTCTTCACTCGCATCAACGCGATCCTGACCGTGTTGTTGGTGATCGTGCTCGCGACGGGTTCGATCATCGACGGCATGTTCGGACTGCTGATCATCGCGAACAGCGGTATCGGCATCATCCAGGAGATCCGCGCCAAGCGCACGCTCGACGCTCTGGCCATCGTGAGTCAGGCCAAGCCCATGGTCAGGCGTGACGGCGTCGCCGTGGCGATGGCGCCCAAAGATGTTGTGCTCGACGATATTATCGAACTCGGATCCGGTGACCAGATAGTCGTCGACGGTGAGGTGGTCAGTTCGGCTGCACTCGAGGTCGACGAATCGCTGCTCACCGGTGAGGCCGATCCGGTTCACAAGGCGAGTGGCCAGCAAGTGTTGTCGGGCAGTTTTGTTGCCGCGGGCAGCGGTGCATACCGCGCCACCAAGGTCGGCGGCGATGCATACGCGGCCAAGCTGGCCGAAGAGGCGAGCAAGTTCACCCTCGTGCATTCCGAACTGCGCAGCGGCATCGACAAGATCCTGAAGTTCATCACCTACCTGATGATTCCGGCGGGTGCGCTGATCATCTTCAATCAGCTCTTCACGATCGGCCTGCCGATCCGACCGGCACTCAACGGCATGGTGGCAGCTCTGGTTCCGATGGTTCCCGAAGGCCTTGTGCTCATGACGTCCATTGCATTTGCGGTCGGTGTGATCCGGTTGGGCAAGCGCCAGTGCCTCGTTCAGGAGTTGCCGGCGATCGAGGGTCTGGCTCGTGTCGACGTGGTGTGCGCGGACAAGACCGGAACGCTGACCGAGAACGGTATGCGGCTGTCCGAGGTCGACGTCGCACCGGGTGGATCGGGGGAGACTGCGGTCAAGTCCGCGTTGAGCGCGATGGCCGCGTCCGACCCTCGCCCCAACGCGAGTGTCCTGGCGATTCGCGAGTCTCTCTCCGACGACTCCGGGTGGGGCGAAGCGACAGCGGTGGCGCCGTTCTCCTCGGCGAAGAAGTGGAGCGGCCAGTCGTACGGCAGTCACGGCAACTGGGTACTCGGTGCCCCGGACGTGCTGCTCGATCCCGACTCGGAAATGGCCCGCAAGGCCGAGGAAGTGGGTTCGAGCGGACTTCGTGTCCTCATGCTCGGCAGCAGCGACCTCCCCGTCGACGACGCCGACGCCCCTGGCACCGTCACCCCCGAAGCTCTGGTCGTGCTCGAGCAGAAAGTGCGCCCGGACGCCCAGGAGACGTTGGAGTACTTCGCCAGCCAGAAGGTCGCGGTCAAGGTCATTTCCGGCGACAACGCGGTTTCCGTCGGCGCCGTTGCCGGATCCCTCGGACTCGAAGGCGGCGACCGTCCCATCGACGCGCGAGAGCTGCCGAGCGATCAGGAAAAGCTGGCGGACACTCTCGACGGAGCAACGACGTTCGGTCGAGTGCGACCGGATCAGAAGCGGGAAATGGTCGCGGCCTTGCAGTCTCGCGGACATACCGTCGCGATGACCGGTGACGGCGTCAACGACGTGCTCGCCCTCAAGGACGCCGACATCGGAGTCTCGATGGGGTCGGGCAGCCCGGCTACCCGAGCCGTGGCCCAGATCGTGCTGCTGGACAACAAGTTCGCGACGCTCCCGTACGTCGTCGCGGAAGGCCGCCGAGTGATCGGCAACATCGAGCGTGTGTCGAATCTGTTCCTGACCAAGACCGTCTACTCGGTGGTGCTTGCGTTCCTGATCGGCATTACCGGCGTCCTGTCCCAGGTCTTCGACTTCGAACCGCTGCCGTACCCGTTCCTGCCCCGCCACGTCACGATCGCAGCGTGGTTCACGATCGGTATCCCGGCCTTCATCTTGTCTCTGGCACCCAACAACGAGCGCGCGCGAACCGGTTTCGTCTCGCGCGTGATGCGTCTGGCGTTGCCGTCGGGCCTGATCATCGGCATCACCACGTTCATCTCCTACGTATTGGCTTACCAAGGCCCGGACCAGACGGAAACCCAGAAGATCCAGGCCGGAACCAGTGCGCTCATCACGTTGATCATGATCGCCGTGTGGGTTCTGGCCGTCGTGGCTCGGCCGTACGTCTGGTGGAAGCTCGTTCTGATCGGCGGGTCGGTGGCCGGATACCTCATCCTGTTCGCGCTGCCGTTCACCCGCGAGTTCTTCAAACTGGATCCGAGCAACGTCGCTGCGACGACGCTCGCGATCACCCTCGGCGCGATCGGCGTTGTACTCGTGGAACTCTCGTGGTGGATCAGCGCACGCCTGCACGGGGAGAAACGAAAGATGTTCGCGACACCTGACGACCTGCCCGGCGAGCATCACCATGCCCACAGTGAGTGAGTAGTTTCAGCGCCTGAACATCTGCACCCAGGCAATGCGATCGCCGCCGCGCTTCTTGGCTCGGTACATCGCATTGTCTGCGTGCTCGATCAGTTCGTTGACAGCCCGATCCGGTAAGTCCGTCTCGGGACTCAGATAGACGCTGACGCCGGTACTGGCGGACACAGGATAGGGATCGGAGTCGGACGAGACCGCCGAATGTATCTCGGTGGCGACCCGCTCGATATCTCCTCGATCGACTCCGCGCAGGACGACGAACTCGTCTCCACCGATTCGAGCCACCACCGCATCGGGTCCGGCGGCAGCGAGGAGGCGGTCGGCGACAGCGGTCAACGCGTCGTCGCCCGCGACGTGGCCGTGTGTGTCGTTGAGGTTTTTGAACGAGTCGACGTCGATGAGTAGTGCGATCAGAGCCTGCGTTCGATCACTGCGCAGCAGATGCTGTGCCTCGTCCTGGAGTCCGCGGCGATTGAGTGTCGCGGTGAGGTAGTCCCGGTGGGCGTTGCGTGCGTCGTCGGTCAGGCGCAGCCAGACGATCTGCAGAATCCATGCGGTGGAGAAAACCACACCGGCAACCATCAGATAGAGATTCACGACCACCCAGTCGTCGTTGACCGGCTCGGACATCGCCATGGCAGCGAGCGTCGTGCAGACAGCAAGAGCCCAACCGATGTGGCTGATGGCAACGCGAGGGCTGTGAACTATCGCCGCATAGAAGCCGATCATGATGAACAAGATGCAGCCGATGGTTCCGACGAAAGCGGTGCGCACGGCGAAGAAGAGAGTGACGGCGAGCCACAGGTCGGCCCAGACGACAAAGGCCACGGATTGTCGCCAAGTTGGCCACGATTCATTACGCGCCCAGCGGTAGCCCGCATAGGCGCCACTGATAGTTCCGAGGGCGAAGATCGACCGCGCCAGGGCGGTGTCGGAACCGAAGCGGCTCAACTGCATGGTCGCCGCGATCAGGGCGAAGAGAAAACACCACACCGCGACTAATTTGCGTCCGGGAACGGTCAGCCCGCGAGTGTCGAGGAATCGGGGGAGCCAGGTGTAATCGGTGCGATCCGACCACCACCGGGACAGCAGTTCACGCGTGGGGTAGGGGTCGCTCCCCGTCCCGCGCAGTCCTGCATTCAAACCGGGCACCTGTCGATGTCGATGGGTGGTCAATCAGCTATTGGCGGGTTAACGCTACCTCGAGTTGCGCACGGCTCGAACGCACGGACCTGCTTTCTGGCGCAGAGGCCGTCGACCTGTGAGAATCGAAGGGCGCGGAGGAACGATTCCGCCGAAGGATGTGCGTCAGCACCGGGAGAGGACACGGACATGGGTTTCTTGGACAACGTCAAGGGATTGGTCGAAAAGGGCCAGGAGCTCGCAGCGGAGAACTCCGACAAGGTTCACGACGCTATCGACAAGGTCGCCGACATCGCCGACGACAAGACCGGCAACAAGTACGGCGATCAGATCGACAAGGCAGCTGAGGCCGCCAAGAAGGCTGTTCCCGAAAAGCAGTAATACCGGATTCGGCATACCGTTTTTCGGTAGCACCGTTGCTCAGGGGCCCGTCACCGAAAAGGTTGCGGGCTTCTGTGCGTCCGCTGGGTGAACTCCCAGGGTCGGCGGGCAGAATGAACGCGTGAACTTCACCTGGATTCTGCTGGTCGTCATTGCCGCCATCGCAGTCACCGGGCTGTCCAATCGACGAAACCTGCAGGCTCCGCTGGTTTTGGTGACGGTAGGTTCGGTCGCATCCTTCATACCCGGTATGCCGCGGCCGGAACTCGATCCCCACGTCATTCTCGGTGTGGTCCTGCCGCCGCTTCTCTACTCGGCCGCTCTGAAATTCTCGGTGGCGACCTTCAAACGCAACTTGGCCCCGATCTTGCGCCTCGGCGTCGGAATGGTGTTGGTGACGGCGTTCGTGGTTGCCTTCTTCTCCGAATGGATGGTGCCCGAGTTCACGATCGGCGCCGCCCTGGTGCTCGGGGCCGTGATCGCGCCGACCGACGCCGTCAGCGCGGTGGCGGTCGGTCAGAAGCTCGGGCTCCCGAAACGGGTGATCGCCATCCTGACGGGCGAGGGGCTCGTCAACGACGCCACCGCGCTCACGCTCTTCACCGTCGCCGTCGCAGCAGTGACCGGAACGCGAATTGCCACCGATTCGCCCCTGTTGTTCTTCGCGTACGAAGTGATCGGCGGCGTTGTCGTCGGCTTGGTGCTCGCGTTTGTCGTCAAGTTCGTTCGTGCCCGCATGTACGACTCTCCACTGGAAACCGGCTTGGGGTTGGTGCTTCCGTTCGCTGCCTACCTGGCCGCCGAAGAACTACACGCGTCCGGTGTTCTGGCCGTTGTGGTCGCTGGTCTGGTGATCGGGCACTATTCGACGGACGCGTCGATCATGACGCGATTGCAGGAGCGCTCGGTGTGGTCGAGCCTGGACACTCTTCTCGAGATGTTCGTCTTCGCATACATGGGGCTCCAGCTGAGCTTTGTGATCGACGATGTTGTCGCCGACGGACTTCCGGTGCTTCACGTGTTCGCGTACGGTCTCGCAGTCCTGGCCGTTGTCATCGTGATTCGGCCGGTGTGGCTGTTCCTGAGCTACTCGCGTGTGCGATTCGGTGTAACCCTGCGCCGTGATCGCGAGAATCAACTGACGTGGAAACAGAATCTGGTGGTCTCGTGGGCGGGAATGCGCGGCGTCGTCACTCTTGCTGCGGCCGGCGGTATCCCGTTTGCACTCTCGTCCGGCGAGCCGTTCCCCGGACGCGGCGTCATCCAGGCGATCGCGTTCATCGTCGCGGTCGGGACATTGCTCATCCAGGGATCTACCTTGCCGTTCATGATCCGTCGCCTCGACGTCGCGGATCCTTACGAGCAGTTGCGCACGCAGGAACAGATGGAGTTGGCCCGCAACATTTCTCGCAAGGCGGGAGAGAAGGCGTTGGCAGACGCGGCCGCGCACCCTCCGCCGGGGATCGACGGGAAGGAACTGCAGGCGATCGTCGAACGCGTACGACGCTCGATGCAGGCGAGGCTTCAACTCCAGGAGGTCGACGAGGACGCCGATCGCGAGGCCGCCTTGTGGAATGCGGGAGCTCTGTTCGACAAGTTCCGGCATCAGTCACTGCGCTCGCAACGAGTTGCGCTGATCGCCGCACGTGACGACGGAGATCTCGACGACGAGGTATTGCGTACCGTATTGGAAGGACTCGACATCGAAGAGGCCGCAGCAGAGGAACGTGTCAGGCGTCGCCGAGCAGGTAGCGGTGCGGGCAAATAGAGGGGAACACTGCGTATGACTGTTCGGAGTTCGAGGGTTCGCGCAGTCTGGGGAGTCGTGGTGGCGAGCGCACTTCTCGTGAGCGTCGGCTGCGGATCGGATGCCTCGCCGGATGTCTCCGTCACCGACACCTCGACCACGACAACCCCGTCGGTCGAGAGCAGTGCGCAACGTGGCGTCGTGTTCGACAGTGAACCCTTCACCAGCACAGCCGAAGTGGCGGCGTCCGGAGCAAGCGCGGTGAAAATCCTGTACGGCTCCACCTCCGGTATCGACGGCCGAGAGACTCAGGTGTCGGGAACGGTGTTCACGCCGCCTGGAACTCCGCCGGAGGGCGGTTGGCCGATCGTCTCCATCGGCCATGGCACGACGGGTATTTCGGACGACTGCGCGCCGTCGGCCTCGCCGACCCTGTTCGGCACGATCGGCCTGGTCGCGCCGTTCCTCGACTCGGGATACGTGGTCGCTGTCTCCGACTTCGAGGGCCTCGGCACTCCGGACCCGCATCCTTACCTGCAACCGGACACCGCGGCGTTCAACGTCATCGACGCGGTTCGAGCGGCGCGCAACGTCGTTCCGGACACCTCGACTCGTTGGGCAACTCTGGGGCTGTCCCAAGGCGGGCAGGCATCCTGGGCAGCAGCCGAGGAAGCCGACACCTACGGCGACGGACTCGAATTCGTCGGTGCAGCAAACCTGTCCCCGGCAGCGGACATCTCGCCGATCATCTCGAGTGATTCCGAGGTGAATCTGTCACTGCCTCAGCAACTGCTGCTGCCCTATGTACTCGAAGGGCTGTCCCTCACCCATCCGGACCTCGAACGAACCGACTACGTGCGCGGCGCATTCGAGCAGAACTACGACCTGCTCACCTCGTGCCTGACCGCTCGGGCGACGGAGAAGTTGGGTCTGGTCGGAAAGGTGACGCCCGCCGACACGCGGCCGGCCACCGCCGAGGATGCGGACCGAATTCACGCGTGGCTCAGCGATGTTGCTCTTCCCCGTCAACGCGCGAGCGGTCCGATGTACGTAGTCGTCGGTACCAACGACAACCTGATCCGTCCGGAATGGACCGAGGCGGCAGTCGAACGCGCCTGCGCCGACGGTGACGTCATCGAATTCCAGGCGCGACCGGGTGAAGGTCATGCGGACGGCGCCGCTGTGCCGGGAGCTGTCGCGTGGGTGAAGGATCGATTTGCAGGTGTTCCGGCACCGAATACCTGCGGGTCGTGAATCGATGACGCCGTTGGAGCGAATCCGCGCTCTTGCACTGGCATTGCCGGAGGCGACCGAGCGGGTCAGCCACGGTGAAGCGTCGTGGTTCGTGCGCAAGGCGCCGCAGTTCGTCACCATGGCAGATCACCACCACGACGATCGCGTCGCGATCTGGGCCGCGGCCCCACCTGGGGCGCAGGCAGATTGGGTCAGTCGTGACCCGTCGAGGTTCTTCGTCCCTCCGTACGTGGGTGGCCGGGGATGGATCGGCGTGTACCTCGACGTTCCGAGTGCCGACGAGACCGAGGACGAGAAATTCTGGAACGACGTAGCCGACGTCGTCGAAGATGCGTACCGCACGGTGGCTCCGAAAACACTGATACGGAAACTGGACGAGGACTCGCGGTGAGTCCGGCCGTGGTCGCGCTTCTCAGCGTGCTGATTCTCGCAGTGGCCGGGGCGCTGACGGCTGTGTGGATGCGCACCAGACGTGAGGTGACCACCCCCACCGAACGTGCCGTCCATGCCGCTCTCCATACGGCTTCGCTTGCCGCGCGGCCACTTCGGCGTGGACTCGACGAGAATTCGGCCGCCGAGGCGGCGCCTCACCTACGTGAGCTGACCGGCGGCTCCGGTCTGGGCCTGGCAGACGCGTCGGGAAACCTGTTGGCGTGGGACGGCCGTCACGAAGCGTTGTCCGAACAATTCCACGACGCCGCCATTCGTGCGATCGAAGGCGAACGCCGGGTACTCGTCACGCACTCGGACCTGGTGCGCGGACCGAGCGATCACCATGTGCGAGCGCTGATCGCTCAGCCCCTGCTGATCGAGGACATCGGCGTGGTCGGCGTACTGGGAATCGTCACCAGCGAGGACCCGTGGCCGGGAATGCTCGGAGCGGTCACCGAGGTGGCACGATATGCCTGCAGTCAGATCGAACTCGCCGACCTCGACGCGTCCAGAGCCCTGTTGGATCGAGCCGAAGTGCGTGCCCTGCGCGCACAGATCAGTCCTCATTTCATCTACAACGCGCTCAACACGGTCGCATCGTTTGTTCGAACCGATCCGGCGCGGGCCAGAGAACTGATCCTCGAGTTCGCGGACTTCACGCGGTACTCGTTCCGATCTGCGGGTGAGTTCACCCTGCTTGCCGACGAGCTGCGCAACATCGATCGTTACCTGACCCTCGAACGCGCGCGATTCGGGGAGGCTCTGAACGTCCGCCTTCAGATAGCACCCGAAGTGCTCAACGTGGTTCTTCCTTTCCTTGCCCTCCAGCCGCTGGTCGAGAACGCGGTTCGTCACGGCATTTCGAGTAAGCCGGAGGGCGGGACCGTGAGCATCGTGGCTGCGGACGAGGGACCGGACTGCATCATCAGCGTCGAGGACGACGGTGTGGGGATGGACCCCGAACTACTGCGCTCCGGTTCGCTCGACGCCATCGAGTCGGGATCGGGGCGACCCAGCGCACGAGAAGCTGCTCACGTCGGTTTGGCCAACGTCGACGACAGACTTCGTGCCGCGTTCGGCAACGACTACGGACTCGTGGTGGAGACAGCGCCGGGTGCCGGTACGAAGGTCAGCATGCGTGTTCCCAAGTTCAAGCAGGGTATTCACGTCTGATTCTCGCCTTCGATGATCAGGCTGAAACCGTCGTGGGAACATGGACCTGTTGTGAACGAGACTGACACTGATGCCCAGCTGACCGTCCTTGCCGTCGACGACGAGAAACCAGCCCTCGACGAGCTGGCCTTCTTGCTGCGCGCCGAGGACTCGGTGGCGCACGTTCACACGGCATCGGATGCGACGACAGCGTTGCGGATACTGCGCGGTGGAAGCATCGACGCGGTGTTTCTCGACATCAACATGCCCGGACTCGACGGTCTCGAACTGGCAGGCATCCTCTCCAATTTCGCGACGCCACCGCCCGTGGTGTTCGTGACAGCGCACGACGATCGAGCGGTTGACGCATTCGATCTCGGCGCCGTCGACTACCTACTCAAACCGCTCCGGGAGGAGCGTCTCGCTCAGGCCGTTCAGCGGATCGTGGGGCTGGCCGGGCGCACCAAGAGTGAGAGCAAACCCGAAGCTGCGCCCACGGACGAGGTGATCCCGGTGGAACTGGGCGGTGTCACGACGCTCGTTCAGCGTTCCTCGGTGGAGTGGGTGGAAGCCGACGGGGACTACGCGCGTTTGCACACCGCTGGAAAGTCGCACCTGGTGCGCATCCCGATCTCGACGCTCGAATCACGCTGGGCCGACGCGGGCTTCTTGCGTGTGCACCGCTCCTACCTGGTATCTCTGGCGCTGGTCACCGGCATCCGAACCGTGGGCAGTGGATTGGTGGTCTGTCTGCGCCCGCACGGCGACAAGCCTCCCGTCGAGCTTCCGGTCAGTCGCAGACACACCCGTGAACTCAAGGATCGACTGGTTCGTGCGCCCAAGCAGAGTTGGTTGTCGCGGTGACGTCGCAGTCCGATCCTCCGCAGCGTGAGCGCGTTGTGTTGGCGCAACGTAGTGGCGCACGGATCGTGCGAACACGGGTGGAGGTGCAGGAACAGACCGAAGTCGGTGACGCCATGATCCGCGGTCTCGTTCGCGCGCAGTTGGGACTGGCGATTCGCCTTGCCGTCGTCGCAGCCGGGCTCCTGTGTGCGGTGCCGCTGCTGACGCATCTCTTCCCGACGCTGTCGGAGGTCGCGGTCCTTGGCATCCGGTTGCCCTGGCTCGTGATGGGCGGCGCCGTGTATCCCTTGCTGTTGACGACCGGTTGGGTGTTCGTGCGTCGTGCGGAGCGAAACGAGCAAGACTTCAACGACATCGTGGACGACTGAGCGCGGCACTGTGGGAGGACAACCTATCCCGGTGTTGACGGTGCTCGGCATCGTGGCAGCAGCTGTCGCGACGGTGGCTATCGGAATCTACGGCGTTCGGCTCGCTCGTACCACCTCGGACTTTCTCGTCGCGTCCAGAACCGTCAGTGCGCGGTGGAATGCGACGGCCATCTCTGGCGAGTACCTCTCTGCTGCTTCGTTTCTCGGTGTTGCGGGGCTGGTCGCCAAGTACGGCGCCGACGCACTCTGGTATCCCATCGGCTTCACCGCCGGATACCTCGCCCTGCTGCTGTTCGTCGCAGCGCCGCTTCGGCGTTCCGGTGCGTATACCGTCCCCGATTTCGCCGAGTTCCGTCTCGGCTCACCGCGATTGCGCAAGCTCGCGATGCTCGTGGTCGCGATGGTGTGCATCCTGTACCTGATCCCGCAGTTCCAAGGCGCGGGACTGACGCTCAATATCTTGCTCGGGGTTCCCAGTTGGATCGGCGGCGTAGCGGTCGGGGTCATCGTCATCGCCAACGTCGTCGGCGGCGGGATGCGCTCGATCACCTTCGTTCAGGCCTTCCAGTACTGGCTGAAACTGACTGCCGTCGCGATTCCCGCTGTGGCACTGACCTTCTACTTCTTCGGCGATCACCACGACGTCGGCGCGTCGATGCCGCCGACGGTCACCACTGCGACGACCGTCGACATCACCACCGACGTCGTCGTCCAGGTGTCCGAGCCGGTGACGGTCAGCGGCGGCACAGTCGACGGGCGAGCGGTCGAAGGCACGATGACCCTGGGGCCGGGGGAGCACACTCTCGGTGAAGGCATGTCCATGGTCCTCGACGCGGGAGCCGCTGTCCCTGTCGTCGCCGGAGCGCCCGCGCAGAACTCTGACTGGATCACCCCGGGTTGGGGTTTCGGTGGGCCGCACCCGATGTACCAGGTGTACTCGCTGATGCTCGCGACCTTCCTCGGAACGCTCGGCCTTCCTCATGTTCTCGTCCGGTTCTACACCAACCCCGACGGCCGGGCAGCCCGTCTGACGTCGCTCGCCGTTGTCGGTCTGGTCAGCGTGTTCTACCTGTTTCCGACACTCCTCGGTGTTTTCGCTCGACTGTACGTCCCGCAACTTCTGATCACCGGCACCTCTGACGCGGCGGTGCTGCTGTTGCCGGGCTCGGTGTTCTCGGGGTGGGGCGGACAACTGCTGGCAGCCCTCGTGGCGTCCGGTGCCATCGCCGCTTTCCTGTCGACGTCGTCCGGATTGCTCGTCAGCATCGCCGGCGTCGTCAGTACCGATGTTCTCCGTGGTCGAGTTCGAGACTTCCGTATTGCAGCGCTACTGGCCGGGGTCGTTCCTCTCGTGCTGTCGCTGGCGGTGGTGTCGGTCGACCTCTCGAGAACCGTCGGTTTGGTGTTCGCAGTCGCTGCGTCGACGCTCTGCCCACTGCTCGTATTGGGTATCTGGTGGCGCGGTCTGACTGCCGTCGGCGCGGGGGCGGGGATGGTTGTCGGTGGATGTGTTGCGGGCACTGCCGCTACTGTCGCCGTCCTGGGTGGTTTGTCGGAGGACGTCCTCGGTGGCTGGCCGGCAGCCATTTTCGCGTTCCCGGCCGCGGTGAGCGTGCCGCTGGCGTTCCTCACGATGATCGTCGTGAGCAAGGTGTCGTCGAAGCAGATACCGGCAGATATTGCGCGAATCTTCACGCGGATGCACGCCCCGGAACGGCTCGGAATGGGCTCCGATCGCGAAGACGATCTCCGCCAACCCTGACTTTCACCGCCCGAACCCTCTGCCGTTGGTCGCGCCTGCCTGACCGTTCGGCGCAGCGCGCGACTGCTCACCGTGTGACTGACGCCACAGCGTCTTCATGTGACTCCGATCTCACTAACGTCTGTGCGTAGTTCACTTCACACGCGAGGCGAGGAGCCGGCAGTGTCCACAGCAGAAATCAGTGAGGGGTCGCCGCAAGAGCGACGCACCCCGGATGCCCAGGCATTCATAGACATGCAAGCGAGTCCCGAATTCCAGGAACTCCGAACGCGTCTGCGCAAGTTCGTTTTCCCCATCACTGCATTCTTCCTGCTCTGGTATGCGGTGTACGTCGTCCTGGCTACCTATGCCCACGACTTCATGGCCACCAAGGTCCTCGGCAACATCAATCTCGGCATCATCCTCGGCCTCGGGCAATTCGTCACGACCTTCGCCATCACCGCGTGGTACGTGAAGTTCGCCGGTCGTGAGCTCGATCCCCGCTCCGCCGCCATCCGTGAAGAACTGGAAGGTCCCGCACAGTGATCACCACACTCGCCGCGTCCGGAACGGACGTAGGAAACCCAGCCTTCAACATCGCGATCTTCCTCGCTTTCGTCGTCGTGACCATGACGCTGGTGATCCGCGCCAGCCGGACCACCAAGAAGGCGTCCGACTTCTACACCGGCGGTGGGCAGTTCACCGGCCCGCAGAACGGGTTCGCCATCGCCGGTGACTACCTCTCGGCGGCATCGTTCCTCGGTATCGCAGGTGCGATCGCCGTGTACGGCTACGACGGATTCCTGTACTCCATCGGATTCCTTGTCGCCTGGTTGGTTGCACTGCTCCTGGTCGCCGAATTGCTCAGGAACACGGGCAGATTCACGATGGCCGACGTCCTGAGCTTCCGGCTCAAGCAGCGTCCGGTGCGCATGGCGGCGGCCCTGTCCACTCTGGCGGTTTCCCTCTTCTACCTTCTTGCCCAGATGGCCGGCGCCGGTGGACTTGTCGCCCTGTTGCTCAACATCGACGGCAAGGTGGGACAGTCGATCGTCGTCGCGATCGTGGGTGTGCTGATGATCGTGTACGTCTTGGTCGGCGGCATGAAGGGCACCACCTACGTACAGATGGTCAAGGCAGTTCTGCTGGTTGCCGGAGCCGGAATCATGTTCGTACTCGTTCTGTGGGCAGTGCGCGGCAACTTCTCTCAGTTGCTCGCCAATGCGCAGGACATGGTCAACAGTTCCACCACCAAGGGTGTGCAGGGACGCGACATCCTCGGCCCCGGTGCCAAGTACGGTCTTTCCGGAATGACGAAGCTCGACTTCATCTCTCTCGGAATCGCTTTGGTGCTCGGCACGGCGGGCCTGCCGCACGTGCTGATGCGCTTCTACACGGTGCCCACTGCCAAGGAAGCTCGCCGCTCGGTGACCTGGGCGATCGCGCTGATCGGTGCCTTCTACCTGTTCACACTGGTTCTCGGCTACGGCGCGGCCAGCATGGTCGGACCGGACAAGATCTTGGCAGCGCCTGGTAAGGAGAACGCGGCCGCTCCGCTTCTCGCCTTCGAGCTCGGTGGCACCATCTTCCTCGGCATCATCTCCGCGGTGGCGTTCGCGACCATCCTCGCCGTCGTTGCCGGTCTCGCGATCACTGCTTCGGCGTCGTTCGCTCACGACATCTACGCCAGTGTCATCAAGCGCGGCAACGCAACCGAGGAGCAGCAGGTTCGAGTTTCTCGAATCACCGTCGTGGTCATCGGACTCGTCTCCATCGTTCTCGGCATCATGGCGATGGGGCAGAACATCGCCTTCCTGGTGGCTCTCGCCTTCGCGGTGGCGGCCTCGGCGAACCTGCCCACCCTGCTCTACTCGTTGTTCTGGAAGAAGTTCAACACCACCGGTGCGCTCTTCAGCATCTACGGCGGTTTGATCAGCTGCTTGACGCTGATCGTGTTCTCCCCGGCGGTGTCGGGTAAGCCGTCGTCGATGTTCCCGAACTCCGACTTCGCCTGGTTCCCGCTCTCGAACCCCGGCATCGTCTCGATTCCGCTGGCATTCGTCCTCGGCATCGTCGGTACGTACATCGGACGTAACAAGATCGAAGATCCGGCAAAGCAGGCGGAGATGGAAGTTCGCTCCCTCACCGGCGTCGGCGTCGAAAAGGCTGTCAGCCACTAAGAGGGGCAAAGCCCCGTGCGTCTTTCTGGTACCTCTGGTTACGGAAAAGGCGCACGGGGCTTATTGTTCTGCCATGGCAAAGCTCACAGTGAAAATCGACGTTCCGCTTCCTCCTCAGGAAGTGTGGGACAAGGCGTCCGATCTCAGTGGATACGAAAACTGGCTCGTGGTTCACGACGGATGGCGCAGTGAACTTCCCGAACAACTGGGTGTCGGCACCGAGATCAGCTCGGTCGTGACCGTGAAGGGCCTGCGCAACCGCGTTCGGTGGACCATCAAGAAGTACGACGTCCCGAAGGCGATCTCGCTCAAGGGAGACGGCAAGGGCGGGGTCAAGCTCGGTCTCGAACTCGACGTCAAGGCAAAGGGCGACGGGTCGGAACTCGCGCTGACAGTCGAGTTGGGCGGCGCGCCGTTGTTCGGCCCGATCGGTTCGAGTGTGGCGCGGGCGCTCAAAGGCGATGTGGAGAAGTCGCTGGCCCAGTTTGTCCAGATCTACACCTAAGTTGTGGAGATTTCCACATCGAGCTACTTCACCGCTAACATGAGTTAGGATTCTTTTCGGCGGGATAAACCGGGCATCGGTTGGTTATTGATGCGGGTCCCGCCGGAAAGGATTCGATCAATGTCGTCTCGTCATGGGTACGGCGCACCACCTGCGTCCATGCCTCGATCCGTGCAGGTTCTGATCGGACTCTTGGCAGTAGTCGCAGTCGGTGGAACCGCAGCATTCGCCGTGACGTTCAAAAGCGTCAGCGACAAGGGAGAACTCGGTGCGAGTGCTGTCACAGCTGCGACGGCAACCAGCTGTGAGAACCCGGAAACCGTGACCGTGGCCGCCGATCCGTCGATCGCCACGGGACTCGAAGCTGTCGCCGCTGCCATCCCCGCTACGGAACTCGGGTGCAGCTCGCTCAGTGTGACGCCGCAAGATCCCGTGCTCACCGTCGCGGCGATCGCCGACGGTTCGGCACCCGCACTGTGGATCCCTGATTCGAGCGAATGGTTGGACAAGGTTTCGGCTAGCGGGCAGGAGATTCGCCGGATCAGCAACTCGGTCGCGTCCACCCCTGTTGTCACTGTCTCGGCGCCGGGTAGCGAGGCACCCGCCGCTTGGACGGATGTCCTCGGCGCTCCAGCACTGCACATCGGCGATCCCCTCACCAGTGCCGTCTCCAGCGCACCGATCGTGGCAGCCTTTGCCGAGGCCCAGTCGCGGGGCGGGGACCTCACGTCCATTTCGGCAGCCCTGGTCCCGGTGGCGCAAGCGCAGTACGGAAATCTGAAGGAAACCGGTTCGACCGGACGCATCCAAACCGTGGACGCGGACGGCGGGACCGCGGTGACGACCGAGCAGACCTTCGAGGCTTATCTCGCCGCACATGCGGACAGTCGACTCACCGCGTCGGTACCGTCTTCCGGTTCGGTCTTCATGGACTACCCGATGGCAGGTGTGGGTGCAGACTCGGCGGCGGCGGTCGACGCCGGCAAACTGCTGGCGGCAGCGCTGACATCGGACACCGGGCGCTCCGTACTTGCCGGCCTCGGGTTCCGCGGCGCGGATCAGGCCCCACCGGTAGCCGGTGGAGTGGGAAAGGTTGGCTCGCTGGTGCCGTCCGATCCGACTGTGGTCACCAAAGCGCTTGCGCGGTACGAGATTCTGTCCAGGCCTTCCCGTGCACTGGCAGTTGTCGACGTCTCGGGGTCCATGGACTACATGCAGGACGGGGTCACTCGAATGGCCGCGACTGCACAGGCCGGTGACATTGCGATCCGAATGTTTCCCGCCAACGCACAATTGGGTCTCTGGGCATTCTCCATAGACCTCGGCGAGGGCACGGACTACCGCGAACTCGAACCTGTCGCCCGTATGGATGCAACTGAAGGCGACACGGATCATCGGAGCAAACTGCTGTCTCGGATCGACAGCCTCTCTTCGATCGTCGGCGGCGGAACAGGTTTGTACGACAGCGTTCTCGCCGCGTATCGGTCCATGCAACAGACCTACGATCCGGCCTCGATCAATTCGGTGATTCTACTGACCGACGGTGCGAACGATGATCCGTCGAGTATCTCGCTGCAGGAACTTCTCGACACCCTGACTCGCGAGCAGGACCCGACGCGGCCGGTACCGATCATCACCATCGGTGTCACCGATGACGCCGATACCGATGTGCTCGAGCAGATTTCGGCTCTCACCGGCGGCAACAGCCACTTCGCTCCGACACCGGCAGACATCCCGAAGGTCTTCGTCGGCGCGATCAGTGGGCGCGCCGGCTGAACTACTCGAGGACTGGCGCGTCGGCGCTGTCCGTGATCCATTCGGTTGCGAGTCTCTCGAGGGTGCCGTCGGCGTAGAGCGCATCCACGGCGGCAGAGACGCACGCCGTCAGAGGACTGTTCTTCTCGAGCACGAACCCGAAGAATTCGGTGACCGCGTTGGGCCGCGGAAACTGACCCACGATGACCGACCCGGGCAGTTCGTTCTCGGTGATGTGAAATCCGGTCGGGATGTCGACGACCAGTGCGTCGATCTCGCCTGCGGCCAGCGCAGCTTTCGCATCGTCCGTGGTCGCGAACTCGCGTGGCGCAGTGGTCGGAACAATCGTGTCCGTGATCGCCGCGAGGCTGGTGGAACCGGTCTGAGCGCCCAGTCGGTAGCCGGCAAGATCCGCAAGATTCTTTGCCTCAGCGGCTTTGCTCCCGCGCGAGGCGATCACCGACTGCGCCACTGCGTAATACGGCGAGCTGAAGTCGACGTTCTCGCGGCGATCCCCGGAAACCGTGAACTGATTGACGTCGAAGTCGAAATCCTTGGGGCCTGGTTTCAGTGCGTCGTTGAAGGCGGCCGTGGTGAAGCGAACCTGATCGGCGTTGTACCCGAGTTTGCCGACGACGGCCCGGGCCACCGCCCCCTCGAAGCCCTTGCCGTTGGACGGAGTGTTGTCGACGAACCACGGCGCGTACGCCGGCGAATCGGTGGCGATGGTCAAGACACCGTCTTCGAGGGTGGTCCCGCTCTGTGGTCCGCACTTGTCCACGGCGGTGGTCGAGGGCAGTTTGGTGAATGCCTCGGGAACCGTGGTCGTGGTGTCCGCTGCCGCAGGTGCCTCCGGCTGCGACGAACACGAGCCCAACAAGATCGAGGAAGCGAAGATCGCGGTCACGGCAACAGCGCGTCGTGTCATAGGCACAAGGCCATCTTGCCTGTTTGTCCGGTACGAACGTGACGGGGGTCTCGTGTGAGCGGAGTTCACGCAGCTGAGCGTCGTAGTGCAAGGCGCTCCGACGGTGTCGTCCCACCCCATACTCCGTGTGGTTCAGCGGTGTCGAGTGCAAAGGTCAGGCAGTCCCGAATGACCGGGCAGCGGAAGCACACCTGCTTCGCGGAATTTTCCCGTGCAGCCCGATTGCGTCCGCGTTCTTCACCCGGCGAATAGAACACGGCGGGGTCCACCGTCTTACAGGTGGCGAACATCCGCCAGTTGTTGTCGACCAACGGCTCCACGGAACTGCGAACTGTCATCGTGGTCTCCTCTCCCATCGAGAATCCAGTCTTGCCCGTGGCCTGGCGCAGCGGCAGGTTTCCGATCCACCAGATTTCTACTGCCAGATGCAGCACTATCCAGCACAATGAGGAAATGGCAACGACGGATCGGGGTCAGATCACGCTCGACGGCACAACGGTGTCCGTGACCAATCTGGGCAAGATCCTCTACCCCGAGAGCGGCACCACGAAGGCCGAAGTCATCGACTACTACACCCGTATCGCCGCAGTCATGCTTCCGCATGTCGTCGGTAGACCGGGCACTCGTAAGCGTTGGCCCAATGGCGTGGACGGTCAGTCCTTCTTCGAGAAGAACCTTGCGTCGTCTGCCCCGCAGTGGCTCACGCGTGCGTCGCTGCAACATTCTGATCGTGTCGTCACTTACCCGGTCTTCGATTCCGTTGCATCCCTGGCGTGGCTGGGGCAGCAGGCCGCACTCGAATTGCACGTTCCCCAATGGCGATTCGACGGTTCCGAGCGTGGTCCGGCGACACGACTGGTATTCGATCTCGACCCGGGCGAAGGCGTCGGATTGACCGAGTGCGCCGAGGTGGCGAGGTCGATTCGAGATCTGGTCGCAACTCTGGGGTGGACTGCCTATCCGGTAACCAGTGGTAGCAAGGGAATTCACCTCTACGTTCCACTGGATCGAGCCTTGGACGGCAGCGGTGCGTCGACTGTCGCCAAGCAGATCGCCACCGGACTCGAGAAGCTTCACCCGGATCTCGTCACCGCGACGATGGCTCGAAATGTGCGGGCAGGCAAGATTTTCGTGGACTGGAGTCAGAACAACGCAGCCAAGACAACCATTGCGCCGTACTCGATGCGCGGTCGCGATCAACCCTATGTTGCCGCGCCGCGCAGTTGGGACGAACTCGACGATCCGAAACTACGACATCTGTTGTTCGACGAGGTTCTGGAGCGCGTCGAATCCGATGGTGATCTGCTGGGCGATCTGGATCCGCCGGTCTCGGCGGCTGTAGCCGACACGTTGACGCACTATCGCAACAAGCGGTCGGCCGACCGGACGCCGGAGCCGATCCCTGCTGCGGTGACCAAGGAGACAGCGGGCAATACCTTTGTGATTCAGGAACATCACGCCAGACGATTGCATTACGACGTTCGGCTGGAGCGGGATGGTGTGCTCGTGTCCTGGGCTGTTCCGAAGGGCGTGCCGACCAGTGCCGGAGAGAATCGGTTGGCCGTGCACACCGAGGATCACCCGCTCGAGTACGCCACGTTCTCGGGCACGATTCCGAAGGGGGAGTACGGCGGCGGTTCGATGACGATTTGGGATTCCGGGACGTACGAGACCGAGAAGTGGCGTGAAGACGAGGTGATCGTGCGCCTCAGTGGGAAACGGGTGCAGGGACGCTTCGCGCTGATCCGGACGAAGGGTGACCAGTGGTTGATGCATCTGATGAAGGATCAGAACGCGAGTTTCGGAACGGAGTTTCCCAAGAATCTCGAGCCGATGCTTGCCACCGCTGGAACGCTCGAAGGTCTCGACTCGCAGGAGTGGGCTTTCGAAGGTAAGTGGGACGGGATCCGAGTGATTCTCGAATATCATTCGGGCACAATGTCACTTCGCAGTCGCGCGGGTAACGACAAGACCGGGGACTATCCCGCCCTTGCCGGGTTGGCCGAGGTGCTGGACGGTCATGACGTGGTTCTCGACGGTGAAGTGGTGGCGTACAACGACGCGGGGGTCACCGATTTCGGTCTTCTCCAGCGAGGTGGGGAGCCGGTGTTCCTGGCCTTCGATCTTCTGTACCTCGACGGAGTGTCTTTGCTGCGGAAATCCTACTCGGACCGGCGCACCGTGTTGAATGCGTTGGCGGGCAAGGTCGGTGAGCTCGAGGTACCTCCACAGATCGAGGGCACGGCGGAGAACGCGTTGGAGGTGAGTACCGATGCCGGATGGGAAGGGATTGTCGCCAAACGTCGTGCATCGGTCTACCTTCCGGGGCGGCGTGGGTCGAGTTGGATCAAGGTGAAGAACTGGCGCACTCAAGAGGTGGTGATCGGAGGGTGGCGCACTGGGCAGGGCAATCGAGCACAGGGGATCGGGGCGCTGCTCATGGGAATTCCGGGTGAGGATGGATTGACCTACGTGGGGCGCGTCGGTACCGGCTTCAGTGATCGCGACTTGGAGTCTTTACTTGCGACACTGGAACCGCTGCGTCAGAAGGAAAGTCCGTTCGGGGAGGAACTTCCAGCAGATGACCGCAAGGGTGCGGTGTGGGTGAGGCCGGAACTCGTCGGTGAGGCGCGGTTCATGGATTGGACGGGGACCGGACGCCTTCGCCATCCGAGTTGGCGGGGTCTGCGGGAGGACAAGAAGCCGGGCGACGTGGTGCGGGAAACAAGGCAATAACGGCCAACGCGCCGAGGAACGCTGCTGCGGCACAGATCTGGATTCCCATGCACATCGCCGAAGTGTAAGCCTGATTCGCTGCTTCCGCCACAATGCTCACCGGGGGAGCGTCGGCGTGGATCTGCGCCAGATCGACTGTGGAAGTGCCGACTCCGGGTTCGAAGCGGGACCGGAAAACCGTTGCTACGACTGTCCCGACGACGGCGACGCCCAGAACTCCACCCAATTCCCTTACGACACTGTTGATCGAACTTGCCATCGCAGCCTGCTGGGGCGCAACCGACGACATCGACGCAGTTGTTGCCGGAGCCATGACCAGCCCCATCCCGGCGCCAACCAGTGCCATGATCGCAGCCAGGACCCCGAACGGTGCGTACCTACCCGCGGCGATCGACAAGACCAACAGTCCCACGGACATGACCGCGAGGCCGCCCGCGATCGAGCTGCGCACCCCGAGTCGGCCAACCACACGATCGCTGCTGGAGGCGACAGCCGCCATCACCAGTGCAAACGGAACTGCACCGACGCCGGCAACCAATGGACCGTAACCGCGAACGAATTGGAGGTATTGCGTGTACGTGAAGAGAACACCGAACAAGGCGAAGAACGTTGCGGCCAAGATGGCATTGGAGATGCTGAACACTCGGCTGGTGAAGATGCGCACGTCTGTCATCGGCGCCGGGGCCCGCAGCTCCCACCAGACGAACCCGGCGAGAAGTGCTGTTGCGCTGACGATCTCCAGCACCGTGATGGGCGACGACCATCCGCGAAGGCTTGCTTGGGTGAGGGCATCCACGATCAAAGCCAGTCCGCCGGCGGACAGCAGGAGTCCGGGGATGTCGAACGAACCCTTCGTGATCCCTCTTGCCGGGGGCACAAGAAAAACCGTCGCGGCGATCACACCGGCGACCAGTGGGACGTTTATCCAGAAGACGCTTCCCCAACTGAAATGTTCGAGAAGTACGCCACCGGCCACGGGGCCGATCGCGATTCCCAGTCCGGCGGTTGCAGACCAGATTCCTATCGCCCGGCCTCTCTCGTGCGGGGCGAACATCGAGACGACAAGTGACAGCGTCGCCGGCATGACCAGTGCGGCGGCTGCCCCCATCACTGTTCTCCATCCGATCAGCTGCATTGACGTGTGAGAGAGGGCAGCGAAGGCTGACCCGAGGGCGAACAAGGTGAGGCCGGTCAGAAGTATCCGACGGTGACCGAATCTCGCGCCGAGTCCACCTGCCGTGATGAGCAAGGCGGCGAACGCCAATGTGTATGCGTTGGTGATCCATTGCAGGTCGACGGTGGTCGCCCGCAGTTCGCGGGCAAGGGTCGGGATAGCGGTGTTGAGGATGGTGTTGTCGATCGTGACTACGACGAGGGATGTGCAGAGGGCGCCCAGTGCTGCCCATCGTCGCCGGTCAGTGGGTTCGAGGGAATTCATCATGTCCTTACGAATGTAACCTTACGAATGTTTAGTGATGAGAACGTACCCCCTCGCCTTACATGTGTAAAGTTTGTCGGGTGAGTGATGTTTCCGAAGATGCCGATGAAACTGGGACGAGTGGTTCTCGGAGTACTCGCGCCCGAAATCCGAGAGGAAGCGGCGCACGGCTCCGCGGAGAGATCGTCGCCGCAGCGGCGACGCTCATCGCCCGCACCGGATCGGATCAGGCGGTGACGCTCCGATCAGTCGCTCGCGAAGTCGGGATATCCGCACCATCTATCTACGGACACTTTTCCGATCGCGATGCCATTGTCGAAGCGGTGGTCTCCGAATCGCTGGAGCAGTTGCATCTCGCCGTGGCCGACGCCGTTTCCGCACACCCCGACCCGGTCGAGGGTCTGTATGCCGGGTGCTCGGCATACGTCGAGTTCGGCATTTCCGAGCCCGCTCGGTATCGGGTCTTGTTCGGGTGGTCCAGGCCGAAAGGTCAGTCACCACAATCGGATACGCGAGGACTGGCCGCCTTCAACACACTGGTGACCAACCTCGACGCGTGCGTCGCCGCTGGGAGGTCGGCCAGCACAGACACTTTTGTCGATGCGGTATCGATCTGGACTTCGCTGCACGGACAGGTGATGTTGCGGGCCGATCTCCCGGAATTCCCGTGGCCGTCGACCGACACCGTCGGTGAGATGGTGAGGAGCCTTGCGCGGCTTGTGAACTGACGCCTCAACCGTTTGCTGATCGGCAACCAGGCGAGGTCTGATCCAGCATCGTGAGATAGGCATCGAGCTGAGCTGCGCCGGCGAGAAGGTTGCGACTGCGTGTGGTCAGCCGGTCTTGCCAGGATTCGAGGAACGCTGACAATGCGTCTGCTCCGCCGGCCTCGCGCAGCGAATCGAGAAACTGAGCGACTTGCGACAGCCGATAGCCACCGCGCCGCAGCTGCCGTGCGATCTCGGCGTCGCGCACACACTCCGGACCGTATTCGCGATAACCCGTTGCTCGTTCGCGCTCGGGGCGCAGGATGCCGTGCTCTTCCCATGTGCGCAGTGTCGCCGGGTGAACGCCGAGACGGCGCGCCAGCTCACCCACCGTCAGCGCTGGACCGTGCACCAGTGCCGGTGCCATGGTGGACAGAGTCCCCAGCGCTGTGGCTACCTCGGTGCGAGTTCCTCGCTCGGCGAGCAGCGTCATGTGCGCACTGTCGATCAGGCGATAGGCGGACTCGGTGTCGCCCTGGTTGGTCGCCCGCATGATTTCCGTGGCCCGCTGGTGCCCGTGACCGCCGCGCAATGCGAGGAAAGTGCGCAGGGCTTGCGCGTGCACTGGGGTGTATCGCCGGTAGCCGTAAGTGCTGCGCTCGGTCGGAGGGAGGATGCCGGCATCGTCGTAGTTGCGGATCGCCTGTGCGGACAACCCGTGTTCACGGGCAAGGTCTATGGGCCGCACTGATCACCTCCGATTGAGGCTTTTCACGGTATACCCCAGGTAATTGCCGGTGAAAGTTTCACTCGAATCTTCAACGATACTGTCGAAGGCAGTCCACCTTCGAAAGGGATGATCATGTCCACTGCCCCAGCGCTGAGTGAGTTCGGCCGCCAACTCGAAGACGCGGCAAGTCTTGGTCGTGCGGTCGACGAACTGCTCGCCACGCTAACCGAGGTGCCGACTCTGCTCGCCCTCGGCGAGCCGACTCATGGGATCAAGGCTTTTCCGTTGCTGCGCAACGAACTTCTCGGCCAACTGGTCGAACGAGGATATCGGTCGATCGTGCTCGAAACAGATGTCTTTGCGGCTTTGCTCGTGAACGACTACGTGAACGGGGGAGAGGCGGACATCGAGAAGGTGCTCGACACAGGCTTCAGCCACGGATTCGGTGCGGTACCGGGTAACCGCGAACTCGTCGAATGGCTACGCGAGTACAACCACGGCCGCGCTCCGGCCGACCGAGTTCGCTTCTACGGCTTCGACGCTCCGGTGGAGTATTCCGGCGCACCGAGCCCACGTGGCGCGCTGTCTGCAGCAGGTGACTTCCTGCCCGCTGCGATGCGGCCGCACTCGTTCGACGACATCGACCTTCTGCTCGGGCAGGACACCGACTGGACCAACCCGGCGGCGATGTTCGAACCGGCTGCGTCCGTCGGCAACTCCGATCAGGCTCGTGCCCTGCGCATCATTGCGGACGACCTCGCCAGCGTCCTGCGGCGCGCCGCACCTGTGCTGCGGCCCGCCGACCCGGCCGGGTACGACCTGGCCCTTGCACATTCACGCACCGCTCTGGGGCTCTTGCGCTATCACTCCGCGATGGCGAGTTCCGCTCCTGATCGCATCGGCACTCTGCTCAGTCTGCGTGCCGAGATGATGGCCGAGAACCTGTTGGCGGTCGTCGTCCAGGAGCAGCGACGCGGGCCGATCCTGCTCTTCGCACACAATGCCCATCTCCTGCGAGTGCCGTCCGACATGCCCGTCAACGGCGACGTGGTCAGCTGGGGGAGCGCCGGCTCACTTGTCGGACTTGTCCTCGGGGAGCGCTACGTATTCGTGGCAACCGACGCCAACCCCGACAGTGATCCGGGCACTCTGCAGGGAGCGTTGGCCGATGCGACCAGTCGGCGTGCCCTGTTTCTGGCGCCCGCACTTCGCGCAGCACTTGACCCGTCCGTCACCGCGGGAGAGGCGATCCTGCCCGGCCACCTGCCGCTGAAACCTTCGGAGTTGGACGGCGCCGACGCGGTCATTTTCGTCGCGGACACTGATGGAAAACGTTATCAATACTGGTAACAGCGTCAGGGGCAGAGTGCGTGCGAGAGTATCGCGACGGTGTCCGGCTGGTCCTTCGGCGTCGACGTCAGCGTCACAGTGAACGCGCGGTCCGGCGTCGCGCCGGACAGTGTGTAGTACCCGTAGATCCCGCCACTGTGGCCGGTATAGGTGACGCCGCAGGGAAGTTCGGTGGCGCCGACGCCCATCCCGTACCCGAGTCCCTCGGCTTCGGTGGCGGCGACCTGAGGGGTGGTCATCTCGGCAAGCTGCTCGGCCGGCACCACCTGCCCGTCGAGTAGTGCACGCCAGAAGGTGTTCAGGTCTGTGCCCGTCGAGACCATCGCTCCGGCAGCCCAGGGGATCGACGGTTCCGTGCGGGAAACGTCGGTCAGGCCACCGTCGAGATCCTGATAGCCCGTCAGGTGATCGCCCCTGATGTCGAGCTCACCGGCCGGCGGGAGGTACGTGTCTTCCAAGTCCAGCGGATCGAGTATCCGAGACCGGAGTTCATCGGCGTAGCTGCGGCCGCTCACGGATTCGACGAGCATTCCGAGAACGATGTAGTTGGTGTTGGTGTAGACGAACGACGTTCCGGGGACGAATTGCGCCGGTTTGCCGAGGGCGATGGCGACCGCGGCGGACGGCGTCAGCGTTCGGTTCTCGTTAGCTGCAATCCATTCGTCGGCGCCGGGTTCTCCGGCGAACTCGGGAAGGCCGCTGCGATGTTGCAGCAGTTGCCGCACGGTGATCGCGCTACCGTCGATGCCACTGCCGTCCATGTCACTGCTGTGCAGTAGGCCCGGGAGATACCGCTCGATCGGTGCGTCGAGGTCGACCTTGCCCTCGGCGACCAACTGCAGAACGAGTGAAGCTGTGAATGTCTTTGTCACACTTCCGATCCGGACGCGATCATTCTTGCCGATCGAATCGCCGTTGGTCCGGTTGGGCACGCCGCTGGTCATGACAGCCGTCGTGGTGCCGTCGTCGAGTGTTGCGATCGACCCGACGACACCCGACCTGGTGAGTCCGTCGAGATCCGATTGAATCTCCACTGCGCGCTGGAGCGTCGAGCAACCGACGAGTGCCGTGGTGGCTCCGATGATGACCGCGGCGACGAGCAGGTATGGGCGCATGAGTCGAATCTATGGACCTTGTCGTGCCGCGGGATCCAGGAAATCCCCCATCATTCCCTGATCTTCTGCCAGCCCGGGACGTAAGGCCCGTTTGTTCAAAACCGACAAATCGGATCAATCATTCCTGTCCGAACACCACGTCCACGCCGTTAACATCCGAACGAAGTGTTTGTTTTCACGTGTCTTACCAGTTCACGGCTATCGAGGTGCGCTGCCGCGCGCCGAAACGACTCCCACGAAGGACGGATGCATGAAGAAGTCGACACTCCGCACGGGAACGGTCGCGGCTTTGCTGACCGGAAGTGTCCTGTTGCTTTCCGCTGCCCCTGCCTCAGCCGACCCGGGAAGCCTCGGTAGCGGTGGCAGTAGCGGGAGTTCCGGAAGCTTGGGAAGCACGGGCAGTATCAGCAGCGGATCAGCCGCCCTTCCGATTCCGAGCCCGGCAGGGCTGATCGCGCTGGCAGCGGCGAGCACTCAGACCGGAAAGCCCTACCAGTGGGGCGGCGTCGGGCCGAACTCGTGGGACTGCTCCGGGCTGGTGCAATGGGCGTTTCGGCAGGCCGGCGTGAATCTGCCACGGACCAGCCAACAGCAGGCCAACGTCGGACAGTCGGTTCCCCGGTGGGCCCTCGCCCCCGGCGACGTCATCACCTTCTACCCCGGTGCGACGCACGTCGGCATCTACGCTGGGTTCGGAATGGTGTTCAACGCCTACGGAGTTGGTGTTCCGACCGGACTGACGCCCCTGGCGGATCTGCCGATCAACAACATCCGCAGGTTCTAGAACCTGCACAGAACCTTCACAAGTCCTCCCAGGTTCATCCACGAGGGCCGAATACAGTCAGTTCCATGAGTCAGCGAAGAGTGCTCGTGGTCGACGACGAGGTCAGCATCTGCGAGTCCATCGCGGCGAGGCTGCGTGCCGAGGGCTACGACGTCGAGCTGGCATTCGACGGTCCCAGCGCGGTGGCCCGCTGCGAGCAGATGGACGCCGACCTGGTGGTACTCGACGTGATGATGCCGGGATTCGACGGACTCGAAGTCTGCCGCCGCATCCAGGCCGTGCGCCCGGTGCCTGTGCTGATGCTGACCGCTCGCGCCGATGAAACGGACATGCTGATCGGTCTCGGCGTCGGGGCCGACGATTATCTGAGCAAGCCGTTCAGCATGCGTGTGCTCGTCGCCCGGGTGCAGGCTCTGCTTCGGCGTGCGGATCGCGCGGAGCACGCTGCTCGCCCGGTGGCCGACCTCCTCGAGTTCGGTGACGTCGTGATCGACCTGACCGAACGTCGAGTGCGCCGTGATGCGCAAGAAGTTCACCTGACTCGCACCGAATTCGATCTCATCGCCTATCTGGCGGAGCGGCCGCGAGCCGCGATCCCGCGGGAGTCGCTGCTCGAGGAGATCTGGGGCTGGGGTGAGGGAGCGGGCAGTCGGACCGTCGACAGCCACGTCAAGGCGCTGCGACGCAAGCTCGGACCTTCCGTGATCCGGACCGTTCACGGGGTCGGGTACGCCTGGGACGTGCCGCGATGAGCGTCGTCGACCGTCTTTTTGCACGGTGGCCGCGGCCGCTGGACCCGATGCGGTCCTTCAAGGTGAAGGTCGGCCTCCTGGTTGTCGCAGCACTGGTGTTCGCCGCGGGTGGTTTCTGGCTGACGTCGCAACAACCGTTTCGTTTTGCTCTACTGACGGCGTTGGTTGTCGCTCTCGGCGTTACGCAGGTGCTCGCACACGGGATGACGTCACCGCTTCGCGAGATGACGGCCGCGGCGAAGGCGATGGCGCGCGGCGACTATTCGCGGCGAGTACGAGCGACTTCCAGAGACGAAGTAGGCGAACTCGCCCATGCGTTCAATCGGATGGCCGAGGACCTCGGGGCCGACGACCGGTACCGCCGCGAGTTGATCGGCAACGTCTCCCACGAACTGCGCACGCCCATCACCGCTTTGCAAGCCATGCTCGAGAACGTCGTCGACGGTGTCGAAGAACCGGATCCGGCGATGATGAAATCGGCGCTGCGGCAAACGGAACGACTGGGCGCGCTGGTAGCCGACCTTCTCGATCTCTCGAAACTCGAGGGTGGCGCTATGCCGTTGAAACGCCGCCGTTTCGAGGTCGAGCCGTTCCTACGCGAGCTGTCGAGTGTGAGTGCGGGCGACATCGAGATAGACGTCAAGCCTCCGCAATTGTCCGTGGTCGCCGATCCGGATCGCCTCCATCAGGTGGTGACCAACCTGGTGGACAACGCGGTTCAGCACGGGAACGTCGACACCAAAGTTGTGATCCGAGTACGTACCGGCAGCGCGGGGGAGTTGGTGCTCGACGTCCACGACGACGGCCCCGGCATCGAACCACAGGCCCGTGAGCGAGTGTTCGACCGCTTCATCCGCGGCGGCTCGACCGACGGGGGCACCGGACTCGGCCTCGCGATCGCGAAGTGGGCGGTCGAATTACATGACGGCAGGATTGCCGTCGTCGATGCCCCGTCGGGTTGTTGCATTCGAGTAGTGCTGCCGCAGAACTGAATCAAAGTCCCTGACGAGATCGAGAGATCTCGCGATGGCGCGTGTCTTCATCGGCATTCGTCTGTACTTCCGACCCTGAAAATTGAACCAGACACATAGGAGATCACATGAGCGCTCCGATAGTAATTCCACCGAAACCGCCGATGCCGGCCGTAAAACCCAAGCGTCCCAGCCGGTTCTGGCGTCCCGATCGCACGTCGATGGCCACCCGCTCGATGCTCCTCGGCGCGGCCGGAGTAGGGGTGCTTGCGGCGCTGATCCTCGACCCAGGGTTCGCGAGTATCGCGTACGTGATCGTGGGTGCCGGTGTGGTGATCGTCTTCGGGATTCTGACGCCGCCGCGGATGACCGTGACGCAGTGGGTCGCCGCCATCGGGATGCTCGCACTGCTGGGTGTTGCCGCCGTTCGCGGTGCGGAGTGGTTGGTGTTCCTCTGCGTCGTGGTTGCGTGGGTTCTGTTCACGTGGACTCTGATCGGCGGGCGGACGTGGACCGGGATACTTCTGGGAACGTTCGCTCCCTGGCGGGCACCGCACCGGACGGTCAACTTCGTTCGTCGTCGAAAGCTCGCTACCCGCTCTGCTCCGCGGGTGCCGGCGGCGCGAGTTGTCGTCGTGAGCGCAGTATCGATTCTTCTCCTGTTGATTTTCGGATCTTTGTTCGTGAGTGCGGATCCGGAGTTCGCGAAGATCTTCGACGGCTTCGCTCCTGCCATCTCGGTGTCGAACCCGGGAGCACGGATCTTTGCCGGCGTCGTGATGGCGTTCGGCACGCTGGTTGCGGTGTATCTGCGCCGCAGAACGCCGACGGTGGACGCGTTTGCACCTGCGCAGGCGACGCCGTTGCCGATGTGGGAGTGGGCGGTCCCGCTCGGAGTACTCAACGTGCTGTTCCTCGGTTTTGTTGCAGTACAGACGAAGACGCTGTTCGGGGGAGACGAGCACGTACAGGTGACCGATGGACTGACCTATGCGGACTATGCGCGTGAGGGTTTCTGGCAGCTCATGGCGGTTACCGTGCTGACGCTGCTCGTCATCGCCGTCGCAGTGCGGTACATCGACCGCCGCGACGCTGGATCGAGGCGTCTTGCCCGCGGACTGCTGGGTGCCCTGTGTGTTTTCAGCCTGGTGATCGTGGCGTCCGCTGTGCACCGGATGTGGTTGTACGAGAATCAGTACGGTTTCACGGTGCTCCGGGTCAGCGTCTTCGCGACCGAGCTGCTTCTTGGCTTCGTGTTCGTGTTGTTGCTCGTCGCAGGTATTCGGATGTCCGCGAAGTGGCTGCCCACAGCTGTTCTCGCCACTTCGGCCGTCGCGCTGCTGGCCTTCGCGGTGTTCAACCCCGACGCGTACATCGCGCAAAAGAACGTGGAACGGTTCGAGGGC
Organism: Rhodococcus sp. MPR-R1B; assembly: GCF_058793255.1. Lineage (NCBI taxonomy): Bacteria > Bacillati > Actinomycetota > Actinomycetes > Mycobacteriales > Nocardiaceae > Rhodococcus > Rhodococcus sp. MPR-R1B. Next base: position 413,783 of record NZ_JBXAFO010000002.1, read on the forward strand.
GGCAAGAGCATCGACGTTTCCTACTTACGCGGGCTCTCCGTCGACGCGGTACCTGCCTTGGATCGTCTACCGGAACCGCAGCGTTCATGTGCCTTGAGCAGATATCGATTCGGAGTGCCGGGCACCACTGCGCCCTGGGAGTTCAACGCAGCGCGTGAGAAGGCCCGCGACATCCTGGAAGCTCGCCCGGTGGGGCCGTGCCTGCAGATGTACACGGTCGGATAGACGCAGGGCGATTGTGCAGCCGCACGGCAGATATCGCGCGCGGCTGCACAATCGGCGAGCGTCGCCTGGTCGATCAGTGCACGGCGAGTGAGATTTTCTCCCGTTCCTCTGCGGACACCACATCTCGGGTGGATCGTAAGTCGACGATCACGCTGTGGAGTTTGCCGCCGTAGCGGAACGTGCCCTTGTCCGCGAACTCTTCCGCGACCGGGCTTCCCCGGTTGATGCCGACGTCGAGCTGTTCGTTCATGCTGAAGATCGCCCGAGTGGTCTTCTCGATCCGGCCTTCGGAGACCACCTCGTCGTCGACGCTCAGGGTTGCGGTTCCACCCTTGCCGATTCCGCCGCCGTCGTACTCGAAGTGGACGGACACCTCGCGTGCATTGGGTGCCAGCGGGTTGCGCCCACGCAGGAAGGTCCGACCACCGCCGCTGAAGTTGTAGCAGTAGACGGGGACGGAATCGAGTATGTACAAAGCGAATCCGCCGAACCGGCCACCGAGGCTGACCAGCATGCCGTCGGCGACGCTACCCAGACTTGCGGTCAGCGTGTACGAGCGGTTGAAGAACGTCGGCGCGGCTTTCTCGACCAGACCGTTCATGTGTGGGTACAGCGTGAGGGTCTTGCGGCCCATCATCGGATGCGGGGGTCGTGATTCCGCGGTGGCGTGGCGACCGACCGTTCTGTCGTCCAGCGGCAGCACCTGATATTTGGCCGCCTCGACGAGGAACTTTTCCTTGAGCCGGGCGAGGATCTCGGGATGCTCGTCCGCGAGATCGCGGGCCTGCGACCAGTCGACCGAGGTGTCGTACAGCTCCCAACGGTCCTCGCTCATCGGTGTGAGCTCGAGGCCGTGAGTGGCCATCAGCCAGGGTGCGCGGTGGGCCGTGACTGCGGTCCAACCGTGATCGTAAATTCCGCGGTTGCCGAAGATCTCGAAATACTGTGTGGTGTGGCGCTCTTCGGCATCGGGCTCGGCGAAGGTGTAGTTCATCGCCACGCCTTCCATCGGTTTCTGGGTGACCCCGTCGACGCTGGTCGGTGCCTGAATACCGGCAGCTTCCAGGATTGTCGGCGTGATGTCGACGCAGTGATGCCACTGCTCCCTGATTCCTGGCTTGTCGATCCCCTTGGGCCAGTGGGTGATCAGACCGTTTCGGGTACCGCCGTAATGGGACGCAACCTGCTTGGCCCACTGGTAAGGGGTGTCGAGAGCCAGAGCCCACGACGCCGGATAGTGCGGGTAGCTGGTTTCGGTCCCCAATTCGTCGTAGCGCGCCAGTACGTCGGATGTCGCACTCTTGTAACCGTTGAGGCCGGCGAGGTAGTTGAACGAGCCCTCCATTCCGCCTTCCGCGGAAGCGCCGTTGTCACCCATCATGTAGAGCACCAGAGTGTTGTCGAGTACATCCATGTCCTGCAACCGGTCGACGAGCCTGCCTACCTCGTCGTCGGTGTGCTCGAGAAACGCCGCGTACAACTCCATCAAACGGGCCGAGACCTTCTTCTGGTCGTCGTCGAGTTCGTCCCAGTGTGGGAGCCCTGGAGCCCACGGGGCCAATTCGGTATCAGGAGCGACGACGCCCAGTTCCTTCTGCTTTTGGAGGGTGATCTCGCGTTGGCGATCCCACCCGTGATCGAATTCGCCGACGTACTTGTTCAGGTATCGGTCCGGAACCTGGAGTGGAGCGTGGCACGCGCCGAAGGGGAGATAGCAGAACCACGGCTTGTCGGGGTCCATCGTGTTGACGCCCTCGATCCATTCGATCGCGTGGTCGACGAGATCCTCTGACAGGTGGTAACCCTCCTGTGGTGTCTTGGGTAAGTCGACCATCGTGAAGTCCTCGTAGAGAACCGGGGTGAACTGGTCGGACTCGGCACCGAGGAAACCGTAGAACTTGTCGAAACCCTCACGGACCGGCCACCGATCGAACGGCCCGGCAGCGGTGGTCTCCCACGTCGGGGTCTGGTGCATCTTGCCGAAAGCACCTGTCGCATAGCCGTTTCCCTGTAGGACGCGTGCGACCGTGGCGGCAGAGGCGGGGCGGGTCCCGTTGTATCCCGGTGCCGCGTTGGCCATTTCGGAGATGACACCCATACCGACACTGTGGTGGTTGCGCCCGGTCAGTGTGGCGGCACGCGTCGGCGAGCACAGAGCCGTGGTGTGGAATCGGCTGTATTTCACGCCGGTTTCGGCCAAACGCTCGGCGGTGGGGGTGCGGCACGGGCCACCGAACGCGGAGGGTGCGCCGAATCCGACGTCGTCGATCATGATCAGCAGCACGTTCGGGGCCCCGGCCGGCGGGCGAAGCGGTTCCGGGCGGGTGTACGGGGGATTCTGATCGGGGTAGTACACGGCGGCCGCGACGTTCGGCGTCTCGGGAATGATCGGAATGGAATGGCGATTCACCAGCAGGCTCCTTGGCGTGTGCAAAACCGGGCGGATTAAGCAGTCGTCTTAATCTGGAGCGTATCGATCGGAATTCAGTTGGCGGCGTATGTCTCGTTGACTGGGACATCTACCCCCGTGAGTGGTTAAGGAGTCCCTGCACTCCCTAACCGCGCACAGGGGATGGGGCTTGCGGAATTAAGACAGTGACTTATATGGTCGGTGTATGCCCGCCTCGTTGGATGCCAAGAACGCCATGATCGCCGTCGCCGAGCGGATGTTCGCCGAGCAAGGTATTCACGAAGTGTCCATGCGGGACGTGGCGACTGCGGCCGGGCAGCGCAACAACTCTGCAGTTCAGTATCACTTCGGTGGGCGAGACGGTCTGGTGCTGGCCGTATTCCGGCATCGGATGGATCAGATCAACGCAGCGCGACTGACGTATCTCGACGACATCGACGCCAGTGGGCGGACCGACTTGGTCCGTGCTTTGGTCGAAGCCTTTCTGTACCCGCTGGCAGATTTTCTGGCGACGGTCGACGGTTCCAACTATGCGAGGTTCATTGCCCGAATCTCACCGTCGGTGGATACGCAGAGTGCTGAGTTCCGCGAGGTCAGCGAGGGGATCAACGAAGTTGTCGTCAGGTTGACGCGGGCGTTGCCGCATCTATCTCGCCGCGTCGCGGTCGAACGGATCGATCTGACGTTCAACATGAGCGTCTCCGCTCTGGCAATCTTCGAGCAGCGCCGCGAAGACGAAAACCCGGTTGTGCAGGCAGATTTCGATACGACAGTGGATCATCTGGTCGATCTCGCGGTAGGAGCACTGACCGCGCCCCAAAGCGCACACAAACGCACACGAGCAAAGCGGGTGCACGCGTCGACTGACGTGTGACCCCGCGACACGACACGACAGGACGGAGTCATTCGATGGCTACCCTTACATCCTCACGAACAGTCCAAATCGGCAATCACACAATCGAATTCGGACCACGCGGAATGAGGCGAAACCCGGAAGGCGTTGAATCGAGGCCGTACGAGCGGTTCACTCTGACACCCGTCACACCGTTCATCGGTGCCGAGATCAGCGACATCGACCTGCATGATCCGTCGGAGGAGCAGATCGAGGACGTGCGTCGGGCCCTCCTCGAATGGAAGGTCGTGTTCTTTCGGGACCAGCCGATTTCGAGCGTGAATCATCGTGACTTCGCGGCCCATTGGGGTGAACTCGAGGTTCATCCACTTCTCCCGCAGGGAGAGGTCCCGGCAGTCGTCAGATTCGAACGCGGAGAGGACAGTCCAGGAACGGAGAACATCTGGCACGTCGACGTCACCTGGACGAAGACGCCGCCGCTCGGTTCAGTACTTCGGGCGATCGACGTACCGCCTGCCGGTGGTGACACGCTCTGGGCTGATATGGGTAACGCCTTCGACTGCCTCCCCGACGAGATCAAGGAATTGATCGACGGCAAGGACGCCATCCACGATTTTGTGCCGTCCTTCGGACGCGGCATGAGCCCGGAGAAGTTGGAACAGATGAAGGAGCAGTACCCGCCGGTCCTGCACCCGATGGTGCGTAAGCATCCGGAGACCGGGCGTAAGACTCTGTTCGTCAACAGCCTTTTCACCACCCACATTCCGGACATGGATCCTGTCGAAGGCAACGATCTGCTCAACCTGCTGTTCGCGCAGGTCAAGGTCCCGGACTTTCAGTGCCGCTTCAAGTGGGCGCCGAATTCCATTGCCTTCTGGGACAACCGGGCTACCCAGCACTACGCAGCGAGTGATTACTTCCCTCATCGCCGCGTGATGGAGCGGGTGGCAATCCTCGGAGACGTGCCCTTCTGATTTACGTCTGCGGAATGCGGATGATGCACCGGAAGCCGACGTGGCAGGTCGAGGACTCCTCGGATTCGCCCTGCCGCGCGGCAGGGCGGTAGCGCAGGCAGTAGTTCGGTGCACACAGATGTGAGCCGCCCTTGATCACCCGTCGTGCGTAGGGTTCGCCCGCCAACGCCTCCGTGGCGAACTCCGCTCGGGGATTACGAGGAATGCAGCACGACGAGGCCGGCGCGACGTTCTTGGAACTGTGGGCGTGGTCGGACGTGTAGTGATCGGCCGTCCATTCCCACACGTTCCCGGCCATGTCGAACAGTCCGTAGCCGTTGGGCCGGAACTTTCTGACCGGAGCGGTGCGCTCGTAACCGTCCTCGAGCAGATTCTCCCAGGGGAACTGGCCCTGCCACACGTTGCCACCGGGCCGCCCGCCCGGAGAGTCGTGATCGCCCCACACGTACGCCTGGCGATCGAGTCCACCGCGGGCGGCAAACTCCCACTCGGCCTCGGTCGGGAGTTCCTTGCCGGCCCACGCGGCGTAGGCCTGGGCGTCGAAGTACGACACGTGGGTGACGGGGTGCCGTTCACGTCCCCCGATGTTGCTGTCGGCGCCCTCGGGATGGCGCCAATCGGCGCCGGGAGTGAACGACCACCACTGGGTGTAGTCGTCAAGTGAAACCGGGCCGGGTGGCGAATTGAAGACCAACGATCCCGGGACGAGGAGGGCTGGATCGGCGTCGGGATAGTCGGCGGCGTCCGGGGCGATTTCCGCAGTGGTGACGTGGCCGGTTGCCTTCACGAAGCGTCGGAACTCGGCGACCGTCACCGCCGTCGTGTCCATCCAGAATCCGTCGACTGTGACCTGGTGAACTGGGCGTTCTTCCGGATAGAAATCTTCGGAGCCCATCCAGTACGTCCCACCCGGGATCAAAGACATGTTCTTCGGGGGAGTAGCCGTGGAGTGAGGCATCGTCATGAAGTCAAGAATGGCACGTTGGTGGCGCCGATGTGGGGAGAGTCCCACCTGGTGCCCTCGGCAGGATTCGAACCTGCGACCCTTCCTTTAGGAGAGGAATGCTCTATCCCCTGAGCTACGAGGGCGGGGAGCGTACCGACAAGCGCTGAAAACCCTGTGCTGCCGGGGTTTTCGCTTCTCGATACTGCTGTTGCGTCCGCTCGACCTGTCGGCACGAAGCCTCGGGCGTCACAGCTGCGCTAGTCAGTGTAGCGGCCCGCCGACGAGGTCGCGAAGTCGACGGTATCGCCGGGTGCAAGCAGGAGCCGTACCGATCGCACTGATCGCAATGGTGTTCACCGCGGAGCAGGCACGGCATCGTGCGGGAAGGACCCGCAGAATCCGCTTCAACGCCTTTGCCATGAACTGCGTCGCCCACCAATCGCCAGGTCTGTGGCGCCACCCGGAGGACCAGTCGTCCAGGTACACGGATCTGAGGTACTGGACGGAGTTGGCGAAGCTCCTCGAGCGTGGACGATTCGACGGGCTGTTCCTGGCTGACGTGTTGGGAACGTACGACGTGTACGGCGGCAATCACGACGCAGCGCTGCGGCAGGGCGCGCAGGTACCGGTCTCGGACCCGCTACTGCTGGCGTCGGCGATGGCTGCCGTGACCGAGCACTTGGGCTTCGGGATCACCGCAGGTACAGCTTTCGAGCATCCCTACCCGTTCGCTCGGCGCTTGAGCACCCTCGACCACCTGACGAACGGGCGAATCGGGTGGAACGTGGTCACCGGATACCTCCCCTCGGCCGCGCGGAACATGGGCGAGGACGACCAACTCCAGCACGACGATCGCTACGACCACGCGGACGAGTACCTCGAAGTTCTCTACAAGTTGTGGGAAACGTCGTGGGAAGACGACGCGGTGGTGCGTGACAGAACCACCGGGGTCTACACGGACCCCGCCAAGGTTCATCCGATCGAGCACGAAGGCAAGCACTTCACGGTTCCGGGCATCCACATCTCCGAACCTTCTCCGCAGCGGACGCCGGTCATCTTCCAGGCCGGCGCGTCGCCTCGTGGGGTGCGGTTCGCCGCCGAGAATGCCGAGGCGATCTTTGTGGGTGCACCGACAAAGGCGATTCTCAAAGACACCGTTGCTCGAATCCGAAACGAACTGACGAAGGTCGGGCGAGATCCGTACTCGGCCCGCATCTACACACTGTTGACGATCATCACCGACCGAACCCCTGAGTTGGCCCAGGCGAAGCTCGAGGACTACCGCAGCTACGCGAGTAGTGAAGGCGCGCTCGTTTTCACCTCGGGGTGGATGGGAATCGACCTCTCCGGATACCGAGCGGACGAGCCGATCGGGAACGTCGAGAGCAATGCCATTCAATCCGCGGTCGCATCGTTTCGTCAGGCCGACGAGAAAGGCGGCGAATGGACGGTGGGGGACATCGCGGAGTGGGCGGGCATCGGCGGGCTCGGCCCGATCGTTGTCGGTTCCGGCGCGGAGGTCGCCGACGAGTTGCAGGAGTGGGTGTCCGAGACCGACGTCGACGGTTTCAATCTCGCGTACGCGGTGACTCCCGGAACCTTCGAAGACATTGTGGAGCATGTGATTCCGGAGCTGACCAAACGAGGTGCCTACCAGGACGACTACGATGAGGGAACGCTGCGCAACAAACTGTTCGGGCGAGGGGACAGGCTGCCGCTCGAACACCGAGGCCGGAGCTTCGACCGGATCCGCACTGCCGGCTGAGCGGGGACCTCAGGACCAACCGGACCCGGGTACGTGAACCGAGGTGGTGAGGTCGACGGCCTCGATGTCCGAAGACCTCAACTCTTCACCACACACACTGCAACCCAAGCGCGCTTCGAACCGTTTACCGCAGGCCTTGTGATGGAGAACGATGTCCGGGCCGTCCGCGGATCTGAACCAACGCTGACCCCAGGAGATCATGCACATCACCACGGGGAAATACGCCGTGCCCTTGGCGGTGAGTCGATACTCCGACCACTGTGGGCGACCCGGAAGCGGACGCGTTTCCATTACACCGATCTCGGTGAGGTGCTTCAAGCGATCCGCGACTATTGCCGGTGGTGCACCGGTGATCTCGGCGAACTCCCCGTAGCGGCGAGCGCCTCGGAAAGCTGCACCGATGATCGCCGCTGACCAGCGATTGCCGACAAGTTCCATCGTGTGAGCCAGAATTTCCGGACGGCGTTCGGACTTGGTGGAGCGTCGCCGCGATGTTGCTTCCGGGACACTGCGTGAGAAGTCCCCACTCGGACCCATTTGGGAGTCCAGGGATCGTACGTCCACGTCCTCGCCGCACTCCTTGCAGCGCAGGATCGGGGTGAAGTCGTTTCCGCAGGTGCTGTGCCGCAGTGGTGGAAGCGGCTGGGTTTCATTGGGCGCCCACTGCTTCTCCCACGACCACATGGTGATGAGGACGGGCCAGATCGACTGCCCTTTGCGGGTGACCGAGTATTCGTGCCTGGGCGGGTTCTGCTGATACTCACGACGCTCGAGCATTCCGCCGGCCGTCAGGACCGCCAACCGTGAGGACAATACGGAGTTGGAGATTCCCCCGAGGGCGAGCCAGTCGTTGTATCGCCGCGACCCCAACAGGGCGAATCGCAGAATCCAGAGGTTCCACTCGTCCCCCAACAACCCGAGCGTGACGGCCAGTGCGTTCGGACCGCCGGCAGGCAACTCGGTGACGCCCGCCGACGCGGTGGGTGTCGAAGATCCGGCTGCATTCACTCGTACCACCCCGAAATCATAGGCCGCGAACCCTGCGGCACCGCGAGACCGTACCGAATGGTCTGCAGAAAGAGTCGGGAATCACTCGGTGCGGGCAATGAGTAACGCTTCCTGAGTGATCTGGCAGATCTGGAGTCCGGATCGATCGAAGGCCGCCGCATTCACGACTGCTCTGCCGGCGTGAGCTGTGGGGGTCGCGTGCTCGAAGAGCAGCCACTCGTCCGCTCGCACAGGGCGTTGAAACCACATCGTGTGATCGAGGGACACACCAGTCCAGTCCGTGTCGAGCGAGTGCTCCTGCCCGATGTCGTAGCCGTGCGGAGTCAGTGCGGTTGCCATCAGCATCAGATCACTGGCATAAGCGAGAGCAGCCACGTGAATCAGTGGATCGTCGCTCAGCCGCTGAGCCGAACGCATCCAGATGTTGCGCGGAGGCGCCGCCGAATGCGCGGTGGGGGAGTGCGAATCAAGGGGGGAAACACGAATCTCGATGGCGGAGAACTCCTCCCACACCTCACCCAACCCACCGTCTGCCTCGGCCAACTCTTGCAACGTCACGCACTCAGTGGGCGGGAGTGCGGTAGGTACTGCGCGACTGTGAGTGATGCCCTCGTCGATCGAGGAGGCAGAGACCGTGGAACGGCAGACGAGTCGTCCGTCCTGGTGGACGTCGACGCCTCTGGTGGACAGGCGTTTTCCATCCCGAAGTCGATCTACCGAGAACTCGGTTGCATGCTCCGTCGATCCCGGGCGAAGGAAGTGGGTGTGGACGGAACTGATCGCTTTGCCGTCGGTAACCGTGTGCCCGGCTGCGAGAATCGACTGGGCTACCAGTTGGCCGCCGAACAATTGAGGTAGACGAACGCCGTCGTTCGACCCCTGCCACCGGTCCGGGCCGGTCGATTCCAGATCGAAGACGTCGGCGAGACCACTCGTGGGGGCGCTCACGACGCGTGGTTTCGTGTCGGACGGGGTGGACGAGGTAAGAATCCGCTGGTCCGGGCGACGTAGTCGTCGTAGGCCTGCCCCTTGCTCTTGCGCATGCCGCGTTCGAGAAGGGCCTTACCGCTGTAGCTCACCAGCAGTTTGATCATGACGATCGGAGAGACGATCGTGATCAGCGCCAATGGATCACCAAGCGCGAGGATGAACAGTCCGACCCAGACGCATGCATCACCGAAATAGTTGGGATGGCGGGTCCAGGCCCAGAGCCCACGGTCCATCACCTTCCCGGCATTGGCCGGATCAGCTTTGAAGCGGGAAAGTTGGTAGTCTCCAACCGATTCGAAGACGAAGCCGACGGTCCAGACCGCGATGCCGATCGCGCCGAGGACTCCGAGGGCGCGAAACTCGTACATCGCGAACTGGACGGGCAGCGACACCACGAGAATGAGGACGCCCTGGAGGCCGTAAATTTTGCGAATCAGGAACGGAACCAGCGGTCCCTGTTGATGTTTGAGCAGGGCAGTGTAGCGCTTGTCCTGCCCGTGCCCACGGTTTCGGAAGCCGATGTAGAGGCCGAGTCGCATTCCCCACACCACGGTCAGTGCCAGCACGACGAGGCGACGCAGATCGTTGCCGTCCGATCCGATGGACGTCAGGTACGAGACGGCGGCGACGACGGCAAAGCCAGGCCCCCAACAGATGTCGATGATCGAGTGATTGTTCATGCGGATGGCTACGGCCATCACGACTGCGATGAAGACGAGCACGGCGAGTGCGCTCACACCGAAGTTCAGTGCAAGATCGCCCAGTGGGATGTCGGTCATGCGCGCGCTTTCTGATTGTGGTGGTCGAGCAGTTCGGAAGCGAAGTCCGCGAAGGCTTCCTGTGCGCTCGGATAGGTGTGAGGAGTGCCGAGCCGGCTGGTCACGAGCAGTGCGTCGAGCGCTTTGGCATCGAGTTCTGTGGTGGTGGGCAAGAATTCGGTCGAGCCCTCGACGGCGTCGGCCGAACGCACTCCGTTACCTGCGGTGACGATCACCTGCCCGTTGGTCGTGGACTCGGGATCGACGAGGGCGGTGACCACCGGGGCTACCAGGTCGGCCCCCATGATGTCGATGAATCGTGGGTCCATTCCGGACTCGGTCATCTGCGTAGTGGCATAGGGCAGTACGACATTGGTGAACACATTGCGACTCGCGCCTTCGCCGGCCGCGGTGCGGCCCAGTGCGATGACGGCACCCTTACTGGCGGCGTAGGCGGACACGGTGGGTTCTCCGTGCAGTCCTGCGGTCGAGGCAATCATCACGATGCGCCCGAATCCGGCTTCGCGCATCACTCGGGAGGCTTCGGCGGCGACCAGTGCGGTTCCGACGACGTTTGTCGTGATGACGGTGCTGAGGTTCTCGGCGGTGGTGCGATGAAGCATCTGTGGACCGCTGACCGCGGCGCTGGTGATGCAGAAGTCGAGTCGTCCGAACCGAGTGAGAGCGTCGTCCACCAACTTTCGGCCGACCTCGGGGTCGGTGACGTCGTCGTGGTTGGCGACGGCCTGTCCACCGGTTTCGAGGATTTCGTCGACGACCTGATCTGCAGGGCCTCGGCCGCTCGAATCGAGTGTGCGATTCCGATTGTTGACGATCACCGTGACCCCTCGGCTCGCGAGATGCAGTGCGACGGCACGGCCGAGGCCCTTACCCCCTCCCGTGACGACGGCAACGCGGCCGGAGAGTGAACTGACGGTCATGAGGCGATCCGTTCGACGAGCACCGCGACTCCGACACCGGCGGCGCCGCTGACCGCGGCCACACCGTAGCGACCGTCGCTCCGTACCAGTTCGTCGACACATGCGCCGACGAGAATTGCTCCGGTGGCGCCGAATGCATGGCCCATCGCCATCGTGCCTCCGTTGGGGTTCATGCGGTCCGGCCCGGCGTCCAGGTCGCGGCGGAACCGTAGGCATAGCGCGGAGAAGGCCTCTGCGAACTCGAACACGTCGATGTCCTGTGGACGAAGCCCGGCTCGCGCGATGACTGCCTCCACGGCGCTCTGACCCGCAGTGAGCATGAGGACCGGATTCACCGAAGTCGAGGCGGATCCGATGATCCGTGCGCGAGGGGTCAGGCCGGCTCTCGCCGCGGCTTTCTCGGATCCGAGGAGTAGGAGCGCTGCGCCGTCGGCCATGGCGGGAGAGGATCCGACGGTGTGCAGGTGTTCGATCTTTCCTACCTCGGGATAGGCAGCGAGCGCGAGTGCATCCTGACCGGCGGCGCCGAGCCCTTCGAAGGCGGCAGGCAGCGCTGCGAGTCCCTCTGCCGTCGTGTCGGCCCTGACCAGTTCGTCGTGCGCGATTCCGGCTTCACCATTTCTGCCGGGAACTGGCACAACGGACCGCTCGAATGCGCCGTTGCGCCAGGCCTCGGCAGCCTTGTGTTGGGTTTCGACGCCGTATGCATCCAACTCGTCGCGGGAGTACCCCTCGATCGTGGCATTCAAGTCGGCGGCAACACCCATATGGATGGAGCCGATCTGCGCGATGGTTGCCGGGTCGGTCCACAGCGGTCCGCGATCACTGAACATCGGAGTCCGGGAGACGCTTTCGACGCCACCGGCCACGACGAGGGACACGTCGTCGCCGCGAATGCGGGCCGCGCTCTGGCCGACTGCGTCGACGCCGGATGCGCAGAATCGGTTGAGGGTTGCGCCGGGGACGGAGTCGCCCCAACCGGCAAGGAGTGCGGCAGTTCTAGCGATGTTCGCGCCCTGCTCGTCCACTTGCGATGCGCAACCGAGAACGACGTCGTCGATCTGTTCTGCGGCGAGGTTCGTTCGACCCTGCAAAGCCTTGGCCAGGTGGACGACAAGATCGACTGGGCTGTGTTCGTGGAGGGCACCTCGCGTCGATGCTCGGCCGCGCGGTGTGCGCACGTAGTCGAGGACAAAAGCATCAGTCATTTTCAACCCTTCAATTAGTAGAGTTACTCTGCTAGTTGTAGTACGGTTGCGGTGAAATTACAACCGCCGTTGCGCGGGTATCTCGGTGACGTCACCGAGGCCGGATCGGCAAGGGGAGAGGTCATGACTGTTTCGAACATTTGGATTCTCGGCGGGTACCAATCCGACTTCGCACGGAACTTCACCCGTGAGGAACTCGATTTCGCGAACCTTGCCGAAGAGGTGGTGAACCACACCCTGGACGCGGCGAAGGTTCCTGCCACCGACATCGAGGTGATCCACGTCGGTAATGCCTTCGGTCAATTGTTTGCCGGCCAAGGTCAGCTGGGCGCGATGCCCGCCACCGTGCATCCAGACCTGTGGGGTGTGCCCTCGTCTCGGCACGAGGCGGCGTGCGCATCGGGCAGTATCGCTGTACTTGCAGCGATGGCAGACCTGCGCGCCGGCAACTACGACGTGGCTCTGGTGATGGGTATCGAACTGGAGAAGACGGTTCCGGGTGATGACGCGGCCGGCCATCTGGGCGCTGCAGCCTGGGTCGGACACGAAGGTCAGGAAGCAAAATTCATGTGGCCGTACATGTTCGACCGTGTGTCGAAGGAGTACGGGCGGCGTTACGGGATCGACGAATCTCACCTTCGCGCGATCTCGCAGATCAACTTCGCAAACGCGAAAAACAACCCCAACGCGCAGACACGCGGTTGGGCGGTGCCCGATCTACTCGGGAATGCAGGCGGCGACGACGCCACCAATCCTGTTGTGGAAGGTGGTGTTCGACGATTCGATTGCAGTCAGGTGACCGACGGTGGCGCCGGGGTTGTGCTGGTGACGGACAAGTACCTCCGAGAGCATCCTGATGCCGCGGCGACTCCGCTGGCCCAGATCGCGGGCTGGGGTCACCGGACAGTTGGTTTAGGTCTCGAGCAGAAGCTGGCCCGCGACGCCGATAATCCCTACGTGATGCCACACGTTCGGGATGCGGTGATGGGTGCCTTCTCCCGGGCCGGAGTCGACCTGGCCGGGATAGACGGGATCGAAACACATGATTGTTTCACGGCGAGTGAGTATCTCGCGATCGACCACATCGGTCTGACCGCGCCCGGCGAGTCGTGGAAAGCCATCGAGAGTGGTGACATCGCCATGGGCGGCAAGCTACCGATCAACCCCAGCGGCGGTCTGATCGGCGGTGGTCATCCGGTGGGTGCCAGTGGTGTTCGAATGCTTCTCGACGCGGCCCATCAGGTGACGGGAACGGCCGGCGGTTTCCAAGTCGAGGGTGCGAGCCGCTTTGCGACGCTCAACTTCGGTGGAAGTACGGCCACCACCGTCAGTTTTGTCGTCGACGCAGTTTCCTGAAAGTGCAGCCCAACCCAGCCTTTCCCAATCAGTCGAAAAGAGAATTCCATGGACGTCGAAATCGTAGGCAAGTTGTTGTCCACCCTTCCCGCCGATGACGATCACCCGTATCGCACCGGCCCGTGGCAACCCCAGACCACCGAGTTCAAAGCGGACAACCTCGAAGTCGTATTCGGTGAGGTTCCGAAAGACCTCGACGGTGTCTACCTGCGTAACACCGAGAATCCGCTCCATCCCTCGATGAAGGCGTATCACCCCTTCGACGGTGACGGCATGATTCACATCGTGGGCTTTCGCGACGGAGAGTCGTTCTACCGCAACCGATTCGTACGTACCGACGGCTTGGCGGCCGAGCAGGATGCCGGCGCTGCGTTGTGGGCCGGGCTTGCCGAGTCTCCCAAACTCAGTCGCCCCGAGGGCGGCAAGGGTGCGCGCACCCGGATGAAGGACGCGTCCAGCACCGACGTCGTCGTTCACCGGGGGACTGCTCTCACCAGCTTCTACCAGTGCGGAGATCTGTATCGTCTCGATCCGATGTCGGCGGAGACACTCGGCAAGGAAAGCTGGAACGGCAAGTTCCCCTTCGAATGGGGTGTGTCCGCGCATCCGAAGGTGGACGACAAGACCGGAGAAATGCTGTTCTTCAACTACAGCAAGGAAGCGCCGTACATGCACTACGGCGTCGTGGACTCGGCCAACGAGTTGGTCCACTACGTCGACGTCCCACTTCCCGGTCCGCGCTTGCCGCACGACATGGCCTTCACGGAGAACTACGCGATCCTCAACGACTGCCCCTTGTTCTGGGATCCGGTTCTGCTGGAGAAGGGCGCGCACGTCGCGAATTTCCATCCCGATATCCCGCTGCGTCTCGGAGTCATCCCACGCCGCGGAAGTACCTCTGACATCAAGTGGTTCGAAGCCGATCCGACCTATGTCCTGCACTTCGTGAACGCCTACGAAGAGGGCGACGAGATTGTTCTGGACGGTTTCTACCAGGGCGATCCGGAACCGTCGGACAACGGTATGGGCAATCAGTGGGAGCGCGCCTTCCGTTTCCTCGCTCTCGATCGTATGCAGACCCGGCTTCACCGCTGGCGTTTGAACCTGGTCACCGGAGCCACGCGTGAGGAGCAACTCAGTGACTCGATCACCGAATTCGGCATGATGAACGGCAATTTCGCGGGTGAGAAGTACCGATACGCCTATGCGGCTTCTGGTAAACCGTCGTGGTTCCTGTTCGACGGCTTGGTCAAACACGACCTGCTGACGGGCAACGAGGAACGATTCTCCTTCGGTGACGGTGTGTACGGCAGCGAGACTTCGATGGCGCCGCGCGTGGGTGGTACCGCCGAAGACGACGGCTATCTCATCACGTTGACCACTGACATGAACGAGGATGCGTCCTTCTGCTTGATCTTCGACGCTGCCCGCGTCGGAGACGGACCGTTGTGTAAACTTCGCCTTCCCGAACGAATTTCGAGTGGTACGCACTCGACGTGGGCTCCGGGCGCCGAGCTCCGACGCTGGCAGAGTGCCGACACCGCCGCCGAAGCGGTCGGACTGTGACGGGCACGCACGACGCGGGCACGTGGGAGATCCTGCGACAGGTGGTGATCGGTGCACGAGACGTGGACAAGACCGGTCACCAATTGCGCGAAGCATTGAATCTGGCACCAGGATTCGCGGATCCACTGCTCGAAGACATCGGTTTGGCCGACGAGACCTTGGCCGTCGGGCCGCAGGCATTTCTCGAGATCGTCGCGCCGCTCGACGAGAAGGTCTCGCTGGCGAGATGGATCCGCAAGGGCGGAGGGGAGGGCGGCTATGCACTCTCGATCCAGGTTTCGAACATCGAGCCCTATCTGGAACGTGCAGCTGCGGCGGATGTTCGGACGGTGGCAGATCTCGAGGCCTACGGTCACCGGATCGTCCAACTTCATCCCGGTGATCTCGGACTGCTCGTAGAACTCGACGAGATTCCCGACGCCGACGAGTGGTTCTGGGATGAGACGGAGAAGGAGGTTTCCCTCGATCCCTGGGTCGACGACATCCTCGGCGTCGACGTGTCCTCGCCCGATCCGGCCAGGACGGCGACGCTGTGGGCCGAAGTGTTCGGAAAGAAACCGGTCTCGGCGCAACCACTCTCGATCAGGCTGGGATCACGCGTCGTGTCGTTCGTTCCGGGGGAGCGGTCGATGCTCACTGCAATCGATCTGGCGGCGTCGAGCGGCGCGTCTGCCGTCGAGCCCGGGCTGAGTGTCGGCGGCGTGGAGTTCCGGATTCACCCACGCTGAGCGTGCTTCACATCGAACGACAGAATTCGGGGCCGATCGCTCGAAGCGACCGGCCCCGAATTCGTGTCATGGACTCAAGCGAAGTCCTGTCGCAAACGAGTCTTGAGCAGCTTCCCGCTAGCGTTGCGTGGCAGCTCCTCGATGAACCGAACTGCACTGGGGCACTTGAAGTGAGCCAGTCGCTCGCGTGACCACTCGATGATCTCCGCTTCGGTTGCATCCGAATCAGCAGCTCGAACGACCACGGCAAGGGGAGTCTCACCCCACCGATCGGAGTGAACGCCGACTACCGCGACCTCGCGGATGCCGGGGTGCCCGGAGAGAACACTCTCCACCTCGGCCGGATAGACGTTCTCACCGCCGGAGACGATCATGTCCTTGAGGCGGTCGTGGAGGTAGAGATAGCCGTCCTCGTCGAACGATCCGCCGTCTCCGGTGCGAAGCCAGTCACCGTCCAACATGGTGGCCGCAGTGGCTGCCTCATTACGCCAGTAACGCTTCATGACGTGAGCGCCGCCGATGACGACCTCGCCGCGGGTACCGACCGGGACGTCTTCGAGCGTCACGGGATCGACGATGCGGATGGGCACTCCGAACATCGGCTGCCCGACGGACTTCAACCGATGCGCGGTCGACTCGTCGGTCGCCCGATGATCTTCCGGGGTCAGCATGGTGACGCCGCCGGTCGACTCGGTGAGTCCGTATGCCTGCAGGAAACTACACCCGAAGACCTCGGTCGCGTCTTGCAACAGGGGCAGTGGCATCGGCGCGGCTCCGTAGACCAGGAACTGCAGGGCACTCCAATCTGCCTCGCGCACAGCCGGAAGGGAGGTCAGGACGCTGATCACCGCGGGAACGGCGACCGCATGCGTGACTTTGTACTCCTGCATCAGCGCGACGAGTTCGAGAGGTCCGGCGATGGTCTCGAGCAGTAGAGCGCCACCGCCGAGCGTCGTGACCAGGGCGAGACCCAGTCCGGCCACATGGAAGAACGGAACCGGGCACATAGCCACGGAGTCGGTGTCGAGATCGAGCAGGTGATACATGGTGGCGAGGGCGCGGCCGAGGTTGGCGCCGGTGAGTTCGATTCCCTTGGGGTGACCGGTGGTTCCCGACGAGTAGAAGATCAGCGCTGTGCCGTCGGGGCGGCGCGACGACCCCGGATCGTCGTCGCCGACACCGGAAAGCCAGTCGTTCCACGAGATCGAGTTTCCGGAACCGTCCACCGTGACGACGGTACGGACGCTACCGACCGCCGCGGCGACGTCGGAGAGGCCCTCATCGCCTGCTCCGAGTACGACGACGGTCGGCTCGCTGTTGCTCAGGATGTAGTCGACCTCGCCCGGTGCCAGCCGATTGTTGACGGCCGTCAGAATCGAGCCCATCTTCGAAGATCCGTACAGGACGGAGAGGAAAGACGGTGCATTGGCCCCGATGTACGCCACCCGGTCGCCGGGTCGAACACCATCGCGCAGAAGTGCATTCGCGACACGATTTGTTTCGATGTCGAGTTCACGGAAACTGGTACGCCCGTCATCGGAGATGACGGCGGTGCTCTCCGGACTGGCAATCGCCCGGCTGCGCAGCAAGTCTTCCAGATTCTGCACGGGGCGACCGTCGGGCAGGAGCGCGTTCACGGAAGGTTCACGGACGGCAGGTTCACGGGTGGCAGGTTCACGGGCGGCAGTCGAACCTACGGCCGTCGGCTGAGTTGTCATGCTGAATGCTCCAATCTGAAGGGGGCAAAGACAGGGGGTTCGAAAATGCCGGCGGGAGCAGCGAGTACATGCTCGACGGCGCGTAGTGCCGGGCCTGCAGTGATGAACTGACCGGCTGTCGTGCGACTGTTCGGATCTTGTGGTTCGACCAGGTTGACGGTCATCACGATCTCGGGTTTGCCGAAGAGGTGGACTTCCCATTGGTCCCGTCCCGCGTATTCGTCGCGATCAGGTTCCATGGTCCAGATGATGGCGAGGGTGAGGAACTGCTTTCCGTCGACCATTGCGTGCCAGCGCCATTCGGTGGTTCCGACGGTTCCCGCGGCGATGCGTCCGGCGGCGACGTCGAGATCCGTACGTGCCGGAACGACCCTGTGATCGGACACGACCTCGTCGTAGGTGACGCCCAGGCGCTCGCACATGAACGCGATGGTCTCGAGGTACAGCGACGCGTACAGCGAGGGCAACGGCCCGGTTCCGTCCAGTTCCTCCGGGGGCGAACCCATTCCCATGACGGTGAACGCGAAGTCGGGGTCAGGCATGCCGCGAGCGTCGAGCACCTCGTCGATCGTAATTCGGTCGAGTTCGATCGATGTTCCCGTCAGCGCCAACGCCAATCGCTCGCCGATGACACCTGGGCTCACGCCGACCCCGAAGAGCGTCGAATCGCCTTCCTTGCATGCTTGGGCGAACATGTGCTCGCGTTCGGTGCCGTGTGCGCGGGGGAAGTGCTGCCCGGCCGTCGTGATCACGTTGATCCCGGCGCGAAGCAGACGGCACAGATCGTCGTCGTGGCGTTCGTACGGAATCTGCAACCGCGGACTGTGGATGAGAACCTGTGGGCGCGAGCGGATGATCTCGTCCACGTCGCGTGTAGCGATCACCCCCGTCGGTGCTCGTCTGGCGATGTCACCGGCGTCTCGACCCGCCTTGGCGTCGCTGTACACGTACAGGCCGACCAACTCCAGGTCGGGACGATCGATGATTCCGCGTAGCGCTGTCTTGCCGATGGCACCGGTCGCCCACTGGGCAACACGAATCGGATCGCTCATGATCGAGTGGTCAGTTCGCCGGCGAAGAGGAGCTTGCCCAGACCGCGTTCGTACCGAATCGGGTCGCGTGCCAGACGCGCACGGGCATCGATTGCCATGAAATCTGTGTCGCACGTCCACTCACCGCGTTGCGTGGCGGCGAGTCCGGTTGCCGCGATGTCGAGAGGGTTTTCCTTGTGGCCCTGCACATGTGACGCCATGCGGGTGTCGACGCTGCCGACGATCAACGACGTGACGGTGATGCCGTGCGGTTCGAGTTCGGCGCGAGCGATGCCGCCGAGCGACAGAGCAGCCGCCTTGGCCGGTGAATAGCCACCCATGAAGGCGGTCGGAGCGATTGCGGCCACCGACAGGACGTTGACTATCGATCCTCCGCCGCGGGCGGCGAGTACCGGCGCGAAGGCGCGGATCATCGTCAGAGGCCCGAAGTAGTTGACCTCCATCTCGGCTCGCGCAGCCGCTTGGTCGTAGGCCTCGATCAACCGATTCCCGGTGAACAGTCCGGCATTGTTGACGACCACTGTGGTGTCACCGCACTCCCTGACCGCTGCATCGACGAGTCCTGGATCGGTCACGTCGAGTTCGACGATGTGTGCTCCGGTGGAACGCAGCTCGGCGGGCGCCTCGTCGGGATTTCTCACCCCTGCATAAATTTTGGCGGCACCCATCGACTTCGCCTGTTGGACGAAGGCCAAGCCGAGCCCTCGATTGGCGCCGGTGACGAGGACAGTCGCGCCCTCTATCGGCGTTCCGCGAAACCTTGTCATGAGTGCTCCTGTGTCTGCCGGGTGTAGATGAGGTCGTCGGGAAATTTCTTGCTCTTCTTCAAGGACGTTTCAGGCGCGAGCATCCCGAAGATCCAGCCTTCGGCTGTGGCCATGTCGTGGTTCCAGTCCCACCGCAGGGCGCGGTGGCGGATTCCCCACCTGCCGTCCTCGTAGCCGAAGCGGTCGATCAGGCGCGCCGAGGTGAGTGTGTCGGCTATGCCGTCCGAGTGCTTGATTCGTGCGAAGGCAAGCACGTAGGACTCGACGTGTGCTGTGTCCCCGTCGAGTTCGATCAGGACGTTGGTCATTGCGTGGGTGGTCAGTGACCGTGGGTGAGTGATGGCCCCGGCGATGTGGTCGATGTAGTCGTCGGCGGTGCCGGTGAAGACACCCCCGTGGTCTTCGGTTGCGCCGGGTAGATAACACCGCCTGGCGTCCTCGACGTCTCCGCGATCGGCAGCTCGGAGGAAACGAGCCAGAACCTCGTAGATTTCCTGCTTGGCGACGAGAGCGTCGACCGGGCTGTAGTCCCTGACGTCTGGGCCCCCGCCGCTGTCGACTGCGTGAATGTTGTTGGACCTCACGATGATGTCCCTTCTCGGCTCCGGATCGGGGGCCGCACGTTGACGGAGTGCCTCTGTTTACTGTAGTAATCTCTATCACACTGTTAATTGAAGTGTCACGAGGAGGTGAAACCAATGCTTGGAAACACACCACCCGCACAACCCGCGAATGACCCGGTCGTACTCACGCTCTCCGATGTATCGATCGAATTCGGCGGAGTCACGGCTCTCGACGACGTCGGCTTCGACGTCCACGCCGGCCAGATCTGCGGACTCATCGGGCCGAACGGCGCTGGTAAGACCACGCTGTTCAACTGCATCACAAGGATTTACGAACCGAGTCGCGGTGTCATCACCTGGCAAGGAACCGACCTCTTGGGATTGCGGCCCTATGCATTGGCATCTGCAGGGATCGCTCGGACCTTCCAGAATCTCGCACTGTTCAGCGGCATGAGCGTCTTCGACAACACCATGGTCGGCGGATCGTCTCGGGGCCGCTTCGGACTGGCGAGCGGGGTTCTCGGCTGGCCTCCAGCGCGCGCCCGAGTCCGAGAACTGCGAGAGAAGGCCTGGTACCTGCTCGAACGCCTCGAACTCGTCGACGTCGCGAACGCGCCGGCAGCAGGCCTTCCGTTCGGAACACTCAAGCGCGTCGAACTGGCACGAGCATTGATGTCCGAGCCTTCGCTGCTTCTGCTCGACGAGCCCGCCGGCGGGCTCACACACAGCGAAGTCAAGGAGCTGGGAGAACTGATCGTCTCGCTCCGCGACGACTTCGGCTTCGGAGCGCTTCTGGTCGAACACCACATGGGATTGGTGCTGGGTATCTCCGATCACGTTGTCGCACTGAACTTCGGCCACAAGATCGCTGAAGGTACTCCGGCGGAGATCCAGCAGAACGACGCCGTGATCAATGCTTATCTGGGGCGAGCGGCATGAGCCTGCTGAGCGTCGATGATCTGCATGCCGGTTACGGGCGAGGCAATGTACTGCACGGGGTTTCGCTCGACGTGGAACCCGGCGGGGTCGCTGTCGTTCTCGGCGCGAACGGTGCCGGCAAGACCACCATGATGCGTGCGCTTGCCGGATTGATTCCGCACCAGGGAACGATCACCTTCAACGGTTCGCCGCACGGATCCAAACCTGAACGCGCCGTGGCCGCCGGCGTCAGCCTTGTCCCACAGGGCCGTGGAACTCTCGGTCAACTGTCGGTACGTGACAACCTGCTCGTCGGCGCTGCGCTTCGCAACGACAAGGCGGAGATCGAGGCCGACATCGAGCGGTGGTGTGAGACATTTCCGGTGCTCGCGAGGAGGTCCACACAGTTGGCAGGTTCGCTGTCAGGCGGTGAACAGCAGATGCTCGCGGTCGCGCGGGCATTGATGAGCCGTCCCACCCTGCTTTTGTGCGACGAACCGAGCCTGGGTCTGGCGCCCATCGTCATCGCCGAATTGTTCGACACGCTCGGTGCGATCAACCGGAGCGACGGAACTGCACTGCTGATCGTGGAACAGAATGCCGATCTCGCGATGAAACTCGCGTCGAGTGTCTTCCTGCTCGACGTAGGCACCATCGTCGCTGCCGGCACGCCCGAGGAATTTCGTTCGGACGACGTCGTGCGCAGCGCCTATCTCGGGTACCAGGAGTAAACGGTGACACTCTTTCTCGAACGACTCATCTCCGGATTGACCAACGGCTCGATCTACGCAATTCTCGCGCTGGCACTCGTGGTGGTGTTCCGTGCCACCGGCACGATCAACTTCGCTCAGGGCGAGTTGGCCCTGTTCACAACCTTCGTGGCGTGGTGGCTCACAACGATGTCCTGGCCGATCTGGGCCGCGATCGGAGCGGCTCTCGCTCTCGGCTTCCTGCTCGGGGCGTTGATGGAGCGTCTGCTCATCCGGCCGGTTCAACGTAGAAGTGACATGGCAGTGCTGATAGTGGCACTGGGATTGTTCACCGGGCTCAACTCGTTGGCCGGAATGCTGTGGGGGAGCGAAACGAAGATCATGCCGAGCCCGTTTCCCAACGGTCCCACCGACTACATCTCAGTGGGCGGCGCGCGCGTGTACGGCGACGCACTGGGCGTACTGGTTGCGCTCGTTGTCCTACTTGTGTTGATGTCCTTGCTCTTTCGCAAGACGAGAGTCGGTCTGCACATGCGTGCCGTCGCGGACAATGCCGAATCTGCCACTCTCGCCGGAGTTCCGACCAGCCGGATACTCGCAATCGGCTGGGGTGTTGCGGCAGCGATCGGCGCACTGGCCGGTGTCCTGGTCACTCCGCTCTCGCCGCAACAACTCGGCCTCACGACCATGTTCCCGATCTTCATCGCAGCATCTGCGGCAGCGCTGTTCGGCGGTCTGGACAGTCTTGTCGGCGCAGTTGTGGGTGGGTTGACGATCGGTGTTCTGGAATCGATGCTCAGCGGCTACATTTCGGTCATCGGCGGTTCGCTGCAGCAGACATCCGCGCTACTGATCATCGTGGTGATCCTCTTCGTCAGACCCAATGGACTGTTCGGTACCAAGAAACTGGAGCGGGTATGACGACGCTTGCCGAGAGAAATGAACCCGCGGTCGCCGAAAAGGCAGTCAGGCAGCCGCGCGTGGTGGTTGCCGGATCGACGTCGTACCGGATACTCCAACTGGTTCTGCTGGTGGCTGCCGTCTGTGCCCTGCTCCTCGTGTCGCAGAGCGCGCCGTTTCGCGTAGGGCAGTTCACGAGTGTCTTCATCATCGCGATTGCCATCGCCGGACTGAATATCGTCAGCGGGTACACCGGACTTCTGTCGATCGGCCATTCTGCCTTCTTCGGCCTCGGCGCGTACACGACCGGCGTTCTGATCGTCGATCGCGGATACTCGCCGTTGACCACAATCCCGATGGCAGTCGTATTGTGTTTCGTACTAGGACTTCTCGTCGGGCTTCCCTCCTTGCGGATCAAAGGGCTGTATCTGGCTCTCGTTACCCTCGCCGTCGCTGTGGCGTTTCCCGAAGTGATCCGCAAGACCGGGGATCTCACCGGTGGCGCGGCCGGCATGGTCGTTCGTGCGAATCTTCTGGTCCCGCCGAAATGGACGGGTTTGACCCGCGCGGACACCTATCTCTGGATCTTCTGGGTTTCGGTAGTGACGCTGGCAGTGGTCATGCTCCTGATCCGCAATCTCGTCAAGAGTCGATTCGGTTTGGCAATGGTTGCGGTGCGCGACAACGAGATTGCGGCGAGTGCAAACGGCATCAACGTCGCGCGGGTCAAGATTCTCGCTTTCGGACTTTCCGGCGCGATCACCGGTCTGGCAGGTTCGCTGTTCACGATGTACATCGGCGCGCTCTCACCCGAGTCCTTTTCGTTGATGAAGTCGATCGAGTTCATCACCGGACTGGTGTTGGGCGGAATCGCAACGCAATTCGGCCCGATCGTCGGGGCTACGGCAGTGGTGTTCCTGCCGTACTACACCGGAAGCGTCACCGACGGCCCCGTGTCGGGAGTGGTGTTCGGCGCGGTGCTGATCGCGATCGTGTTCTTGATGCCGGACGGAATCGTCGGCCGGATCAACAGCGTTCTCCGACGGTTTGTCCTCGTGGTTCCCGCAGATCATCCCAAGTATCGCGAAGGTGAACCCCGCACCTGAGCGCCGTCTCCCTCGCCCACTCTCGTTTCTCTCAACTCACAGCAAGGAACTGGACGATATGAAAAGGCAGACCACGATTCCCGCAGTCATCGCCGCTGCGGCACTACTCCTTTCGGCCTGCGGAGGTAACTCCGACGCAGAGAGCAACACGTCGACCTCGGCCGGAGCAGTATCGGTCGACGACTGCAGCGATCCCAGTGGTGCCGCGGCGCCGATCACCGACAAACTCACGGTGGGGTGGAGTGGGCCGACGTCCGGCCCGCTCGCCGACGCGGTCGGCAACGTGATCGAAGGAATGCGAGCACGGTTCGAGGTCGAGAACGCGGCCGGCGGCGTCGGCGGCGTCAAGCTCGACGTCGTGGTCAAGGACGATGCCTTCTCGCCGGAGCGCGCCAAAGCCAATGTCGGAGAGTTCATTCAGAAGGACAAGGTCGACGTTCTGGGCACGTTCGGAGCAGGCCAGTTGAACGCCATCGCGGACGACCAGACCACTGCCTGTGTTCCACTGCTCTTCGCGCAGGCAGGCATGCCCGAGTTCCGGGTGATCGAAGACTTTCCGTGGACCACGGAGTATCTACCGGATCCGGGCGTCGAGATGGAGGTAGTGGTCGAAAGCCTGAAGAAGAAGTATCCGAGCGGCGCCAAGGTTGCCTTGGCCACGAACCAGACCGAGTCCGGACAAGGGATCGCCAACGGCTTCAAGTCCGCGATCGAAGGAACGAACTTCGAGATCGCAGCCGAAGAGGCGCTGACCGACCCCAAGACGGCGGCATCGACCCTCAAAGCCAGTGGCGCCGAGGTATTGGTGGTGGCCGGTGTCACCACCGATTGCCTCGCGATCACCCAGGCGATCGGACGTGTCGGATGGAAGCCCGACACCGTGATTCAACCGTCGAACTGCGTCGACGGTGCGACGCTGTATGCGCCCGCCGGTGATGCTGCCGACGGGCAGCAGGTGATGGTGTGGCTCAAGGATCCCAACAACGCCCTCTACAAGGACGACGCGGCGGTACGTGACTACCTGGCCGGTGCGGCTGCTCACGGTGCCGATTCCCCGACCAACAGCTACACCGTGAATGGCTGGGCCATCGGTGACCTGTTGGTGGACAACTTCACTCGGGCCTCTGAGTCATCCGACGGACTCTCACGCGCCAGCATCATGAGTGCCGCACGAACGCAGGACTACCACCCGCCGATGTTCATCGACGGAATCAAATTCACGATGACCGCGGACCATGCATTGGGAATCCTGGCATTCCAGCCGTTCGAGTGGAACGCCGCTACCCAGGCGTTCGAGAAGCAAGGCGACGTGATCGACATTTCCGGCCGTTACGAGAACTGAAACGAGTACGCGAATGAACAAGGCACACAGGGGATTGCATCCTCGCGTCAAGGTGGACGAATACACCTCGAAAGGGTGGTGGTCCGACGAGACGATCGATCAGGTGTTCCGGGCGCAGGTGCGGGTACGCGGTGACGAACTTGCCGTGGTTGATCCGGCGAACCGGAGCGAGTTGTCCGGCGGAGATCCGCGACGCCTCAGTTGGAACCAACTGGAGAGCGAAGTCATCGCGCTCGCTGCCGGCTTCTCCGAGGTGGGTTTGGGCCGGGGAGATGTTCTGGGCGTGCAGATGCCCAATACCGTCGAATTGGTCGAGGTCTACCTTGCAGCGTGGTCTCTGGGGATCGTGGTCTCGCCGTTGCCCATGCAGTACCGCGAACGTGAAGTGGAAGGAATGGCAAACCAGGCGGCGTTTGCAGCATTTGTCACCGTACCCAGTTTTGGTGACAGACTCCCTGCTACGGAGATCGCTGCAATCAGATCCCGGATTCCTTCTCTGAGATCGGTGTTCGCCTACGCTCCCGAATCAGAGCTTCCGGCTGAGCTTCCTACCGGCGTCGTGGGGCTGAGTCCTCGGGCGGCCACCGAAACACAGCGCAGTGAATTGGATGTACGAATCACCGAAGATCCCAACGACCCCAACGATGCGATGACGATCTGTTGGACCTCCGGGACCGAAAGCGAACCGAAGGGGGTCCCACGTTCGCACTACGAGTGGCTGGCCATCTGCTGGGCCACGATCGACGCTCCCGACATCGTCGTCGGCGACGTCTTGTTGAACCCGTTCCCGATGGTCAACATGGCCGGAATCAACGGAATGTTCCTGCCGTGGATCCGCACGGGATGTGTACTGGTACAGCACCACCCGTTCGATCTTCGAGTATTCCTCGGGCAGATCGAGGCCGAGCGCGTGACGTACACGGTAGCGCCGCCTGCGCTGTTGTGGATGCTGCTCGCCGACGAGTCGATGCTCGCGGCGGTCGACCTGTCGAGCTTGACTCGGATCGGTTCGGGTTCGGTGCCACTGCAACCTCCGATGGTCCGGGGATGGCAGGAGCGATACGGAATCGGAGTCATCAACTTCTTCGGATCCAACGAAGGCATCAGTCTGCTCTCCTCGCCTGCGGACATGCCGGATCCGGACGACCGCGCACGGTACTTCCCCCGCTTCGGTGTCGAGAACTTTCGCTGGAGCACCAGAATCTCCGACTGGATGGACGTGCGCTTGGTCGACGTGGTCACCGGCGAGGACATCACCGAAGTCGGGCACCCGGGTGAGTTGCGAATCAGCGGACCGACGGTCTTTGCCGGCTATCTCGGCGATCGGCCGTCTCCGTTCGACGAGCGCGGATTCCTCTGCACCGGAGACATCTTCGAGATTGCCGGTGATCACGGACAATTCCTACGCTACCTGGATCGAGGCAAGGACCTGGTGATCCGCGGTGGAATGAACATCGCCCCAGCCGAACTGGAGGGATTGATCGCCGAGCATCCGGCCGTTGCGGATGTGGCCGTCATCGGCGACCCCGACGAAGTACTCGGTGAGCGCGTCGCAGCAGTGGTGACACTTCGACCCGAGACGGAACTCGAACTCGATGCTCTGGTTGCGTTCCTGAAGGACAAGCGCATCGCGTCGTACAAACTTCCCGAGCGGCTGGAGATTCGGAAAGAACTGCCGCGCAATTCGACCGGAAAGATCCTCAAGCGTGAGCTTCGACAGAAGAGTGTGGCATGAGTGTGATGAACGACAGTGACAAGCTTGCGTTGGCGCGTGAGATGTTCCAGGCGTGGGACGTCATGGACTGGACACGCGTCGTCGACTTGTTCGCCGAGGACGGTGTGCTCCACAGCGTCATGCAGGAACCTCTTGTCGGCAAGGAGGCCGTTGCGGGCCGAATTGCGTTACTGGCAAGCAAGTGTGAACGGATCACACTGAAGATCGAGTCTCTCGGCGTGATCGACGGAAGGGTATTTGTGCAGCGAGTGGACGACTTCCACTTCGATGGTACCCATGGCGTCGTTCCTGTTGTCGGAATCCTCAGCATGGCAGACGGACGGATCACCGAGTGGCTCGAGTACTACGACCGTCCGACACTGTTGGAGGGAATGGGTCTTGTCTCCGACTTCGAGTAGAGGTTTGCCGACCATCGACATCTCCCTGGGGTTGTGGCAGGACCGTCCGCCGCAGGAGGTGACCGCTACTGCACGCCTCGCCGACAGACTCGGGTTCGGCCGAGTGTGGGTGGGGGAGATGGCGACGTACGACGCCTTTGCTCTGGCGACGTCAGTCGGCACCGGATTCGAGCACTCCGAACTAGTGGTCGGCCCGCTCGCGGTGACGGTTCGTGATCCGGCGATGATCGCGATCGGGGCGGCGTCGGTATCCGACCTGACCGGGCGTGACGTATCGATCGCGTTGGGTACTTCCAGCACTGTCGTGGTCGAGAAATGGCATGGGCGAAGCAGATCCGGGGCGGCACGTGCACTTGCGGAGTCCGCCCGCGGTGTGCGAGCGCTGATGAACGGTGAGCGGGGCGAAGTCGCCGGAACGGTGATGCGGACCAGCGGATATCGGCTGCGACTTCAGCCGCCAGGTGGGCGGCTGATCGTTGCGGCATTCGGAGACAAGGCTCTTCGGGCCGCCGTGGAGTTGGGTGACGAACTGGTGCTCAATCTGGTGAGTGCGGAGCAGGCCGGTCGTCTGATCACACGGTGCAAGGAGATCGCGGCTGAGACGGAAACGGTGATGCCCCAGGTGTCGGTGTGGGCGCCGGCGGCCGTGGCAACCGAAGGCCCAACTCAGATGTCGATCGATCAACTCAGACGTGGACTCGTGCCGTATCTCGCTGCCCCCGGATACTCGGACATGTTCGTCCGCGCAGGCTTCGCGGACGTGATCGAGGCAGCCAGGGCCGGGGCCGCGCCGCGCGAGCTCTTGAGCCAGGTCTCGGACGCGATGGTGGCAACGGTGGGAATCGTCGGGACTCCGGCCGATGCTCGCGCGCAACTCGAGGCGTACCGAGCGGCGGGTGTGGACACCGTCGTGGCCGTACCGTCATCCACTGATTCGGACCCGGCCGGGCAAGAGACCATGGAACTTCTTGCCGAGATGGCATGACGAATCCCCGGGGAACTTACTCTCAGGTAAGTTCGTCGGGGATATGTCGAATCGGAGGAGTTGCCGTGAGTGATCGTGTTCGTGTCGAGGTAGTGCAGTCGGTGGCGTACGTGACGCTGAACCGACCGGAGAAACTCAACGGTCTCGATCTGGACATGCTCGACGCGCTGGTGAATGCCGCTCGAACGATCGAAACCGATCGTTCGATTCGGGGCGTGGTTCTGCAAGGCGCGGGTGACGCATTCTCTGCCGGGTTGGACTTCGCTTCTGCGGGCAAGCAGCCGAGGCGGATGGCAAAGGCCTTCGCGAAGTTTCCCGGTCAGAAGACCAACCTCTTCCAACGCGCGTGCTGGGTGTGGCGCGAATTGCCCGTGCCGGTCATCGCGGTCGTTCACGGGCACTGCTTCGGTGGGGGACTGCAATTGGCGCTCGCCGCAGACTTTCGATTCACCACCCCCGATTGCACGTTCTCGGTGATGGAGGCGAAGTGGGGATTGATCCCCGACATGACCGGAACGGTCACGATGCGCGAACTCGCGGCAATGGACGTCGTGAAACGCCTCGCCATGACTGCTGAACTGTTCGACGGAAATCAGGCTCTTGAGTGGGGGTTCGTGAGCGGAGTGAGCGACAATCCGATCAAGCCGGCACAGGAACTGCTGTCGCAGATCGCGGTTCGCTCGCCGGACGCCGTCGCAGCGACGAAGACGTTGCTGCACAAGACCTGGAACCGCTCGCCTCGCGGCGCGTTCTGGATCGAATCGCGGATCCAACTGGCGCTGATGCGAGGCAAGAACCACAAGATCGTACGCACCGCCAATGCCGCGAAGAAGTTGCCGGAGTTCGCCATTCGAAAGTTCGGCTGACAAACTCCGGCATCGCGACGCCGTTGGGCGTCCACATTCAGGTCGATCACACCATCAGGTCTCGTCCTGATCGATCCTTGATGAGCATCGTGGCGACGAACGAGACCGCGGCCAGCAGGGCGAGGTAGATCGAGATGGCAAGGGTGCCACCGGTCTTGCCGAGGAGCCACTGTGCGACGGTGGGAGCAAAGGCGCCGCCGAAGATGGTGCCTACCGCGTAGGAGATCGACGCACCGCTGTAACGGATCGAAGCCGGGAACAGTTCGGCGAACAACGCGGGTTGAGGTCCGTACGACAGCCCGAGTCCGACCGAGAACAGGATCATCGCCACGTAGATCCAGCCGAGATTCCCGGTGTCGATGAGGAGGAAGAACGGCACCGCGAAGAGGACCATTGCGAGGTTGCCCACGTTCATCACCGTGGTGCGGCCGCGTCGATCCGACCAGTAGGCGCCGATCATGGTGAAAACGCCCCACGTGACGGCACTTGCGAGCGTGGCAATCAGTAGTTCGGTCTTACCCAGGCCATAGGTCTTGGTTGCGTACGCGACGATGAATCCGCCGATCACCATGTAGCCGTTGCCGTTTGTGCCGATGAAGGACAGCGCCGCGAGTACGACCTGCTTCGGGTGTTTCTTGAACAGAGTTCGGATAGGCGTGTTGCTCTCGGTGCGGCGTTCCTTGAGTTCGGCGAATACGGGTGACTCGCTGACCTTGCTTCGAATGTAGAAGCCGACGCCGATCAACACGACGCTGAGCAGGAACGGCACTCGCCATCCCCAGGTGGTGAACTGTTCGTCCGTGAGGGTGAATGTGCACAGTGCCAAAACGCCGGTGGCGAGCAACATTCCGAGCGGTACTCCCATCTGTACGAACGCTCCGAAGAACCCTCGACGCTTGGTGGGTGCGTGTTCGACGGCAAGAAGAGCGGCCCCGCCCCATTCGCCGCCCGTCGAGAATCCTTGGACGACGCGAAGCAGGATCAACAGGATCGGTGCCCAGATTCCGATCGAGGCATACGTCGGCAGCACGCCGATGAGAACCGTCGCGGCACCCATCATCGCCAACGTCGCGACCAGGACACGTTTGCGGCCGAGCCTGTCGCCGAGATAGCCGGCCACGATGGCACCGAGAGGACGGAAGACAAAGCTGATGCCGACCGTGACGTAGGAGACGATCTGGCCGGCCGAGCCCATCGGCTTGAAGAACAGGTCGGCAAAGATCAGGGCTGCGGCTTGGGCGTAGATGAAGAAGTCGTACCACTCGACGGTGGTGCCGACCATCGACGCCATCGCGGCGCGGTCGTATTCCTTCGCGGCGGGCTTGGTGCCAGTTCTGGTTGTGGTCATCGAGCTACTTTCTGCCAGTCACGTGGTTCACCGACACGGTGAAACTGCGAAGTCGGAACAGGGGAGAAACGCTGTTCGATCTGCGACGTTGCCGGTGTGCTCGGTGCATGCTTTTGGCTGACTCGGAGCGTTCCTGCGCGATCTCATCGTCGATATCGGCAACCGAATGATCGGTAGGTAATGAATTATGCAGAAGTGTGAGCGTCAACACAAGCGATGCCGGAAAAGTCTGATTGTTTGATGCGGAGCGTGCGAGAAGTCAGCGACTCACGTGTGGAGTGACGCCGCGATCCGCAGATCGATTTCCCTGGCGCTGAGCAGATGGTCGAGGACGAGAACCGCACAACCGAGGATGCCGGATTGGGCGCCGTGGCTGACCGAAGCGATCTGAAGCTTTCGGGTGGCAAGCGCCGTTGCGTTGCCGTAGACGGACTCCCGAAGCCCGGCGAGGAAGAGTTCGTCCGCCTCGGCCATGTCGCCGCCGATGATCAGGACCTCGGGATTGAGGAGATTGACCGCTCCGGAAATGACGTCGCCGATCAGTCGGCCGCTGCTTCTGATGAGCCGGCGGGCTTCGCTGTCGCCGTCCAGGGCGAGGCGGACGACATCACGCACGTGACCGACGCTTCGGCCCTGATCTCGGAGGGCGTGCACGAGAGCCCAACCGCTGGCGACAGTTTCGACGCAGCCGACGTCGCCGCAGCGACACTTCATGCCCCGCGCTGCAGCGGTTTTGGTATGCCCGATCTCGCCGGACGCTCCGAGTGAACCGCGTTGGAGGACTCCGCCCATGACGATTCCTGCGCCGAGGCCGGTTGACGCCTTGATCATCAGGAGGTTGGGCGCACTCTCGCGTCGCTCGCTCAATTCGGCCAGAGCCATCACGTTGGCATCGTTGTCCGCGAACAGCGGAGCCGTGGTCACCGATGCCAGATAGGGGGCAAGCGCGACTCCGTCCCACCCCGCCATCATCGGAGAGTCGAGGCTTGCTCCCGCGGCGACGTCGACCGTTCCGGGAATGCTCAGTCCGATTCCGATGACCTCGGTAGACGCGCGGTGGACCTGGGCCAGTAGTGACGAAAGATGCTCGGCAATTTCGGGCATCAGTTCGTCGGGGCCGACCCCGACCGACTTGTCGATGTCTTCTGCCGCGAGGATCGTGCCCGCCAGGTCGGTGACGGCAAGTTGTGCCCGCGATCGACCGATTGCCACGACGAGAACCACGCCGGACGAGTTCGCGAACGTGAGAGTGGACGGCGGCCGACCGCCTGTCGACGGGCCCTCGTCGTCATCGGCAATCAAACCAAGCGATTGAAGTGCTGCAACCCTGGCCGATACCGCCGTCCTGGACAGGCCGGTGAGCTTCCCGATCTCGCTGCGCGTGGTTGCGGAACCGCTGCGTATCAGCGTGAATACCTCTCCCGCAGTAGCCGGAGTCGTGGACGGTCGGGTCATTGTCCTATTCAAGCATTCCTCGTCGGTAACTTCAGCGTGCGAAAGTTGGCATACTTTGTTCACAAAAAGACGTAAGTAGGTCTTGTGAAAAAGCAGAAGTAGGCATAGTCTGTGTCTTGACTCACTGCCACGGGCGTCCGAGGAGACGAGTCGCAGTTTCTGTGAAGCAGGGCGCACAAACAGGGGAGAACCTGATGAGCCGCACCGATACACAAGAGATCGTCGAGTTCGCACGTAAGTGGCAGCAGTTCGACGGTGGACCTGACGAAGAGATCTTTGTAACCTTCGGCCTCGCCCCGGACGAGTATTTCCGCAGGCTGCAGGCAATTCTCGACGACGGCGTCGTAGCGCTGACTCCGCCGGTCACCGGCGAACTCGCAACGGTCTGTGCACATCGACTCGGCCAATCGGCCAGGCGTCGATAAGTCCGACCCGGCGTCAGCCCAGAGTCACCCGAATCCGTGTCACCCGAGTAAGGAATTGAGGTCGCCATCATGCACAAGCACCTTCCGATGCCGTACCCGACCGCCGAAGTGTGGGACTGGCAGCTGCAGGGAGCGTGCCGCGGGCACGATTCCGCGGTGTACTTCCATCCGGACGGCGAGCGTGGACACGCCCGCGAGAACCGTGAACGCAACGCCAAGAAGGTCTGCGCGACGTGCCCTGTACTCCAGCAGTGCCGCGAACACGCACTCTCCGTCCACGAGCCGTACGGCATCTGGGGTGGAATGACGGAGACCGAGCGCGCAGAATATGTGCGATCGCTGCGTAAGCGCAGCAACCGGATGCCCGCGGTCGCCAACGCGAGCTGACGGTCCTTCGGAAAGGACGCCAGTGTGACCCTCGTAGCCGGTATCGATTCGTCTACCCAGTCGTGCAAAGTCATTGTCCGTGATGCCGATTCGGGAGAGCTGGTACGAGAAGGGCGGGCGGCGCACCCCGTCGGTACCGAGATAGATCCGGCATGCTGGCTCGAGGCGATGGACAGTGCAATCGCCGCGGCGGGTGGGCTCGGCGACGTCGCAGCCGTATCGGTCGGAGCTCAACAGCACGGCATGGTGTGTCTGGACAGTGGCGGCGAGGTTGTCAGACCGGCGTTGCTGTGGAACGACACTCGCTCGGCGAAGGCTGCGACCGATCTGGTCGAAGAGCTCGGCGGACCCAAGGCGTGGGCCGACGCAGTTGGTGTAGTTCCGGTTGCCGCGGTCACGGCAAGCAAGCTTCGATGGCTCGCAGATCACGAACCCGGCAACGCCGATCGCACTGCCGCGGTGTGTCTTCCGCATGACTGGTTGTCCTGGAAGTTGGGTGGGTCCGGCTCAATCGAGGAGCTTGCCACCGACGCGGGCGACGCCAGTGGAACCGGCTATTATGCTGCCTCGACGCGCGAATATCGTAAAGATTTGCTGGCGTTGGCATTTCGCGGTCGAACCCCGCATGTTCCCCGAGTTGCATCGCCGAACGAAAAGATCGGAAGTACACGTTCCGGAGGTATTGTCGGGCCTGGCACCGGTGACAATGCCGCAGCCGCACTGGGTTTGGGGGCAGTTCCCGGTGACGTGATCATCTCGATCGGAACATCCGGCGTCGTCTCGGCTGTATCGGCCACCCCCACGCACGATCCCGGCGGGAACGTGGCAGGATTCGCGGACGCAACCGGCCTGCACTTGCCGCTGGTGTGCACTCTCAACGGCGCGCGCATTCTTGATGCGACGGCGTCCATTCTCGGTGTCGATCACGCCGAACTGTCGCGGTTGGCGTCGACGGCGCCCCTCGGAAACGACGGGCTGGTCATGATTCCGTACTTCGAGGGTGAACGGACGCCCAACCGCCCTGACGCCACGGGGGCCATGCACGGATTCCGGCTGCAGAACTCGACGCCTGCGCACTTTGCACGAGCCGCAATCGAAGGGCTCCTGTGCGGCTTGGCCGACGGCGTCGACGACCTGGTTCGTCAAGGCGTCGAGGTGAAGCGAGTTCTCCTCGTGGGAGGCGGAGCGAAGTCGCGCGCTCTCTGTGAGATCGCGCCGGCAATTCTCGGAGTGCCGGTCGTGATCCCTGCTCCGGGTGAGTACGTCGCCGAAGGGGCATGCAGGCAAGCAGCATGGGCACTGTCCGGGGACACGCAGCCGCCGGTGTGGCCGAAACCGGAAGAGCGACGATTCGACGCCGAACCAGCTCCCCACGTGCGCGAGCGCTACGCGTCGTTGCGCGAACTCACCGAAGGTGTCTGAGCGCTCCCTACAGAAGCCCGAACTTCCGCATTGCGTCGAGTAGCGCGTGCGGGCGTTCGGTCGTCGGCAGGGGATCGACGAGTGCGAACTGGCAACCGACGTCTCGGGCAGCGCCGTCGGCGATGTCGCTGTCACCGACCATCAGAGCCTGCGCCGCATCCACATCGAGTTGTGCGAGGGCGTACTCGAAGATCGCCGGTTCGGGCTTGACTGCACCCACCTCGAACGAGAGAACGAACTCGTCGACCCAGACGTCCCAGCCGCGGTCGGCGAACGCCGGACGGATGTCGAAGGCGATGTTGCTCAAGACGGCAGTGCGTATGCCCTTCTCCGACAGTGACTTCAGGACCTCGCCGGTATCCGGGTACGGCGACCACTGATCCGGATCGACCAGCAGGGCGTAGAAAGCTTCGGCCCGAACCGGATCGGGCACCCCGGACTTACTCAACACGTCGAGGTAAGCCTGACGATGCAACTTCGGATCCCGGTCGCGGTTCTCCCACGCGTAGATCCCCGCTTCGTCCATCTCCACGGTTCTGCCCACCGGCGCGGTCATCCGACGCATCAGCTCGGCTTGAGCGTGCACGTCGAGCGGATCGCCTTGGTGATCGACGAGGTGCTCGGTCCAATCGTCGCTCTCCTCCAAACGGAAGAGGGTTCCGGAGAAATCGAACAGCGTCGCGGCGATATGTCCGTCTTGATGGGCCGTGCTGTCAGTGTTCACCTCGACAGGTTATCGGCGTCCGCTTTCCGATGCGTGATGTGAGCCAGTGCACGCGTACTTTGAGAGAGCACATTTTCCGAGGTTCCCCCGACGGGCACGATTTCGATGCCCCGGATGAACCGTATGACGAGGGGGATCCTCCGTGTCCGACCACGCGAATACACCAGACCTGACGAAGCCGTCCGGCGAAGACCCCCACCTCTCACGTCAGCTGTCCAACCGGCATATCCAGCTGATCGCCATCGGTGGTGCCATCGGCACCGGACTGTTCATGGGATCGGGCAAGACGATCTCGCTCGCCGGGCCCTCCGTGATCTTCGTGTACATGATCATCGGATTCATGCTCTTCTTCGTCATGCGGGCGATGGGGGAGCTGCTGCTCTCGAACATGGCGTACAAGTCGTTCTCCGACTTCGCCGCGGATCTGCTGGGCCCCTGGGCGGGATTCTTCACCGGCTGGACCTACTGGTTCTGCTGGATCGTCACCGGCATCGCGGACGTCATCGCGATTTCCGGGTACTTCAAGTACTGGTGGCCAGGGCTCGCGGCGTGGATTCCTGCTTTGCTGACGATCGCGGCGCTGTTGCTCCTCAATCTCCCGACCGTTCGCGCCTTCGGTGAAACCGAGTTCTGGTTCGCGCTGATCAAGATCATCGCCATCGTCAGCCTGATCGTCGTCGGCATCGTCATGGTCGTCTCCGGGTTCACGGCGCCGAACGGTGCCACCTCCGGTATCGACAACCTCTGGAACGACGGCGGGATGTTCCCGACCGGATTCATGGGCTTCGTCGCCGGCTTCCAGATCGCCGTGTTCGCCTTCGTGGGTATCGAGCTCGTCGGTACGACGGCAGCCGAGGCGAAGGACCCGGAGAAGAACCTGCCGAAGGCCATCAACTCCATCCCCATTCGTGTCCTGCTGTTCTACGTCGTTGCACTGACCGTGATCATCGCGGTGACTCCGTGGCGTGAAATCAGCGCAGACAAGAGTCCGTTCGTCGCCATGTTCACACTCGCCGGCCTCGGCATCGCTGCTTCTGTCATCAACTTCGTCGTGCTGACCTCCGCTGCATCTTCGGCCAACTCGGGTATCTACTCCACCTCGCGCATGGTGTTCGGCCTTGCGCAGGAAGGCGACGCACCGAGGGCCCTCGGCAAGCTGAACTCACGCAAGGTCCCCGCGAACGCCCTGATGTTCTCGTGCATCTTCCTGCTGGCGTCGTTGATCCTGCTGTTCTCGGGCGATTCCGTGATCGAGGCCTTCACCGTCGTCACGACCATTTCGGCGCTGCTGTTCATGTTCGTGTGGACGATCATCCTGGCGAGCTACATGGTGTACCGGAAGCGTCGTCCGCACCTGCACGAGGCGTCGAAGTTCAAGATGCCCGGCGGCATCGTGATGTGCTGGGTCGTGCTCGCGTTCTTCGTCTTCATTCTCTGGGCACTGACAACCAAGGACGACACCCTGCAGGCACTTCTCGTCACGCCGATCTGGTTCGTGGTTCTGGGCATCGCGTGGGCGATCATCCGGCGTCGACCCGCTCACCGGGCACGATACGACGCATTCAAGTCAGAACTGGACGCCAGCCGACAGAACGGCGAGAAATAGTTTTGGTCAAGATCGGGTAACGGTGGCGGCCGCCTTGATCAAACTGTTACATTCTTCGGCAGACAGAGGAGCGGGCTTCATCAGAAGGACGCTGCACGCCGACGACTGACGGAGTACACACTGTGGGAAACCACCACCGCACGGGCAATGACGATGTTGTCTTCGAGATCGATCCCGAGGCAGCAAGCGGCCGCCACCGCACCCCGTCGGCTGGCCCTGGTGCCGGTGTCAAGGCAGGTGTCGTAGCTGCGGCTACCGGTGCACTCCTCGTCGGTGCAG
This sequence comes from Rhodococcus sp. MPR-R1B, assembly GCF_058793255.1. NCBI lineage: Bacteria > Bacillati > Actinomycetota > Actinomycetes > Mycobacteriales > Nocardiaceae > Rhodococcus > Rhodococcus sp. MPR-R1B. The sequence continues at coordinate 450,217 of NZ_JBXAFO010000002.1, forward strand.
GCCAGATGGGCGCAGGAACCGCTGCTGCGGCGCCGGCAACACAGACCATCGCCGGCATCGAAATCCCGCAGGGTCTGCTCCCCGAGGGCGTTGTCGTTCCGGCTGAATTGGCGGCACTTCCGGCTCTCGACATCCCCGAGCTTCCCGATTTTGCTGCCGACCTCAACACGCAGGCACAGCAGTTCCTCGCTGGGATCAACCCCGGCACCTCAGCTCGTACCGTGCAGCCGGTGTCCGGAACGCTGACCTCCACCTTCGGTTCGCGCTGGGGAGCACACCACGGTGGCCTCGACATCGCGGCTCCGATCGGTACGCCGATTCTGGCTGCAGCCGACGGCCAGGTCATCGACGCCGGCCCGGCGTCAGGTTTCGGCCTCTGGGTCCGCGTCCAGCACGACGACGGCACGGTCACCACGTACGGCCACGTCAACGACTACCAGGTCAACGTCGGCCAGCGCGTCAACGCCGGCCAGCAGATCGCCACCGTGGGTAACCGTGGCCAGTCCACCGGCCCGCACCTGCACTTCGAGGTTGCCGAGAACGGCGCAAAGGTCGATCCCGCAGCGTGGCTGCAGGCTCGCGGCGTAGCTGTCACCTGGGTCGACAACTCGTAGAAGAAACTTTCGGAGAACTGCGGTGGCGTCGGGAAATTCTTCCCGGTGCCACCGCAGTTCTCGTTTGTCGGTGACACCGGACGGATAGCCTTCAGTGACGTTGATCGTCGAAGGGGGAATGCGCAATGGGTGCAGAGGTCACGGCGCGAGAATTCACCAGAGCCGACCGTAGGCTCTTTCGTAAGAAGGTGCGCTCGTGCGTCGACGCCATGAAGCAGATGCTCGACGGTGGTGACTTCCGAGACGCCGTCGACAAGCCCGCTCCGCTGTTGGGCATGGAGATCGAGTTCAACCTCGTGACCGGCGACATGACGCCCGCGATGTCCAACCGTGAAGTGCTCGAATCCATCGACGACTCTGCGGTTTTCCAAACCGAGCTCGGACAGTTCAACGTCGAGATGAACGTCGAGCCCGGCCCACTCACCGGTGATGCGACTTTCGAATTGGAGAAGAAACTGCGGGCGTCCCTCGACGTCGCAGACGCGCGAATCCACGCGCACGACGCCGAGATGGTGATGATCGGGATGCTGCCGACACTGCAGCTCGAGCATCTCGATCGTGAGTGGATCACCGCCAACCCGCGCTACGAATTGCTCAACGAGCAAATTTTTGCCGCGCGAGGAGAGGACATCGAACTCGACGTCGAAGGTGTCGCGCTACCCGGTGGCGACGTGGAAATCCTTCGGGCCGACACCAATTCGGTGGTGCCGGAGGCGGCTTGTACGTCCATGCAGTTGCACCTGCGCGTCGCGCCGGAAGAATTCGCAGCGCACTGGAATGCCGCGCAGTGTCTGGCCGGAGTACAGGTGGCGCTTGCGGCCAATTCTCCTTTCCTGGCAGGGAAGGCGCTTTGGCACGAATCACGCATTCCGATCTTCGAACAGGCAACGGACACCCGAACTTTCGAGCTCAAGAACCAAGGTGTGCGACCGCGAGTGTGGTTCGGTGAGCGGTGGATCCATTCGGTTCTCGACCTGTTCGAGGAGAATTCACGGTACTTCCCGGCGCTGCTCCCTGATGTCTCGGACACCGATCCGCTGGAAGTGCTCGCGGCGGGCGGGGTTCCGGAGTTGAGCGAGCTTCAGATGCACAACGGCACGGTCTATCGCTGGAATCGGCCCGTCTACGACTGCTCGGATGGCAAGCCGCACTTGCGTATCGAGAATCGGGTGCTGCCGGCCGGGCCGACCGTCGTCGACATCATGGCCAATGCGGCCTTCTACTACGGAACCGTTCGCGCATTGGTGAACGCGGAGCGGCCACTGTGGTCGCACATGTCGTTCCATGCGGCAGAAGAGAACCTGCACATCGGCGCCAAGTACGGACTCGACGCCACCCTGTACTGGCCGGAGATCGGTTGGGTCGGTGCCGACGAGTTGGTCCTGCGAAGGCTGCTGCCGTTGGCGGACGAGGGTTTGGCCGATTTCGGATTGTCCGTCGCGGCCCGCGATCGGTACCTCGGCGTGATCGAAGGGCGGTGCATGAATCGGCAGACCGGTGCCGCCTGGCAACGCGAGCAAGTGGCGCACGCGGAGGCCTCGGGCGCGGACCGCTCGACTGCGCTCACCGGAATGCTCCGCGGTTACGTGGAGAACATGCGGACGGGAGATCCTGTTCACACCTGGTCCTGATTGCTCTGCTAATTCTCCTATCCGTCAACAGTTTCGGGGACCTAAGTCCCCGAAATGAAGAGGGGGCGACCCCAAAAAAGCCGGACAAGTGGGATGGTTAGAGTGAAAGTGGCTCGGTTACTTCTTCAGGAAGGTGGGCACATGAGTTCACGCGAACATAACAGTGTTGTTGTCGGAGTCGAGGGTTCGGACACTGCGTCCACAGCGCTCCGCGAGGCCGCGAAAATCGCCGCCCAGCGCGAATTGCGACTCGACATCATCCACGCTCTCGACTTCGCGCCTTACGGTTTCGGCGGACCGTACGTCGACGCGGGTGGGGTGTACGAATGGGTCGAAGAGGCCGGAAAAGCGATCTTGGCGGAGGCGGAACAGTTCGCCCGTGAGATCGATCCGAAACTCGAAGTTCACACCGAAATCGCCATCGGCAGCGCAACTCAGTGGCTGATCGAGAGTTCGGCACAAGCCAGGCGGGTAGTCGTCGGAGCGTCGGCGTCAGGCAAGGCGGCGACAGCAGTCCTCGGCAATACCGCGGTCGGTGTGGCCAGTCACGGCAAGTGTCCGGTCATCGTCGTTCGGGACCGCGATGGTGCGGTGCCCTCGGAAGGACCCGTAGTGGTCGGCGTCGACGGCAGCGCGTTGAGCGCCCAGGCCGTCGGTGCGGCTTTCGAGGAAGCGTCGTTCCGCGGAGTCGAGTTGGTGGCGTTGCACGTGTGGAGTGACCTCGGCAGTGCGGCATTCGAAGACCCGAGGGCCGCTGCGCTTGCCCCGCAGTCTCTCGAAGAGGAAGAGCACGCGGTACTCAGCGAGAGCTTGGCCGGATGGTCCGAGCAATACCCGGACGTGAAGGTCCGGCGCGAGGTATACCTCGACAACCCACGCGGACGGCTGTTGGACTGGTCGGCAAAAGCGCAGCTCGTCGTAGTCGGAAGCCGTGGTCGCGGTGGATTCCGCGGCATGTTGCTCGGCTCGACCAGCAACACCCTGATCGCTTCGGCCAAGTGCCCCGTCATGGTGGTTCGCCCCGAAGAATCCTGACCCTCGACAGGCTCTCCCACTACCCCGTTCATTTCGGTCATCGAATATGAACGGGGTAGTCACATGAATGCGGACTCAGGTTCCGTAGTGTTCGATGTGAGTAAGTGTTCGATGGGAGTACCACTGCTCGTGTGCGCGTCGCACACGGCAGCAATCGTCAGGATTGGGGTTACAACGTGCGTATCGGTATGGGTTTGAACTACAGCGGCGGGTTCGCCGAAACCGTCGAAGAGGTCGGTGACCTGGAGAAGGCGGGCCTCGACATCGCCTTCGTCCCGGAGGCGTATTCCTTCGACGCCGTCAGCCAGCTCGGTTACCTGGCGGCCAAGACGTCGACCATCGAACTCGCTTCGGGAATCTTTCAGATCTACACCCGTACGCCCTCGTTGACCGCCATGACGGCGGCGGGCCTGGACTTCGTCTCCAACGGTCGCTTCGTGATGGGACTGGGCGCTTCCGGACCGCAGGTGATCGAGGGGTTCCACGGCGTCAAGTACGACGCTCCGCTGGGACGCACACGTGAGGTCGTCGAGATCTGCCGTCAGGTTTGGCGCCGCGAGAAGGTCGAGTACCAGGGCAAGTACTACCAGGTTCCCCTCCCCGCCGAGAAGGGCACCGGACTCGGAAAGCCGCTCAAGCTGATCAATCATCCTGTGCGTGAGCGCATCCCGATCCTGATCGCTTCGCTCGGACCCAAGAACGTCGAGCTGACGGCGGAGATCGCCGAAGGCTGGGAACCTATCTTCTTCCATCCGGAGAAGGCAGCAAGCGTGTGGGGTGAGCCGATTGCGAAGGGCAAGGCCAAGCGCGATCCGAGCCTCGGCGAGCTTCAGGTGTACGCGTCGCCGGCCCTGGCCATCGGTGACGACGTCGACCACATGCTCGACTGGGTACGCCCGAGCCTCGCGCTGTACATCGGTGGCATGGGCGCCAAGGGCAAGAACTTCTACAACGATCTCGCGGTGCGCTACGGTTACGAGGAAGCCGCTGCGAAGATCCAGGATCTCTACCTCGCGGGCAAGAAGGACGAAGCCGCAGCAGCGGTCCCGGACGAACTGGTTCGCGCAGTGTCGTTGATCGGTCCCGAGAGCTACGTCAAGGAACGCGTCGCAGCCTTCGCCGAAGCCGGTGTCACGACGCTCAACGTCACGCCGTTGGCGGCCGACCGCAACGGCCGAGTGCAGCTGATCGAGAAGTTCCGCAAGATTTGTGACTGACCCTGCTGTGCGCCTTTATTAACCGCCGGCGGTTAACAAAGGCGCACAGCAGAGCAGGTGGTTCGGGATCTCCTGCGTACGAAACCCGATTTTGGGCGCTTGTTGACAGGACTTTTTTCACTTCTGACCGGTCGGGTTCTTCACCTAACGTGGATCGAGTAGCCAGGGTTTGCGTGCGAATCCGGCACCGGTGGCCTCGTTGACGCCCGAAAGGGATGTTGGCGGGGCCGTTGCCGCAGTCCACCCGAACACCCAATGTCCGATTCGGGACTCGCGTCGGCTGATGAATCCTTTTTGAGGTCATTGGGCAATAGTGTGAGGGCGAAGAGATTCTGTGGTCGATTGTGGAGGGACGAACATGAGTGCAACCAAACCCGTCGTCGTAGCGGTAGACGGTTCGGAATCGGCGTCGTCGGCTGTCGTCTGGGCGGCGAGGACCGCGGTGGCGCTCGGTCGACCGCTCCACATCGCGACGGTGGTGCACATCCCAGCCTTCTACTACTCCGAGCCTTACCTCGCCGAGAGCTTCAAGGACGAACTGCGGCGCACTGCCACCGCTCGTCTGGACAGCGCACAGATTCTCGCGCGGCAAAGCATCGACGACGACCTCGAGATCGTCACCGAACTACTCGACGGCAGCGTCTCCGATCGCCTGATCGAATTGTCCAAGGGCGCGTACATCATTGCGCTCGGCCCTCGCGGGCACGGCGAATTCACCGGATTGGTCGTCGGTTCTGCGACGGTCTCGGTTGTCTCGCACGGCGAATCTCCGGTTGCAGTTGTCCGAGGACGGACGCTCGACGGTCGACCGCCGACCGAGGGCCCCGTCGTCGTCGGTGTCGATGGATCCGAAAGCAGCATCGAGGCAGTCGAGCACGCTTTCGAGCAGGCCTCCGCGCGGGGCGCCACCTTGATCGCCGTCAACGTGTGGAGCGACGTGAGTGTGCAGCCCTCGTTGGGCGCCACCCCCGACGACCCACTGTGGAGCAGCATCCAGACGGGTGAGGAAGTTGTCCTCGCGGAGCAATTGGCCGGATTCACCGAGCGTTACCCGGACGTCGTCGTCGAAAGAGTCGTCGCGCGTGACCGTCCGGTCCGAGTCCTGAGCGAATATGCGGAGACGGCGCAGTTGATAGTCGTCGGCAGTCGCGGGCGCGGCGGATTCGCAGGAATGCTCCTCGGATCGACCAGTCGAGCGCTCCTGCACACCGCGGATTGCCCGGTTCTCATCGTCCGGCACGTCAACAAGTGAAGAGAATGCATTCCATGAGTTCTGAGTCCACCGTCTCCGGTACCGTTCGACGTGAGATGTCTTTTGGAGGGGTTCGATGACAACGCGGATATTCCTGGTGGACGATCACGAGATCGTCAGACGCGGATTGTTCGACCTACTCGGTGGGGTCGAGGACTTCGTGGTGGTGGGCGAGGCGGCGTCCGTGGGGGAAGCGCTGGCCGCGGTACCGCAGAGCAACGCCGACGTCGCTGTTCTGGACGTACGCCTGCCTGACGGCAACGGCGTCGAACTGTGCCGAGAACTCCGCTCGATGCTTCCCGACCTCCGCTGCCTGATGCTCACGTCGTACGCCGACGACGAGGCGTTGCTCGACGCGATCATGGCGGGCGCCTCGGGATTCGTCCTCAAGCAGATTCTCGGAACCGATCTGGTCGCTGCAGTCCGCACAGTCGGGCGCGGCGGTTCACTGCTCGACAGTCGTGCAACCGAGGCGCTGATGCAGCGGATCCGCAGCGACCGTACAGCTGATCCGTTGGCCGAACTTTCCGATCAGGAGCGAGCAGTCTTCGACCTCATCGGAGAGGGGCTCACCAACCGGGAGATCGGCGCGCGATTGTTCCTCGCGGAGAAGACGGTCAAGAACTACGTGACGCGTCTGCTCTCGAAGCTGGGCATGCAGCGTCGTACTCAGGCTGCGGTGCTGGCGACCGAAATCCGTAGCGGCAGTCGCTAGGATCTAACGACCGGATTTCGGTCGATTCGAGTTGGTGCGACCGAGCGGTACTCGCCAGAGCAGGCGTGCACCGCTCGGATCGTGATTGACGATCGTGCACGTACCGCCGCAATGTTCGGCGCGGCGCTCCAGATTGTGCAGTCCACTCTTGTGGAAGTCGGAGGGGAGTCCGACGCCGTCGTCCTCGATCGTGATCGCAAATTCGACGTCCGCGGTGACAGCGATGGTGATGTGGCGTGCGTGTGCATGCCGAAGGACGTTGCTCAACCCCTCACGCAGCACGGCTTCGGCGTGCTGGTGGATCCCGGGATTCACCAGAGTGTCGATGGCGCCGGAGAATTGGACGCTCGGGGTCACCGCGGACTGTGCGGTGGCGTCGCCGATGACATCGAGGAGGCGTCGGCGCAGGCTCGACGAATCGGTGGCCGTCGGAGTCTGCAGATCGAAGATGGTTGTCCGGATCTCGCGGACTGTCTTGTCGAGCTGTTCGAGAGATCGTTTGACAATCGCGCGCGCCGACTCCGGGAGGGTCTCGTCCGGAAGCGTGCTCTGCAGGCTCATTCCGCTCGCGAACAGTCGCTGGATGACGTTGTCGTGCAGGTCTCGTGCGATGCGGTCGCGGTCGGCGAGAACGGACAACAGGCGTTGCGCCTTTTGTTTCTCGTCGAACTCGATTGCAACGGAGCCGAGTTCGGCCATCGACTCGATCCGGGTCAGTTCGTCGTGATCCCAGTGTGTGTTGGTGGAATTCGACGCCACGATGACCGCGCCGACTACACCCGAGGCGACGCACATCGGTGCCACGACCGCACTCCCAGCCGACGGCACCAGTTCGGTGAGTGCGCCTAAAGTGGTGAGTACCTGTAGCTTTCGAGTGCTCCGCACCACGTCGAACGGATAAGTGGTCGCCGGGATTCTGACTCCACGTGACGTGGTCCGAGCGCTGGCCGCGGCGTGAACCTGTGCGTAGCCGTTCTCGCAGATCACCACGATCACGTCGTCGACGCCGGTCAGGTCCCGAACGCGACTGGCAAGAAGTTGCAGGCCGTCCTCGAGCGAGTCACCGGCCAGCAACCGCGAGCGGATGGCAGATGTTGCGGTGAGCCATCTTTCACGAGTTCGTGACTGCTCGAACAGTCGGGCGTTTTCCACAGCGATGCCGGCTGCGATGGCGAGGGCTTCGAGAATGACCTCGTCTTCCTGGGTGAACTCGGCCTGTCCCCGTTTCTCGGTCAGGTAGATGCTTCCGAACACCTTTCCCCGCATCATGATCGGCGCTCCGAGGAAGCTCTCCATCGGTGGATGATTTGCGGGGAATCCCACCGATTCGGGATGGTCGCCGAGATGGGCCACACGCAAAGTCTGCGGGTGATTCATCAGAACACCCAGCACGCCATGACCTTCGGGGAAATGTCCCATGGTCGCGCGTTGGGACCCGGAGATTCCCTCGTACACGAATTCCGAGAGCCCGCCCCCCGGCGCCGCGACCCCCAGGGCGCCGTAGCGGCAATCCAGAACCGTTGTCGCAGAGGTGATGATCCGTTGAAGCGTCAGGTCGAGGTCCAGGCCGGAGCCGACCACCAGGACCGCCTCGAGCAGGCGGTGGAGTGTCGGTATGTCGGCATTGGAATCGCCCAGGCGGTCGAGCAACTCGCCGAACGTACGTGCCGGACTGTGACCCGAAGCTTCGACCATGGTCGAAGCATATCGCCTCACCGAACGTCAGCTCTCCTGGCGGCGACCTTCCCACCACGACGACCAGTGATGCTTGATCTCGTCGAACTCGTCATCGCTCAGGTCGTAGGTGGTCAGCAGGATGGACATGCCTCCGTCGGGCCGCTGCGCCGTCACCGACTGGGTGGCGACAGACAGCAGGCCAGGGCCGAGATCCTCGACTGTCAGCCCGAATTGGTGGTCGGTGACGTAGTCGACGACGCCTTCGAAATAGTCGCCGGGAGCGATTGTCACCGCGTACCGACTTCCCGCTTCCAATTCGATTTCGGTGAGCCCGAGGACGCTTGCCACGTTCTCACCGGGGAGCAGAAGGCCGTCGAGATAAATGGTTTTACGCTCGGCCAGTCCGTGGTGCTCCACTGCGAATCTGAGCAGCTGGAGGAATGTCGTCCAGCCCTCGGTGATGTCGTCGTACCAGTCGTCGTCGGCAGATTTGGCCGGCCGATCGATGCGGACGACCGTCTTGCCGTCCTGTTCGCGAAGTGAGAAACGGTCGCCGTTTCCGAGTTTCAGCGTCAACGCTTCGGGGTCGGCCTCAGCGGTGGAGTAGATCTGGGTGATTTCGTCGTCGAGTCCGTCGTACTCCCAGCCGAACCAACGTCGAATCAGCGACGGGTCGCGCAGCGCGGGCCAGAGTACGGACGGGGCTGCGACGACGGACACTTCGATCACGGTTTCGCTCACGCGGAAGACGCTACCGATTTCAGCCCTTCATGGCGACGGTCAGTAGAAATGCAACGTCTTCGAGCGCTTCGACGCTGTGCCGGTCGGCCGGGACGGTCAGGAAATCACCCGTGGATCCTTTCCACTGGTCGCTCCCACACACAAGATTCAGCTTCCCGCTCAGGACCAACAATGTGGCTTCGCCCGGACTGTCGTGTTCGGCGAGGCTCTTGCCGGCGCTCAGCGCGATCACCGTCTGTCGCAGGCTGCGCTGGTGGCCACCGTAGACGGTTTGTGAACTGCGACCGCTGGTCGCCGAGCCCGCCAGTTTCAACTGTTGGCGAGCGAGAGCGGTCAGTGACTTCTTGTCCATCGAAGACCTCTCGGAAGCGGTGAATGTCCTTCTTGGAGTATGACCGACTCACTCGCGAGGTGCCTCGTTATCGGCGGAAGTCGGTCAGCGCGTGTACTCCAACCAGCGGAAGCGCAGGCCGCTCTTCTCCGAGGTCTGCCAGGGCTCGTCGGATTTCAGGTTCCATTCGGGGCCGATCTCGGGAGCAAAAGCATCACCGGCGACGTCGAGGTCGATCTCGGTCACCAGTAGATGCGTTGCGAATGGCAGTGCAGCCGAATAAATTTGCCCGCCACCGACGACGAAGACGTCACCGTCCGGCAACGCCAGGGCGTCGTCCAGCCTGTGGACTACCTCGGCGCCTTCGGCGTGCCATTGCGGATCGCGTGTGACGACGATGTTCCGACGCCCGCTGAACGGACGGAACTTCGATGGAATGGAGTCCCAGGTGCGCCGCCCCATGATTACCGGATGGCCCATGGTGACGCGTTTGAAGTAAGCCATGTCCTCGGACACGCGCCACGGGATCGAGTTGTCGGCGCCGATGACGCCGCCGTGGGCCTGCGCCCAGATGAGGGTGACTGTGCGATCGGTCATCGTCAGACCGCTACCGGGGCTTTGATCGCGGGGTGGTGCTGATAGTCGACGATCTCCACGTCCTCGAAGGTGTAGTCGAAGATGGAGTCGCGCTTGTTCAGCTTCAGGGTCGGCAACGGCAGCGGTTCGCGGCCGAGCTGCTCGGTCACCTGGTCGACGTGATTGTCGTAGATGTGGCAGTCGCCGCCGGTCCAGACGAACTCGCCGACGTCGAGTCCGGCCTGCTGGGCCATCATGTGGGTGAGCAGCGCGTAGCTGGCGATGTTGAACGGAACGCCGAGGAACATGTCGGCGCTGCGCTGGTACAGCTGGCAGGAGAGCTTGCCGTCGGCGACGTAGAACTGGAAGAAAGCGTGGCACGGCGCCAGGGCCATCTGCGGAATGTCGGCGACGTTCCACGCCGAAACGATGATCCGCCGCGAATCGGGGTTGGAGCGCAGAGTCTCGACGGTCTGCGTGATCTGGTCGATGTGCTCGCCCGAAGGGGTGGGCCAGCTACGCCACTGGACGCCGTAGACGGGGCCGAGTTCACCGTTCTCGTCGGCCCACTCGTCCCAGATGGAGACGCCGTGCTCGTGCAGCCACGCCACGTTGGAGTCGCCGCGCAGGAACCACAGGAGTTCGTTGACTATCGACTTGAGGTGGACCTTCTTGGTGGTGACGAGCGGAAAGCCGTCGGCAAGATCGAAACGCATCTGGTGACCGAAGATGCTGCGGGTGCCGGTTCCGGTTCGATCGGATTTGGCGGTACCCGTCTCCATGACGAGCCGGAGGAGGTCTTCGTAAGCAGTGGAGACAGTCACGGGAATCAGTCTAGGGCCTGCCTTGCCGTGCGCCTTTATTAACCTCCCGCGGTTAATAAAGGCGCACGGCAATATAGCCTCGGCACATGCGCGAACTCTTGGTGATCGGTATCGGTGCTGGTGATCCCGACCAGGTGACGGTTCAGGCGATCAAGGCCATGAACAGGGCCGATACCTTCTTCATCATCGGAAAGGGTGACGAGAAGCAGGCCCTGGTCGACTTGCGCACCGGCATTCTCGACGAGCACGTTCACCTCGACTACAAGGTGGTCGAGATCACGGACCCGCCGCGGGACCGAACCCCGACCGACTACGAGGGCGTCGTCGAGGACTGGCACGAGCGTCGGGCCGCGAAATTCGAAGCGGAATTCGCGGCCGAACCTGGCGTCGGCGCGATTCTCGTCTGGGGTGACCCTTCCCTCTACGACAGCACTCTGCGGATCGTCGAGCGCGTGCTCGCTCGCGGGAGAGTTTCGTTCGACTACTCCGTCATCCCGGGAATCACCAGCGTGCAGTCGCTGGCTGCACAACACCGGATCGTCCTGAACCGAATCGGCGAACCCATCCACATCACGACCGGCCGCAAACTGGCCGAGGGATTGCCCGACGGCGTGGACAATGCCGTCGTGATGCTCGACGCGCATTGCACCTTCACTCAGGTAAGCGAAAACGACGCCGAGATCTGGTGGGGCGCGTACCTCGGGACCCCGGACGAGGAGTTGATTTCCGGCAAACTGCGTGACGTCGAAGATCAGATCGTCGCTCGCCGGGCGGAGTTGCGTGAGAAGCACGGTTGGATCATGGATACGTACCTCGTTCGGCGCTGACAACCGACCCTGGATTTGCCGCCTCGATCCTGCACTCTTGATCCCGAACGACGGTCTGCGCACCTATGATCTGCGCATGACATCGTTCGGGCAGGACCGACTGCAGTCGATTCTGCCCGCGCCGCGTGGCCGTGAAAAATCAGCTGTGAAGTCGGCTTTCGACCTTCTGGTTCAGTGGTATCGGCGTCCTGATCAATTCGACAGTTTCAATCGATACCTCGCCACGAAGGGCCTGGAGCTAGCTGTCCGATTGCTGGTCATCGGCTCACTGACGACGGTCATCATTGCGATGACTCTGCTGCGCTTCAGCGACGCTGGCGTGCACAACCACGTCACCAGCGTCGTCAACGCCGTCATCATCGCCGTCACGATTGCGGTGATCGTGCTCTTCTGCCTTCTGCCCGAAATCACGCGTCGGTGGTCGTACTTCTTTGTCGCCTACTGCGAGGTCGGCGTATTCGTCGGTGTGTTCTTGAACAACGACCCTTTCATCGGGTTGATCCAGTGTGTGCTCTTCGTACTGATCGGTGGTTACATCGCGTACTTTCACAACGCGAGACTCCAGGCGGTTCACATCGCGCTGTCCATCGTGGTTCTGGCAGTGGTCGGCCGAAAGGTTGCGGTCTACGCGGATCCTGCGTTGGCCACCGCACTGTGTCTGATCATCGCCACCGGGATCGTGGTCATCCCGTTCGCCTGCCAGTTCGTCCTCTCACTTCTCGGCTCCGACGCGGACAGTTCGGATGTGGATCCGTTGACAGGGCTTCTGAATCGGCGCGGGCTGCAGCGAGCTGTTGTCGAAATGGGGGCGACGGGGCATGCGTCGAGCAAGTCGTCGTATGTCGTCGCGATTGTCGATGTCGATTCGTTCAAGAGCGTCAACGACTCACAGGGGCACGAGGAAGGCGATCTCGTACTTCGCCAGATTGCTGATCGACTGCGGTGGTGCGGCGGCGAGAAGGCGCTCTTCGCCAGATTCGGTGGGGACGAGTTCGTGTTGGTAGACACGATAGACGTCGGCGCAGCGCCTGCGTTCGAAGACAATCTGCGAAGGCACTTGCGAATCGACGATCGTGATCCGGTAGTGACCACCAGCGTCGGAGTCGCGATCACCTCTGCCGAATGGTCGTCGATTATTTCCGACGAGGAGTTGACGGAACTGTTTCGAGTAGCCGATGCCTCGATGTACCGCGCGAAGGCCGCCGGCGGCGATCAGGTTGTGATGTGGGACGGCAAACAGTGAAAATTGTCTGATTGCGGGGAGTTGACTGGATTACCCTGACACTATGGAATCTGCCGAGAGTGTTGAGCGTTCGGACGCCGTGGCGTCTCGACGACCGCTCTCGGGCCCCGCGTTCCGGCTGATCTCTTCTCAACTTGTCGATTGGTATCGGCGTCCGGACCAATTCGACACCTTCAATCGCTATCTCGCGGACAAAGGGTTGACCGTCGCCTCGCGGTTTCTCGTCGTCTGCTCGTTGGTGCTGGTCACCGTGATCATGTTCCTCACTCGCTTCAGTCCACAGGGACCGACCACTTCGCACGCGCGCACCGCGAACGCAGTCATCATGGTCATAACCGTGATGATGGCCGTCGCCCTCTCGACGAGGCGCAATCTCTCCCGTTCCTGGTCTTACGCCTTTGTGCTCTACTCGGAAGTGGGAATAGCGGCCGCAATGCTGCTGTACTCCAATCCACTTGCAGCACTGGCACACGCCGTGATGTTCTCGGTGATCGGCGGATACATCGCGTTCTTCCACAATGCTCGAATACAGAGCCTTCACATGTTGTGGGTATTCGTCGTGGTCATCGGCATCGTGACACGTACGGCCGTGGTCGAAAACGATGTGGATGTTCCGGTTCTGGTCGCGTTGGTAGTACTGGTCGGCGCGGCAATCTACGTGATTCCCTTTGCCTGTCAGTTCATTTTCTCGATCCTCGGCACCGACGCGTTGAACTCGCAATTGGACCCACTGACGGGACTGCTCAACAGGAGGGGACTGGCCGACGAAGTACGACTGTTGCTGGAGCGGTCGTACACGCACTCGGCGCTCTTGGTAGTCGCCGCCGTCGACATCAATCGATTCAAGGCCATCAACGACGAGTACGGACATACCGTCGGTGACGCTGTGATCGAAAAAGTCGGATCGAGGCTGGTCGAATGCGCCGGCCCGGCGGCCTTGATCGCACGGATAGGCGGCGACGAGTTCGTCATCGTCGATTCGGTCGATCAACGCTCGTTCCATCGACTCGAACATGAGCTACTCCGTTCGACGATCACCTCGCCCGATCATCCCGAGGTGGCGATGAGCGTCGGAATCGCGAAGATTGCAGGGCCTTTCGAATCAGCGGATGATGCGCTGGTCGCATACCCGACTCTGCTGCGGCGAGCGGATCGGGCGATGTACTCCGCGAAGGCACGCGGTGGGCATTCGGTGGTGCTGCAGACGGAAACGGACTGAGCGCGCTGTGAGTGTCCGTGGTCGGCGTTAGTCTGTTGCCATGCCTGAACTACCCGAGGTGGAAGCGCTGGCAGGGTTCCTTCGTCAGCACGCGGTCGGCGCAGTGGTGGGACGCGTCGACATCGCTGCATTGAGTGTGCTCAAGACCTTCGATCCGCCGATCACTGCTCTGCAGGGGCGTGACGTCACGGGCGCCGCCCGCTTCGGGAAGCATCTGGCTCTGGATTGCGACGGGTTGTGGTTGGTCACGCATCTCTCCCGTGCCGGCTGGATGCGCTGGCTGGACAATCCATCGGCGACGCCGCCGAAGCCGGGGAAGGGGCCGTTGGCGCTGCGCGTTCATTTCTTCACACCCGAAGGTCTGACGCCGGCATTCGATCTCACCGAAGCCGGCACCAAGAAACGCCTCGCCGTCTGGGTCGTGAACGATCCGCAGGAGGTTCCGGGCATCGCCCGGTTGGGGCCGGACGCGATGGCTGTGACCGAAGCCGAGTTCGCACAGATTCTGGGCGGAACGTCGGCGCGGATCAAGAACTCGATAGTCGAGCAGTCGTTGATCGCCGGTATCGGGAACGCCTACTCGGACGAGATCCTCCACACCGCGAAACTCTCGCCTTTCGCGACCTCGTCGCGGCTGACGCCGGATCAGATTTCGACGCTGTATGCCGTGATGCGATCCACGCTGGCCGACGCGATCGAGCGTTCGGAAGGTCAGGACGCGGCCCGGCTCAAGGGTGAGAAACGCTCGGGGATGCGAGTGCATGCTCGTACCGGACTTCCGTGCCCGGTGTGCGGTGACGTCGTACGCGAAGTGTCGTTCGCGGAGCGCTCTTTTCAATACTGCGCGACGTGCCAGACCGGCGGTAAACCGTTGGCGGACAGGCGAATGTCGAAACTGCTCAAGTAGCGAACTGCGCTGCGAGTAGTTCGACGAACTCGCGGGCGAGCGCCGACGAATGGGTGGGTTCGGTGATTGCGTGGACGATCCGATGCGGCGCATCGGTGATCGGAATACAGACCAATTCGGGGTGCAGGGCGCTCATGGACTGGGGGAGCAAACCTACGCCCAGGCCGTTGGCGGTCAGTGAACAGATCAGGTCTACCGAGTTGGCTTCAAGTGTTTTTCCCCGAGGGACCTGTGATTCGGCGAAGGCTTGGTCGGTTTGGACACGGGCCTCGCTGCCGGAGGCGAAGTCCACGAGAGTGTGATCGCGTAGGTCTTCGAGCCTGATCGACGAAGCCTGGGCAAAGGGATGGTCGGGAGCAACGAACGCTGCGGTGGGTTCACTCCACAGCGGTGCGGCGGCAAAGCTCTTGGGTAGGCGACCTGCGGCCAATCCGACAATGCCGACGTCGATTGCACCGGACCGGACTCCCTCGATAACTACTTCACTGCCGTACGGTCGCGCGGTGATGTTGATTGCAGGGTGGCGCCGTGTCAGATCTGCCAGGGCGCGTCCGACGTCGACGCGCCCCGCCGAGGTGATGGTGCCGACCGTCAACCGCACTTGCTCGTTGCTCCGTGCGGAGACATCACTGACGAGTCTCGACACGGCGCCGAGTACCTCGCGGGAGCGGGCGACAAAAACCTCGCCTGCAGCAGTCAGGCCGACGTTTCGGCTGTTCCGGTTGAACAATTCGACTCCCAGTTCCTTTTCGAGGTCTCTGATCTGGGCACTCAAGGCGGACTGGGAAACGTGCAACCGCGACGCTGCTCGGCTGAAGTGTCTGTCTTCCGCGACTGCCAGGGCGTAGCGGATGTGACGTAGTTCCATCGCACCAATCTATCGTTTCTGGAGATAGATCATGCATATCTATCTATTGGACGCGCGTCGGTGTAGGCGGTCATGCTTGACGACATGATTTCAAGCGACGCGCGTCCGAGGCTCGGACTACCGATAGTGCTGCTGATGGCTGCGGCGACGGGCCTGTGCGCGGGCGGTAACTATTTCAACCAGCCACTCCTCGATTCCATCGCAGATCACCTGAATGTGTCGGCCTCCGCAGCGGCCGCGACGGTGACCATCGCGCAGGTCGCGTATGCACTCGGATTGATACTTCTGGTTCCGGTGGGCGACATGGTGGACCGACGCAAGCTGACGGTAGGGCTCATGCTGCTGGCGGCGACCGGTCAAGCGGTCAGCGGATTTGCGCCCAACTTTGCCACGCTGGCAGTGGGAATCGCTGTCGCTGGAGTCTTTTCGGTCGCCGCCCAGGTGCTCATTCCGTTTGCCGCCTCACTGGCCGAACCTGAGAGGTCCGGTCAGGTGGTCGGCACGATCATGAGCGGACTGCTGATCGGAATCCTGCTGGCGCGCAGCGTTGCCGGCGTCCTCTCCGGACTGGGAGGTTGGTCGACGGTATACAAGGTTGCGGCGGTGCTGATGGTGGTGATGGCCGTGGCATTGTGGCGATCTCTGCCTTCCGATTCCGCAGATCGCCCGAAGGCAAGCTACCGCGCAACGCTCGCTTCGGTAGGGAAGTTGGCTGCGACCTTGCCGCGCCTGAGAACCCGATCGGCCATGGGCGGACTGGCTTTTGCTGCTGTCAGCACCGTCTTCACGACGATGGCCTTTCTTCTGTCCGGCGAATTCGGCTACAGCGACACTCAAATCGGCTTGGTCGGACTACTCGGTGTGGCGGGAGCTTTGATGGCGACGGTGGCGGGCAGACTGGCCGATCGGGGATTGGGTCAGCTGGCGACCGGCGGCGCCATCGCGATTCTCTTGGTGTCGTGGCTTCCCTTTGTCGCCGGTGCCACCCACGTGGTGTGGTTTCTCGTTGCCATCGTCCTTGCCGACCTCGCGCTGCAGGGAGTGCACGTCAGCAACCAGAACGTGATCTACGCCCTTGTCCCCGAAGCGCGTTCGCGTGTGAATTCCGTGTACATGACCACCTACTTCGTCGGTGCTGCCGTGGGCTCGGCGGTGGGGTCAGTGGTGTGGAAGTCGTACGGCTGGAACGGAGTATGCATCGCCGGGTTGGTCTTCTCCGTTGCAACGGCGATGGTGTGGGTGCATGATCGCCGACTGGAGACGGCTGAACTGCGAATCCCGGAATCCCCTGTTGCAGTGGGGTAGGCACCCACACCTTCTCGGCTCCAGCACCTTTCAGATTTCGGCACCGTCCACCAGGATCTTGCCGACGCGTTCGGGATAGAACGACACGTGGTCGTCTATCCCGGACGCTTCGGCGGTAGTGAACGGATAGAACCACGCCAGATCCTCGATCGGAGCGAGTTCGGTTGTGCCGGTGAACGACAGATACGACGCAGTGCCCTTGTAGGGGCAGGCCGTGGTGGTCGGGGACGGCGCAAAGTACTCGCTGTGAACGTCGATTCTCGGAATGTAGTACCGCGTGGGCAGTCCGGTTTCGAAGAGCAGTCTGGGTCGTCTCGTCTCGGCGACCAGTACGTCGCCGACAAAAACCCGGACGTGGCGGGACGAGGGGAGTGCGTCGATACGTACGTATGGATCGCGGGCGTGGACAAAGACCTGTTGATCCTCCTCGTACCAGGCGTCCATGCGATCCCAATAGAATGCGACGTACTCACTCAGATCCAGGGAACCGTCGAACTGTTCAGGGTAGGTCCAGACGGCGTCCTCGGCCCGGCGATCCCCGATCTCGATCGTCCAGTAGGTGGCGTCACCTTTCCATGGGCAATGGGCGGTCGTCGACGTCGGGACGAGGAATTCGGTACGAACGTCCGCGAGGGGGATGTAGTACATCGGCAGGCGGCCGCGTTCGAAAAGGTATACCGAACGAGTGGTGTCTGCGACGGCGTGACCAGCGAAGAAGGCTCGAATTCGGCGGGGGTTCGGCTCCAGTGCGATCCGCCCGTTGGAAGCTGTGATCTGTGTGTCTTCTGCGTGAGTCAGTGCTGTGGACATTCGCGAATGCTCCTGAGATCGGCAGGGTGGTCCTTCCCATCCTGCGCCCGGCAGCAGTTATTTGACAGGTTGGAGTCGAAATACGCGGATCTGGCGCCCGAATGCTCGATCGGCGTAGGTTTCGTACGGCGGCCACGTGGTGGTCGCGAGCTCCCACAGCTTCTTACGCGTGGCGCCCTCCGCCAGACTCGCACCGACCGGTATTTCGACGCCCTTCACTGTCACGATTGCGGTGGGGTTTGCCATCAAATTGAGTGTCCATGCTGGATGCGTATCCTGCCCCCAGTTCGAACCGACGACGACAAACGCATCGCCGTCGGGTGCGTACAGGAGTGGCGTGGTTCGAGAACGGCCGGTCTTACGGCCCGTCGTGGTGAGCAGTAGCTGAGTCACGGTGTTCTCTCCGACCAGCGAGAGCTTGCCTCCCGACACTCTCTGCACTGCTCGATCGAGCGGAACCAGATCCTTGCCGAGATCCGAGAACCATTGTGTATGGCCGACATTGCGCATCAATGACCGGTAGATATTGCGCATCGGACCCCTCGCATTCTCGGCACTGTTTCGAGGCTGGTGCACCTCGACTCGAAAGAGTCTGCCACGTCTGGTCACAGATACCTGAGTCCCAAGGTCCCGAAAGGAATGAAGCGGTCAGCCGAATTCGGTTTTGGTGGAGTAGAATTGGGGCATACCGCCGAAACCGTTCGTTTGTGCGCGTTGGACGGTCGTTGGAAGATCAACCCTCCGAGGTCAAGACATCAGGCTCTAGCCACTCGACGCCGAGCAGTTCGGACAGCGACCGCAGACCGGATCGATCACCACCTTTCAGACCTGTGACCGAATTGAGATTGCGCAACATGACCGTGGCGACGTCCTCTTCCTTGGTGCCCACGCCGAAGGGTATGACCCACGGGCACGTCTGGTAGTCGCGATGCGACCGACCGAACGTCTGTTCTGCCGCGATCCCTGAGTATCGCGGTTGATGAAAGATTCCCGTCCGTGGCAACGGGGACGCGTGAGTGCCGTCCGGGAGTGCTTCGTTGGCATGGAGCGAGATCGAGGTCGTGACATTGAAGACGATGACCGGTGCGTCCCCGCGTTGAAACCGCAGACGTTGACCCTCCTTGTCCGGCACCGCGCCGAACAGTTTTGCCACCGAGATCCCGGCGTCTTCGATCATCTCGACCAGTGGAT
Source organism: Rhodococcus sp. MPR-R1B (assembly GCF_058793255.1). Classification (NCBI taxonomy): domain Bacteria; kingdom Bacillati; phylum Actinomycetota; class Actinomycetes; order Mycobacteriales; family Nocardiaceae; genus Rhodococcus; species Rhodococcus sp. MPR-R1B. The sequence goes on from NZ_JBXAFO010000002.1 coordinate 469,200, forward strand.
CACCTGCCGTGGAGACGAATTCGACGGCCACCAACACCTGCTTGCCTGCCTTGACCTGCGCCTGCGCCCACTGGGCCGTCGACTCGGCGCGGATCATGCCCGCTTTCTGTCGGTAGCGCAGAACCAGCGCACGGCCGCGCGCGATGTTGCGACTCTTGCGGGCCAATCCCATTTCGTAGGCGTACTCGGCCCACTCCGTCTCGTACTCGGCGCGCTGGGCATGGGTGAGGTCGATCGGCATACCGTCGAGCGGAACAGGTCCCCACGGAGTCGGTCGATGAATCATCAAGGGCGGTTTGCTGTTCGACATCCACCCACGCACGGTCTCGAGCGCTCGAGATTGCAGCGTAGGTGATTCCTTCGCCTCTGCGCTCCACGTCCACTTCCCGTAGGACTTGTCCAGCGGAAGGCCGGACTCGACCAGCCTGGCGCCCAGGTCGGACCAGTACTCCGAAGGTTCTGAATGCAGCTGCGCGAAAAGCGGTGCCAGGTAACGCTGGTCGGCCGGCGTGTGTCCCGGTGTTGCCGTCACGGACAGGACGAACGGCGCTTGCTCGTGAGCATTCGAAAAGCGCGCGACCTTCTCGAATGCCGCCGTGCGCTGTGTGTCGTTGCTGTACAGTTGGGCCTCGTCGGCAATCACCACACCGAACGTGTACTTGGGGCGGCCGTTTCGCGCGATCAGCTTCTTCAATTGGTCAGGCGACATGATCAACCAGCGGAATCCACCGTCGCCCACCGAGGCGATGGAATAGCGCCAATGCGGAATGGTGATCTGTGCGGGTCGATCGACGAGGACGAGGATGTTGGTTTCGCCGCGCTCCTCGGCAATCGTCTTGGCAGACATCACTGCGATCAGCGTCTTACCCAGGCCTGCATTGTCTGCCAACAGAAATCCGCGTTTGCCGGCGCGAGCGGCATCGACGACGGCTGCAGCCCCCGAAACCTGCTCGGGCCGAGGAATTTTGGGTGCAGCAACGGGACGTTCACCGGTGCTGTCATTGATGTCGTCCTCTACCCACTGCTGATAAGAGAAGGGGAGTGCCTTGAATGGAGCGAGTTCTACGGGCAACTCCGTACCGACCCACGCGTAGCTCTTCCATTTCTTGACGAACTGCGCACCAGGCGCCGGCGTCCGGAAGGGAACGTCGAGGAGCCAGACTCTCTCACCAGGGCCGGCAGTCGGCACATCCGGCATCGTCGCGCGTGAGCTCTTCTTTGCGACAGTCTTCTTCGGGGCGGTCTTTCTGGTCGTGTTCCTCTTGGGTGCAGCCTTCTTCGGTGCAGCCTTCTTTGCGGCAGCCTTGCGTGCCGTGGTTGCTTTGCGTGGTGGCATCAGGCGGTTTCTGCTGTGAGGAATTCACGCAGCGTGAGCGCAGGCCGGCCGACAAGGTCCTCCACGGTGCCCGTGATCAGCGCCAATTCACCCTGCGCGATTGCGGTGTACGTCGACACCCATGCGTCGAGTTCCCAAGCGGGTGCGTTGTACGACGCCCGCGATTCGTAAGCTTCCTCGAGCGTTTCCTCGACGTACGTGGTTCGCTTGCCGGTGACTTCGGTGATGATGCTCGCGGCCTCGGAGAGCGTCAGTGCCTCCCGTCCGGTCAGGCTGTACGTCTGTCCGACATGAGAATCCAGATCCTGCAGAACCGACACAGCGACGGCAGCAATGTCGGAGCGCGCTACCGCGCCGACGAGACCGTCCCCTGCGGGTCCGCGGATCACACCGTCTTCACCGGCGAGAGCGGGTAGGAAATCGAGGTAGAAGCTGTCGCGCAGGAAGGTGAATGCGAGCCCGGAAGCGCGGATATGTTCTTCGGTGACCCAGTGATCGCGAGCGAGCGTGAACGTCGCGTCCGGAGCAGCGCCGAGGAAAGACGTGTACACGATGTGCCTGACCCCGGCCTCCGCTGCGGCGTCGATGAAGGTGCGGTGCTGATCCAGACGATCTGCGCTTTCGGCCGCCGAGACCATGAAGAGGGTGTCGATTCCGGCCAGAGCCGCGAGAGCGCGCTTCTGATCCCCGTACGTGGTCTCGGCCGAATCGGCACCGGGGAGCTGCGGTAATCGGTTGACCGACCGTGCGATCAGCCGCTGTGGGACACCGGCGTCGGCCAACGACCGGGCCACCAGTCCGCCGATATGACCGGTCGCGCCGGTGACGGCGATCCTCGCAGACCGTGAATCTACGGACATGGTGCCCCTCCTTCGGTCGGTGTGCATCCCATCTTGCCGGAACCCACTCCCACGTCAGGTCACGACGCGACGATTACACCGCGAGCCACCGACAGAGCGTCGGACAAAGCTGTCCTGGTGTTGTCGTCGAGGGACAGCAGGGGCCGGCGGGGAAGGCCGGCGTCGATGCCGAGAGATTCCAACCCGGCTTTGACCGTCGACGGCAGTCCGCGACTGACGAGGACCTTCAGTAGCGGCTCGATCTGTTCGAACACAGCGGCGGCACCCGACCGATCACCGGATTCGAGTAGACGCCAGAAGTGCACCACCTGTTCGGGGGCCAGACACGGGGCTGCCGTGCACCATCCGCTTGCACCGGCAGAGAAAGATTGCAGTGCAAGAGGATTGCTGCCGTTGAAGAAGGGGATCGTGCCACCGCTCAGTTCGTTGATGCGGTTCATCCGGGTGATGTCGCCGGTGGATTCCTTGATCATCGTGATGCCGTCGACGGTGGAGACGAGATCGACGAGAAACTCCGGCGACATGTCGATCCCGGTGGTGGCCGGATTGTTGTAGATCATCGTGGGAATGTCGACGGAATCGGCCACCGCGGTGACGTGTTCACGAATCTCCTGCTCACCCAGATGCCAGTACGACGTGGGGAGGATCATCATTGCGTCGGCTCCGGCGTCTGCCGCGATCGATGCTCGGCGGAGTGCTCCCGCCGTCGTCAGATCCGACACTCCGACGACGGTGGGGACTCGGCGGTCGACGTAGTCGACAGTCTCCCGAGCGACCGTCTCCCACTCTGCATCGTCGAGATAGGCGCTCTCGCCGGTACTGCCGAGTGGGGCTATCGCGTCGACACCACTGCTGATCATGCTGTCGAGGAGCGTGTGTAGCGGCTTGGGGTCGAATGCTCCGGTGTCCCGGTCGAACGGGGTGATGGGATAGGCAACGATTCCCTTGATGGTGCTGCTCATGAGGCTCTCAGTTCTGTTGGTGGGAAACAAAAGTCAGTTGGTCAGTGTGTCGGGATGATTGCGGAGAGCGCGACGGGCGTAGTAAGCGAAGTTCGCCTCGCTGCGCCGAGGAGTCAGTGTCCAATCGTGTGCCTCCTTCGCCAGGCGAGGCGGTAGCGGCTTGATGTCTCCGGCAGCCATCGCCAGCAACTGCAGTCTGGCCGCTCGCTCGATCAGATGCCCGAGAGAGCATGCCTCTTCGACCGTGTTGCCGACGACGAGTTGGCCGTGGTGGGCGAGCAGAATTGCCCGCTTGTCGCCGAGTGCAGCCGAAATGATCTCGCCCTCCTCGTTTCCCACGGGAACCCCGGGCCAGTCGGCGAGAAATGCGCAGTCGTCGTAGAGCGGCGCGATGTCCATTTGGGAGACGACGAGGGGAATCTCGAGCATCGACAGCGCCGTCGCATGTAGTGGGTGTGTGTGGACGATGCAGTTGACGTCGGGTCGTGCGCGGTAGATCCAACTGTGGAACCTGTTGGCGGGGTTCGGCATGCCCTCCCCGTCGAGGACTTCGAGATCCTCGTTGACGAGCAGGAGGTTGTCCTCGGTGATCTCGTCGAACCCGAGGCCGAGTCGCTGTGTGACAAACGTTCCTGGCTGCCCACCGCGGGCGGAGATCTGTCCGGCAAGGCCGGAGTCGTGGCCGGCGTCCGACAGTGCCCGGCAGGTCAGTGCGATCTTCTGTCGAAGAGTCCAACTACCTGTCGTTACTTCGGTGAGCATCTTCGTCTCGGCGGTGGCCATGAGTTCCTGCTTGCTCGCATGCATCGTGTCGGTCATGGGGTGTGCCTTTCTCGGGACCCGGAAATCAATGACATTCAGTCACCTATAAGACACAAAGTGTCATATAGGACGGAAATGTGCAACCCTCGATTCCTGCATCGCTGATCGCCGCAGGTCAATGTATTGGTAGGGTGATGACACAAAGTCTCGTGAGGGGAACCGAATGGCAGCGTTTTTGCGAACACATCGGCGTCGCGCCGGTCTGACGCTCGAGGGCCTGGCCGAGCAGACCGGTCTGACGAAGAGCTATCTCTCCAAGGTCGAGCGGGGTATCAGTACCCCGTCGATCGCGGTGGCACTCAAGATTGCGCGTGTGCTCGACGCCGATGTGGGGCAACTGTTCTCGGACAGTATGGAGGGAAATGCCATGACGATCGTGCGCGCGAAGGACCGCGTGATCGACCCGGCCAACTCCGTGCAGTCTTCCGTCTACGATCCGATCGCGCCCTCACTGGTCGGAAAGGCCATGCAGCCGTTCGTGGTTCATCCGGCCTCGGTGATGGGTCCCAAGTTCATGGACCACACGGGAGAGGAGTTCGTGTTCGTACATTCCGGATCCGTAGAATTCGAAATCCCCGGGCAGACGATGCACCTCGACGCCGGCGACAGCTTGTACTTCGACGCGAATACGCCGCACCGGATGCGGTCGGTGTCGGCGGATCGTGCGGTGGTGCTGGTTGTCGTCTACGACAAGCCTTCGGCTGGATCACCCAGCGGTGACTCGCTGGAAACGCACTGCGGGGTGGGCAGATGACGCTGGGGATCGACACGACACTGACGCTTCTCGCGGCCGGTCTGATCTTCCTTCTCTCCCTGTGCCTGGGAATCTGGAAATACCGACAGATGGCCACTTCGGACAATCACCTCGCCCATCCGTATGTCGACATCGCACACCGCGCTGCCCTGATGTACTCGTTTGCGACGCTGCTGATCGCGGTGTTCGTCGAACTCAGTGCGTGGCCGACGTGGATCAACCTGACCAGTGCCGCAGTGGTCGTGTTCTTCTTTCTCGCAGCGATATTCAGCTACATCGCTCACGGTGCGATGAAGGACACCGACAATCAGTTCGAGTCCGCCGGTCCGCCCCTGCACCTCGGGATGTTTCTGCTGATCCTCGGTGAGGTGGGCGGATTTGCCGTCCTACTCGCAGGTTTCGTGAAAGGTCAGTTCTTCTGATCGGGCTTCAGCGCCTGTGCTCGTAGCCGATCCAAGCCCGTCGACGCTCACCCATCGGGTCGTTCTCCACTCGGGACGTCTCGTCGAAGATCATTGTTTGCCGCTCCGGTACGGAGTAGGCGGGCCAATCCCGGTCCGGCACTCCGTGGCGGGCGAAATGGATCCAGTGGCGCTGCATGGTGGAGGTCACCGCAGTCAGTCCGCGGCGCCCACCGACCGCGGTCAAGGCCGCGGTGAGTGCATCCGAACGCCCGAAGACCGCAAGCAATTCGGTGGCGTGGGTAGCGCCCATGCCGACGAGTCTGAGCAGGCGAGGCGCAAAATCGTAGCGGTAACTGTAGGTAGGAGCTACCTGGCAATGACCCTGTGCGCAGAGTATCGCGGGCTCCCAGAACGTGATGTCGCCGCCGAGATCTGCGGCAGCAAACCGGTGCGGATACGTGGGATACGCCGCGAGCGCACGTGCTTTCACTTCAGGGGTGGTGTGGGAGAACATCTTCTCGATCCGAACCGGGTCGGTAGGCAAGATGTCGAGAACGCGCGGGAAGATTCTTCCCTCGTGGAGATTCGAACCGACGAGCAGCGGAACGGGGTGGGCGCGTCCGGCGGCGAACACGTCGAGCGGGTGTTCGGGAAGGACGTCGTCACCCACCACGGGGGCAAATGCCCGCGTTCCGGGTTCTTCGTCCGCGCCGCGGCGTGCAAGTTCTTCGCCGGCAGCGACCAGGTCCTTCACCGAAGCGGAGCGCAGCCACGATCCCGGATCGGTATCCGGAGCCTGTGCGATCTCGAGGAACTCGCGTGCCCAACGGTGCGCTCGCTCTTTTCCGTATGCCGAAGCAGCCGGCGGACTTTGAGCGATGGCCCGGGCGAACAGCCCTCGTGCCGCCGGCGTTGCCATCAGAGTGGTGACCGCGTTGGCGCCGGACGATTCACCGAAGACGGTGACGGCGTTCGGGTCGCCGCCGAAAGCGGCGATGTTGCGTTGGACCCACGTCATCGCGGCGATCTGATCGCGCAATCCGAGGTTCGTCTCGAATGATCTTTCCGCAGTGGAATATTCACTGAAATCGAGGTAGCCCAACGCGCCGAGACGATATTGGATCGAGACGTAGACGATGTCGCCACGTTCGACCAGGCTCGTTCCGCGGTACATGGGCGTCGACGGATTCCCGCCGTTGTACGCGCCGCCGTGAATGAAAACCATGACCGGTCGCAACGAATCCGACGGTACCTGCGGGGCCACGACATTGACGAAGAGTGAGTTCTCGTCGAAATTGCTCTTGCGCTGCGGAGACGGAGAGCCGAATGCTTCCGCCGGGCGGACACCATTCCAAGCCTCGACCGGCTGCGGTGCGCGAAATCTCCGAGGACCGGTCGGGGCCGCCGCGTAGGGGATTGCTCGCCAGGTGCGCAGTCCTCGATCGAGGCGCCCGCGTACGACCCCGGAATCGAGAGTGATCTCGAGGGGGCTCGTCACGGTAGGGAGATGTCGGTGCCGTGGCTACGGTAACCGCTGTATCCCGCCCAGGCCAAGCGTTGTTCACGTCTGGGATCGTTCTCGACGCGGACGATCTCGTCGAAGATCATGGTCCGACGCTCCTGCCCCTCGTAGCGCGGCCACGATCCGCGCGGCGAGCCGTGCTCGGCGAAGTGAAGCCAGTGTCCCTGAACAGATTCGGTGACTGCGCGCAGTCCGCGTCGACCGCCGGGAAGGGTGAGGCCGCGCCCGACAAGGGTGTCACCGATGCCGAAGACTGCAAACATCTCGAATCCGTGTGTGGCGTCGAGGCCGAGCCAGCGCATCATCGTCGGCGCGAAGTCGAATCGGTAGGCGTACGTCGGCGCCGATTGTGCGTGCGCTTGCATCAACTCCACGGACGGGTGCCAGAACGTGACGTCTCCGCCGACGTCGATCGCGGACTGCTCGTCCGGGTAGCCGGGATAGGTCACGAGGATGCGCTTCCCGGCCTCGGGATCGGTGAGGGCAAACATGGTGTCGATGCGCGACGGGTTGGTCGGAAGTGCGTCGAGCACCTTCGGGAACAGCGTCCCCTCCCGTCTGTTGGTGCCGATGATCATCGGCACCTGGTGTGCCGATCCTTCTTTGAATGCGTCCAAGGGGGAGCGGGGGAGGAAGTCGCCGTCGACGACCGGTCCGAAGGGATGTAGTCCAGGTGTGTTCGCGAGTACCTCGGCGCCCAGTCTGCTTCCGGCTCTGCCCAATTCGACGGCTGTCGCCGAGGTCAGGGCCTTCGCGGGTGGTAGGCCGGAATTGAGGATCTCGACGAAACGCGCGCCCCAGGCATGCGATCGCTGCGTGCTCGAGACCAGATCCGGAGCCGAACTCTCGGCGATAGCGCCGGCGAAGAGTCCCTTGGCGGCCGGAGTCGCCATCAGGGTGGTGACGGCGGTGGCTCCGGCGGATTCACCGAAAATCGTGACTTTTTCAGGATCCCCACCGAAGGCGGCGATGTTGCGTTGCACCCACTGCAGGGCCGCAACCTGATCGCGCAGTCCGAGGTTGGAGTCGAATACGCGCTCGGATGTTGAGAACGGGGTGAAATCGAGGTAGCCCAGAGCGCCGAGTCGGTAGTTGATCGAGACGTAGACGACGTCGCCGCGTTCGACGAGGGACACGCCCGAGTACAAGCCGGTGGCCGAGGTGCCGATGGTGTTTGCCCCACCGTGGATGAAAACCATGACGGGACGCGGAGTATTGCCGGTGTTCGCGGGGGCGAGCACGTTGAGCGTCAGGCAGTCCTCGCTGCTCGGCTGGTACTTCCCGGGCGCGAGCAACAGCCCCTTCTTGTGTTGGACAGACGCGTCGCCGAACCTGATCGCGTCGCGTTCTCCGGTCCACGGCGTGACCGGCTGTGGTCGCGTCAGACGCAGTGTTCCGACCGGCGGCCGGGCGTAGGGAATTCCGCGCCAGGCACGAAGTTTTCCCACCCGGCGGCCGCGCAGGGTGCCGTCGGCCGTGGTCACAAGTATGTCGGACGCCATGTCGCGACTATACGTACTTCGGGAGCGCGTCAGCGGCGAGCCTCCAGCAATCGAAGCCAGACTTCACTGACCGTCGGATACGAGGGCACCGCATGCCAGAGAGTTTCCAGTGGTACGGCGCCGACGACCGCGATTGTCGCCGCATGCACCAGCTCGGATACTTCGGGCCCGGCGAAGGTAGCGCCGAGGATCACGTCGGTGGCCTTGTCGATCACCAACTTCGCGCGCCCCGAGTAGTCGTCGCGCAGCAGCGAAGATCCCGCGACTGCGAGTTCGATCTCCACGACTTCGACGTCGTAGCCGTCGTCGCGAGCTTTCTTCTCGGTGCGTCCCACCCAGGCGATTTCGGGTGAGGTGAACACCACCTGGGGGACCTGTCCATTGTCCGCCGACGCCGTGTACCGAGGTCCCCTGAGTCCGCGGCTCTCGGCCCGCGCGGCGATGACGTCTCCGCAGACTCTCGCCTGATACTTGCCCATGTGGGTGAGGGGAGAACGACCGTTGATGTCGCCGACGGCGTAGAGCCACTCACCTTGGGCACAGAGGTGATCGTCAGTGGTGACGTACTTGCCGTCCTCGAGGCCGATGACGGACAAGCCGAGATCGGCAGATGTCGGCCCGCGGCCCGCCGCGACGATGACCTCGTCGACTTCGATCACGCCGGACGATGTCTCGATGCTGACGGGTCCACCGTGGATGTGACCTTCGCCGGTGTCCTTGGCATCGGGGCGTGAGACCGAGTTGACGGCAGTGCTCAGTCGAACGTCCACACCGCGGGCGCCGAGTGCTTCGGCCACCATCGTTCCGGCAAACGGTTCTGCTGATTTCAACAGAGCATCGCCCCTCACGAGCAACGTCACGTGAGCGCCGAACGACGACAACCACGTTGCGCACTCAGTTGCGACCACTCCGCCGCCGATGACCGCCACTCGCGACGGAACCTCGTGCAGGTTGGTGGCGTCGCGCGAGGTCCACGGGAGTGCCTCGCGCAATCCCGGTGTCTTCGGGACGGTGGCGGTCGTTCCCGTGGCGAGTACGACGGCCTGGCGGGCACGGAGCTTACGGGTCCCGTCGACGGTCACTGCTCGCTCGCCGTCGATGACCCCGTGGCCTTTGATCACGGTGATGCCCGCGGAGGTTGCCCAGTCGACCTGGGACGAGTCGTCGTGGTTGTGGGTGAACGAGTCGCGCCGTTTCAGAATGGCATCGACGTCCAGCGGTCCGGCCGGGATCCCGGGCAAGGCGTCGGCCGCCTCGAGGACCTGCCCCGGGCGCAGTAGTGCCTTGCTGGGCATACAGGCCCAATACGAGCATTCACCGCCGACCAGTTCGTGTTCCACGATTGCGGCGGTGCGATTACTTCCGGCGATGGCGTATGCGGCGGCGTTCTCGCCGGCGGGTCCACCGCCGATCACGATGACATCGAATTCGTCGGTCATTGCTCCACGGTATGTCGGATCGGTCCGAGTTCGCTCGGTTACCGCCGGGTACGAGAACTCGATGATGGTTACAGTTGCACCCATGACGCGGCAGAAGATTTTGATCACCGGTGCCAGTTCGGGTCTGGGTGAGGAGATGGCCAGGAGATTCGCCGCGGCCGGTCGCGACCTCGCGTTGTGTGCCCGGCGGACGGATCGTCTCGACACGCTGCGTGGGGAGCTGGTGGCGCAGTACCCGTCGATCAGCGTCGCAGTGCGCGAACTCGATGTGACCGAACACGATTCCGTCGTCCGGGTTTTCGGTGAGCTGCGCGACGAGTTGGGTGGCCTGGACCGGGTGATCGTGAACGCCGGGCTCGGCAAGGGCGCCAAGATCGGAACCGGAAAAGCGCACGCGAATCTTGCAACAGCGCAGACGAATTTTGTCGGCGCGCTGTCGCAGTGTGAAGCTGCGCTCGAGATCTTCCGCGCGCAGGACTCCGGACACCTGGTTCTCGTGTCCTCGATAAGCGCGGATCGGGGGCTACCCGGGCCAAAAGCGGCCTATTCGGCGAGCAAGGCGGGAGTAGCGGCGCTGGGTGAGGCGCTCAGTATCGAGTTGGCGCGCACACCTATTCGGGTCACCACGCTGCTGCCGGGCTTCATCAAGACCGACATGTCCGCCGGCGCCGGCGACGACGCTGCGCTCATGGCCAGTCTGGACGAAGGCGTCAGTGCCATGGTCGACGCTATCGAGAAGGAAACCACCCGAGCGGCGCTACCCGGCCTCAAGTGGCAAGGGATAGATGCGGCCCTACGATTCCTGCCCAACTCCGTGACAGCGAGGTTTGTCTGATGAGCATCCACATCTCGAACGGTAAGCCCCGGGTAGTGATCGTCGGTGGCGGCTTCGGTGGACTGTATGCAGCGAGACGACTCAAGAAGGCTGACGTCGAGGTGGTTCTGATCGACCGAGGGACCAGCCACGTCTTCCAGCCCCTGCTCTACCAGTGCGCCACGGGTCTGCTCTCCGAAGGGCAGATCGCAAGTCCGCTGCGACATCTGCTCGAGGACAACAAGAACACGAACGTCGTTCTGGGCGAGGCCAAGTCGGTGGACGCCGACGCCGGGATACTGACTGCCAGTCGCTTCGACGGGTCGACCTTCGAATTGCCGTACGACTACCTGATCGTGGCGGCTGGAATGCGCCAGTCCTACCACGGCCAGGACGAGTTCATCAAATGGGCGCCCGGCATGAAAACCCTCGACGACGCTTTGGCGATCAGGCGCAGTCTCATTGCTGCGTTCGAGATGGCCGAATCGCTCCCGACTGCGGAAGAACGTCGACCGTGGCTGACATTCGCCGTGGCGGGCGGCGGACCCACCGGCGTCGAATTAGCCGGACAGATCCGCGAATTGGCGATGCACGCGCTCACCAACGAGTTCCGGTCCATCGACCCGGACGAGGCAAGGGTACTGCTCTTCCACGGCGACGATCGGGTGCTCCCTTCGTTCAGTCGCAAGCTCTCGGCCGCCGCCAAACGTACTCTCGACGGGATCGGCGTCGAGACTCACCTCGGCGTGCACGTCACCGACGTGTGCGAGACCAGCATCGAGACGACGGACAAGAAGACAAAAGAGAAGCGGCAGTACGAGACCCGCACGATTCTGTGGACCGCGGGCGTCGAAGCAGTGCCGTTCGCCGAGGCACTGGCCACGGCGCTGGGTGTGAAGCAGGTCGGCGGTGGCCGCATCGAGGTGGAAGCCGATCTGACCGTTCCCGGCCACCCGAACGTCTACGTGGTGGGCGACCTCATGTCGCGGGACAAACTTGCCGGGGTGGCCGAGGTCGCGATGCAGGGTGGTCGGCACGCCGGTGCCCGGATCGCTGCAACCGTGGAAAACGGAGTGCCCAGCCGAAAACCGTTCAAGTACCGCGATCTTGGAACCGCGGCCTACATTTCGCGACGCCACGCGTTGCTTCAGGCAGGGCCGGTCCAGTTGTCCGGGTTCATCGGATGGGTGTCATGGGGAATCATCCACATCGCGTTCCTCGCGGGGTTCCGCAATCGCGCCAGCACGGTGCTGAACTGGGGCGCAACCCTGGCGTCGAAGACGCGTCGGGAACGGGCAATCACGTACGGCGACCCCGAAACCGCTCGGCAGCCGTACAACTGAGGGTTACTCGGTCTTGAACACGGGGTTTCCGGCGGTGTCGATCATCCACCACAGGCTGCCGACGCTCTGTCCGAGCATGTCGCCGGGAACCTTGTCGTCGAGGTACCGATAGACGGGCTTGCCGTTGACGGTGATCTGGAAAGATCCTTCCGGCCCGTCGATGGTACCGATGACAGCGTCGATTCCTTCGACGATCGGCGAATCCGTGACCGAGGTGACCGCCGGCCAGTAACGCAGGCACGCTTCGTCGCACGACCCGGCTTGTGAGTTCTCCTCGTCCGGGTTGTAGACGTAGACGGTCATGCCTTCGCCGTCGACGGCGATCGTCCCGAGTGGGGAGTCGGCGGTCTTCAGCAGGGGTGCATCAGCGGCGGCGGGTGGCGACAGCGACGTCGAAATGGCAGTGACGTTGTCTGCGCTGTCCCCGGAATCGAGGGCGTCGGGCGAGCAACCGGTGAGGATCAGGGCGGTACTCGCAACTGTCGCGAACAACCACTGTCTGCGCATGACGTCTCCGTTCTGGGCGGGAGTGCTCGGGACAAGCAATCGGGGATACCCGTTGCGGACGAGCTGAAAACGCCGGGCGTCCGGATTCCTCGACAATAGCTCTGTTGCAGAGCTATTGTGAGGTTGTGGATGGAAGCGGAGCAAATCTTGCGGATGACGTCCTGGAGACGCTCGGACAATTGCGCCGGGGCACGAGGAAGGCGTCGGGGCGGCCGTTTGCGGAACGACCGCTCGCCGGCGCCCAGATCGAACTCGTCAGGCTGCTACGACGCAACCCGGGTCTGTCGGTGGCCGAGGCTGCCGGGCGATTGGGTGTCGCGGCAAACACGGTGTCCACCTTGGTGCGGCAGCTCGTCGACGAGGGAGTGATCGAACGCGTTGCCGACGAGGCCGACCGCCGCGTCGCGCGATTGGTGCTCGCGGACGAGGCGCGCGCCCGCGTCGAGGTGTGGCGTGATCGCCGGAGTGTGATTGTCGGTCAGGCATTGTCGACTCTGACCGCAGAGGACAGGGCAAGTATCGAGGCTGCTCTACCGGCCCTGTCTCGATTGGCGAGCGCTCTGGCAGCAGCCGGATCGGAAGGCGGGGGGCAGTGAGATGCTGACACAGTGGTGGAAGAGCCGAGCGGCAGGTTCACCCGACCCCGGCGCACACGCGGTCGAGATCGACTCGGTTACATACAAGTTCGGCGACCACCGCGCGGTGGACAACCTGAGTCTGGTCATCAATGCGGGGGAGTGTTTCGGCCTGCTCGGTCCCAACGGCGCAGGAAAGACTACGACGATCAGGTTGCTCAACACGTTACTTCCTCTGCAAGACGGTGACATTCGGATTCTCGGTCGCTCAGTTCGTACCGAGGCGATGACCATTCGGCGCTACCTCGGGTACGTGCCACAACAGCTCTCGATCGAAAGCGCATTGACCGCACGCGAGAACGTGACCTGGTTCGCGCGACTGTACGACGTTCCGCGGTCCGAACGACGCGAGCGCGTCGACCAGGCGCTCGAGATGGTGGACCTACTCGATTCAGGTGATCGTCTGGCGTCGGGTTTCTCCGGCGGTATGGTGCGACGTCTCGAACTTGCGCAGGCGCTGGTGAACCGACCGTCGTTGCTGGTGCTCGACGAACCGACGGTGGGGCTGGATCCCATTGCCCGCGAATCCGTCTGGCAGCGAGTGGCGGAGATGCAGAAGCAGTACGGCATGACTGTGCTGCTCACGACGCACTACATGGAAGAAGCGGAGGAGTTGTGTGATCGTGTTGCGTTGATGCATCACGGTGAACTTCGTGCGGTGGGCGAGCCGAGCGCGTTGGCCGCCGAACTGGGGCCGGAGGTCACTCTCGAAGACGTGTTCCGTCACTACACCGGCGACGATCTCACCGGCGACAAGTCAGGAGGTCTCCACGATGTCCGCAGTGCCCGTCGCACAGCGCGCCGCTTGGGCTGATCCCACTACCAACAGTCTTGCTCGATTGCTCTCGAGAATTTACACATTCTGCCTCGTGGAAGTTCAGAAGTTGCGGCACGACCGATCTGAATTGGTCACGCGCGCAATCCAGCCGATCCTCTGGTTGGTGATCTTCGGTCAGACGTTCAGTCATATCCGAGCGATCCCGACTGGCGACGTACCGTATCTCGACTTTCTCGCGCCGGGCATCATTGCGCAGTCCGCGCTTTTTGTTGCGATCTTCTACGGAATCCAGATCATCTGGGAGCGTGACGCGGGAGTCCTCACCAAACTCATGGTGACGCCGACGCCACGAGCCGCGCTGGTCACCGGAAAGGCATTTGCGGCCGGTATCCGTGCGGTCGCCCAGGCCGTGGTCGTAGTCGTTGTAGCGGCGCTGCTGGGCGTGAGCATGACGTGGAACCCGATCAAGTTGCTCGGCGTCGTGGCTGTCGTTGTCCTCGGCTCGGCGTTCTTCGCCTGTCTGTCGGTTGCGATCGCGGGGATCGTGCTCAAACGAGATCGATTGATGGGCATCGGCCAGGCGATCACCATGCCGTTGTTCTTCGCGTCCAACGCTCTGTACCCGGTCGAACTCATGCCGACGTGGGTTCAGTGGCTCAGTCGCATCAATCCGCTGAGTTACGAGGTGTCAGCGCTGCGCGGTCTGCTGATCGGAATGCCGACCGACTACCTCGTCGACTTCGGCGTGCTGATCGGGGCCGCGCTGCTCGGAATCATCACAGCTTCGGCACTATTGGGCCGCTTGACTCGCTGATCTGACTCGCTGAACTTCGCTCCGGACTAGTCGCGAGTGAACGGTGGGGTGTAGGTGCTGCAATCCGGAGGGACGGCCGGGAGTCCTTCGGACGAGCGAAGTTTCTCCGCAATCGATGAGAGCAAGTCCTGCGATTCAGGGGAGAGATCGACCGCTTTTATGGCCAGAGAACGTAATTCGCTGTCGTGGAACTCCTCGACAACCGAACGGTCTTCTTCCGGAATCAGTTCGGGATCTTGGCGAGGTGTCGGGCCGAAGAAGTACTCTGCTGCCACGCCGAAGTAATCGGCCAATGCCAAAACGACTTGCTCCGATGGATTCGTGCGCACACCGCTCCGGAGTTGCGAGAGGTACGGTGTCGAAATCTTGCATCCACGTTGCGAAAGGGCTTCCACAACTTGTGCGTTGGTGAGTCTCGGTGCTGTGGCCGGGTACAAGGCGTTCAAACGGTCCTTGAATGAATCGGTCACAATTCCTCCCTCGAGCGTGACCCAGCGTCACAGCTACTTCGCAGTTTTCACATAGTAGACGACACGGTTATTCTGGACTCTGGTCGAAAGTCCTTTCACCTGCGGATATTTGGCGCAGAAAAATTCCAAAGACTTTGTAAAGTATGTGATTTTCGCCGCGTACTGACCGTTCGTTTTGCCAAGGTGTACGGCGGTAGCGTATAAGCCGAACGGTGGTGGTTACGCCATTGTGCTGCAGGTTCTTTCAGCCGGTCCTATCCATTTTGTGTCGATGCATTCCTGCTCGGTCTGTAACGTGCGAAGCGCTGCCGCCGGGCACCGGGCGTCGTCGTGCCGGCGGTTGGCGCGCCGCGTGTTCGGGACTTCTTCTCGGTGCTCTGCTCGACGCTCGCGCGCAGTGGTGGGCCCGTATTTTGCTGCACTCGAGAGTGAGCGCTCAGGTGTGTCCACCTGCGAAAGTGACGCGCATTGAAAGCGGCCGATTGGTATGTCATCGACGTTGGAACACAGTGCTTCTCGTCGGTCCCCATTTTTCATGCGGTGACATAAGGTTCATGCGGTGACATAAGGTTCATGCGGTGACATCAGCGCCGCCCGGGCGTGTTGCTGCGGCGGACCGGGCTCGAAGCGCAGCCGGCCGGCCGGACATGTCGAGCGTCGACTCTGCGTCTTTCGGATCGGAATTGCCCGCTGCGCCAGTAGTAGTCGACGTCGTCGCAGTCAGGTGCATGTCAGAACCATGTGGAGGATTACACGTCTTGCACACGGAGGGCGACAGTCCGGGCGGCAATTCTGTCGCACAGATCTACCATCCAGTCCCCGCCGTGCGCTGCTCAACCTGCGGCATGTGTGCCTCGGCCTCGGAAGCGCTTTATGGCACGGGGGTTGCTGACCGGCGCATACTGGTTACAACACAGTGTGTTAGAAGGGCAGGACTGACATGGTCAGTGTCGAGAAGTGGGCGATGTGGGATTCCGCCGTGGAGGTGGACGTCACCGAGGGCGCTGCGCTGCCTACTGCGCACGCGTTGATCGCAGCTGCCATCGACGAAACCGAAGCGGTCTGCGACCTTCGCCGGGGAGACGCCGAGATTCACGCCGTCAACCTCGCTCAGGGAACTCCGGTCAAAGTGACACGACGTATGTCGGCTCTGCTGCGGTCGGCGCTGTGGGCTGCCCGTATGACCGGCGGTGCAGTCAATCCGCTTGCCGACAACTACTCCGAGGACGAATCCATCCCTCCGGTGCACCCGACCCCGACGTTCGAGGACGTACAGCTCGACGGAGACGTGGTGTACGCGCCCTGGGGTGCGTCGTTCGACATCACCGGAGTTGCCAAGGCCGACACCGTCGATCGCGCCGCGCAGATCGTCGCTGCCGAATTACAATGCGGCGTTGCTGTGCGGATCGGCGACGTGATCGCCACGGCCGGCCATGCACCGGCTGGTGGCTGGCAGATTCCGGTGCCGGACAGCGAAGAAGTCGAACTGATCAACGGAACCGCGATGGCGACGGCGCGGGCGCTGGAGCTGCCCTCCTGGGAGCCGAACCAGGAGCGGCCCTCCACGGAATGGGCACAGGTCTCGGTGATTGCTGACGACGCGGTGTGGGCGTACGCCGCGAGCGAAGCTGCGTTGATCCGGGGGATAAGCGCCATCAAATGGGTTGAACAGCAAGAGCTTCGGGCTCGGCTCGTCGACCGATCCGGACGCGTGTACACAACGGAAAGTTGGTTCGGCCCGGCGGCCGCGTGAGTCAGGCCCGTCCGCGCTCTCTGCGGTACCACTGCACCAGAGCATCTGTGGATGTGTCGCCGAGGTCGCCGGGTGCTGCTTCGGAAGAGAGCGCAGGCCCCAGTTCCATGGCTTGTGTCTTGCCGAGTTCGACGCCCCACTGATCGAACGGATTGACACCCCAGACAGCACCTTCGACAAATACCTGGTGCTCGTAAAGTGCGATCAGCTGACCGACGACCGAGGGGGTCAGCTCCTTCGCCAAGATAGTGCTCGACGGTCGGTTGCCTGGCATCACCTTGTGTGGCACCAGCTCCGGAGCAGTGCCCTCTGACGCGATTTCTTCGGCAGTCTTCCCGAACGCGAGAACCTTTGTCTGAGCGAAGAAGTTACTCATGAGCAGATCGTGCATTGATCCCGTGCCGTCCGCAGTAGGCAGATCGTCGGTGGATTCCGCGAACCCGATGAAATCGGCAGGCACCAGCCAGGTGCCCTGATGCAGGAGTTGGTAGAAGGCGTGTTGGCCGTTGGTTCCGGGCTCGCCCCAGAAGATCTCACCGGTGGACGTGGTCACCGGTGAGCCGTCGGCGCGAACCGATTTGCCGTTGGACTCCATGGTCAGCTGCTGCAGGTAGGCGGGAAAGCGCAGCAAGTCGTTGGAGTAGGGCAGAACTGCGCGGGACTGTGCGCCGAAGAAGTTGGAGTACCAGAGCCCGATGAGGCCGAGGAGGACCGGCGCGTTCTGCTCGAGCGGTTGGTTTCGGAAGTGCGTGTCGATCTGGTGGAAACCGTCGAGGAACTCCGCAAAGCGAACGGGTCCGACGGCACACATGACCGACAAGCCGATCGCCGAGTCGACGGAGTAGCGCCCGCCGACCCAATCCCAGAACCCGAACATGTTCGCGGTGTCGATGCCGAACTCCGCCACGCGGTCACCGTGGGTGGAGACTGCGACGAAATGCTTGGCTACGGCCGAGACGTCTTCGCTGCCCAGACCGGCGAACAGCCAACGCTTTGCCGCTGTCGCGTTGGTGAGGGTCTCGAGGGTGGAGAACGTCTTGGATGCGACGATGAAGAGCGTCGTCTCCGGATCGAGGTCGTCGAGCTGTCCGACCAGATCGACAGGGTCGATGTTGGAGACGAACCGGACGCTGATTCCGGCGTCGGCGTAATGCCGTAATGCGCGGTAGACCATCACCGGCCCGAGGTCGGAACCGCCGATGCCGATGTTGACGATGGTGCGGATGCGCTTGCCGGTAGCTCCGGTCCACTCGCCGCTGCGCACACGATCGGCAAAAGCGCCCATCGCGTCCAGAACTTCGTGAACGTCGGCGACGACGTCTTGACCGTCGACGGTCAGCGCAGAATCCTTGGGCAGACGCAGCGCTGTGTGTAGTACGGCGCGGTCTTCGGAAGTGTTGATGTGATCGCCCGCGAACATCGCGTCGCGTCGTGCCTCGACGCCGGCCTCGCGGGCCAGGTCGACGAGCAGCGCGAGAGTCTCGCGGCTGACGCGATGCTTGCTGTAGTCGATGTGAAGATCACCGGCGTCGATCGTCAGCTCTCGCCCGCGGGCTGGATCGTCCTGGAAGAGTTCTCGCAGGTGAACGCCTTCGATGTCGGCGTAATGAGCGCGCAGTTTCTGCCAGGCTGAGGTTCCGGTGATGTCAGTGCTCACGATCATCGACTTTAGTGGCACAAGCTGGAAACTTCCGCGTGAGTCTCGCTCGCGGGCAGACGGACGCGGCTCCGACGAGCATCATGGAACCCATGGACACATTCGAATTCATTCGATCAGTTCCCACCCAGTTGTTCGTCGGCGGTCGGTTCGTGCCCGCGGAGAACAACGCGACCTTCCCGGTGGCGGATCCGGCGACCGGGAAATCGTTGACCGATGTCGCCGATGCGAGCCCCGCGGACGCGCTGCGCGCTCTCGACGAAGCCGTCGCCGTCTCGTCGAAGTGGGCGAGCACACCTGCGCGCGAGCGTGGTGAAATCCTGCGAGCCGTTTTCGAGAAGATCACCGAGCGAGCCGAGGACGTGGCGCTGCTGATGACCCTCGAAATGGGCAAGGCACTCGCCGAAAGTCGCGCCGAGGTGAAGTACGGGGCGGAGTTCTTCCGGTGGTTCAGCGAGGAGGCCGTTCGCATCGGCGGGCGCTACACGCCGGCGCCGGCGGGCAACGGCCGGATCCTTGTCACCAAGGCGCCGGTCGGACCGTGTCTGGCCATCACTCCCTGGAATTTCCCGTTGGCGATGGGTACCCGCAAGATCGGCCCGGCGTTGGCCGCCGGCTGCACGATCATCGTCAAGCCCGCCTCGGAGACCCCGTTGACGATGTTGTTGCTTGCTCAGCTCATGGCCGAAGCCGGGTTGCCCGACGGAGTCCTCTCGGTGTTGCCGACATCGAAATCCGGTGAAGTGACCGGTCCTCTCATCGACGACCCTCGACTGCGCAAGCTCACCTTCACCGGGTCCACCGGCGTCGGCAAGATGCTGGTGGAGAAGTCCGCGAAGCGATTGCTCCGCACGTCGATGGAATTGGGTGGCAACGCACCCTTCGTGGTGTTCGACGACGCGGACGTCGACAAGGCAGTCGAGGGCGCGGTACTGGCGAAGCTTCGCAACGGAGGCGAAGCATGCACCGCCGCCAACCGGTTCCACGTCGCCAACGCCGTGCGTGAAGAGTTCACGACCAAGCTGACCGAGAAGATGGCGACTTTCACGATGGGACCCGGTACCGACCCGGAGACGAAGCTCGGCCCGCTGATCAACCAGAACCAACTCGACACGGTCGCGGAGTTGGTTGCAGATGCGGTGGATGCCGGGGCGAAGGTGCGACTGGGCGGCGAAGCGCCGGGTGGTGAAGGGTACTTCTATCCAGCCACGGTGTTGGCAGACGTTCCGGCCAGCGCGCGGATTCTGAAAGAAGAGGTGTTCGGACCCGTCGCCGCGATCACCGGCTTCGACACCGAAGCCGAGGGAATCGCAGCCGCCAACGACACCGAGTTCGGACTGGCCGCGTACATCTTCACAAGGGATCTCGACCGTGCGCTTCGGGTTTCCGATGCACTGGAATCAGGAATGATCGGCGTCAACCGCGGAGTGATCTCGGACGCGGCAGCGCCGTTCGGTGGCGTGAAGGAATCCGGATTCGGCCGCGAGGGCGGGACCGAGGGGATCGAGGAATACCTGAACACGAAGTACATCGCGCTCGAGAGCTGATACACACGCGAACGGCCACATCGGGACTGCCAGAGGCATCCGATGTGGCCGTTCGCAAGTGAACAGGTCGTGCGCTAGTGGCCCAGGCGTCCGCGGCCCAGGCGCAGGAGCAGCATCGCGAGGGTGTGGCCTTCCTGGCCCAGCTCGTTGAATCGTTCGAGGACCTTCATCTCGCGGCTGTGCACCAGACGCGGACCACCCGATGCCATCCGGGTACGGCCGATGATCTGGGAGACCTCGGAGCGACGTTTGATGGCCGCGAGGATCTCGGCGTCGAGACGGTCGATTTCTTTCCGTAGTTCGTCGATCTCCGCCTCACTCTGGGGGATCTCGACGTCTGTCGGAGCAGTATTTACAGTATCGACAGTATTTCCATGGGGGGCTGCAGCCTGGGTGCTCATTGCTATTCGTCTCCTCTTCCTACTGCGTGGATCGTGGTCTCGGCTCGGGTCGTTACCGATCCAGGCACACTGACGAAAATGCCCCGGATCCGATTCGGACCAGGGGCGGGTGAGCTGTTCAGATCACGTGCACCGAGGTCCGGGGCACGTAAAGTAACGCCACAGCGGGCCGACGGGGTCGGCCGTGTTGTCGCGAACGGAAATGCTGAACATAGCGTCCAGTTTGCCATGCTCGACACAGGTAATCCAAGTGCCTCTACCAGCAGGTGGACGCACTGACGACCGTGTCGGTGGACGCCGGTAGCGTGGACAGGCGATGAACACGTACCCAGCACTCGGTGAGCACGACGGACATTCCCAGCACGACGGGGGCGGCGCGCGGGGACACGACGCGGGTTCGGACGCCCTCCTCGAGGGTCTCAACCCGCAACAGCGCGAGGCCGTGGTCCATGCCGGTTCGCCGTTGCTGATAGTCGCGGGAGCCGGCTCGGGCAAGACTGCAGTGCTGACGCGTCGCATCGCCTATCTGTTGGCCGAACGGGGTGTCACCCCCGGTCAGATCCTGGCCATCACGTTCACCAACAAGGCTGCGGCCGAGATGCGCGAGCGTGTGGCAGCTCTTGTCGGACCGCGTGCCAACGCCATGTGGGTATCGACGTTCCACTCCAGTTGCGTGCGGATCCTGCGAGCACAGGCGGCGCTCCTGCCCGGTTTGAACTCGAATTTCTCGATCTACGATTCCGACGATTCGCGTCGACTGCTGACGATGATCTCGAAGGACCTCGAGCTCGACACCAAACGATTCTCCGCGCGGCTTCTCGCCACTCACATCTCCAACCTGAAGAACGAACTCGTCGGACCGGAAGAGGCGGTTGTCGCAGCCGATCAGGATCCGGCCGAACTTCCGCGACTGATCGCCAAGGTCTACGGCCACTACCAACAGCGGCTGCGTGCGGCGAACGCACTCGACTTCGACGATCTCATCGGTGAGACCGTCGCGCTTCTTCAGGCGTTTCCACAGATCGCCGAGTACTACCGCCGCCGCTTCCGTCACGTGCTCGTCGACGAGTACCAGGACACCAACCACGCGCAATACATGCTTGTGCGTGAACTGGTCGGTGGAGCCGGCGAGTCCGACCACGCCGTTGCCCCGGCCGAACTGTGCGTCGTCGGTGACGCCGATCAGTCGATCTACGCGTTCCGCGGAGCCACTATCCGCAACATCGAAGAGTTCGAACGCGACTACCCGGATGCTCGGACCATCCTTCTCGAACAGAACTACCGTTCGACGCAGAACATTCTGTCTGCGGCCAACTCCGTGATTTCCAAGAACACCGGCCGACGAGAAAAGCGTCTGTGGACCGATTCGGGTGAAGGCGAACTGATCGTCGGCTACGTTGCAGACAACGAGCACGACGAAGCATCGTTTGTCGCCTCGGAGATCGATCGGCTGGTGGACCAGGGCGAGACCAAGTTCGCCGACATCGCGGTGTTCTACCGGACCAACAACTCCTCGCGCGCGCTCGAGGAGATCTTCATTCGACTCGGAGTGCCGTACAAGGTGGTCGGCGGCGTTCGCTTCTACGAGCGCAAGGAAGTTCGGGACATCGTCGCGTATCTGCGCGTCCTCGCCAACGAGGACGACACCGTGAGCCTGCGACGCATTCTCAACACGCCCCGACGCGGTATCGGTGATCGAGCCGAAGCCTGCGTCGCCGTGCACTCCGAGCATCGCAACATCAGCTTCGCCGCCGCTCTCCGTGACGGCGCGGAAGGCAAAGTGGCGCTGCTCAATACGCGGTCACAGAAGGCCATCGCGTCGTTCCTCGAGATGATGGACGGGCTGCGGGCCCTGCTACCGACAGCGGCCGCCGACGAGGACGAACCGTTCGAGCTCGGTGACATCGGTGAGGTTGCCGAGGCGGTGCTCGAGCGCACCGGCTACCGCGCCGAGCTTGCGGCGAGCAGCGATCCGCAGGATGGCGCGCGACTCGACAACTTGAACGAACTCGTCAGCGTGGCAAGGGAATTCAGTTCCGACGCGCGAAACGCGGCCGGGCTGATCGATCCGGACGACGAGGAAACCGCAGCAATGCGTGAAGGTGAACCCGATCCGGGTTCGCTTGCCGCCTTCCTCGAACGGGTATCGCTTGTCGCCGACGCCGATCAACTGCCGGACTCCGACGACGGCGTCGTGACCATGATGACGCTTCACACCGCCAAGGGCCTCGAGTTCCCGGTCGTCTTCGTCACCGGTTGGGAGGACGGGCAGTTCCCGCACATGCGCGCCCTCGGCGATCCGGCGGAGCTGTCCGAAGAGCGTCGACTTGCTTACGTCGGCATCACCCGTGCCAGGCAGCGCCTGTACCTGACGCGCGCGATCATGCGTTCGGCGTGGGGGCAACCGATCCAGAACCCGGCGTCGCGGTTCATCCAGGAGATCCCGGAGGACCTGATCAACTGGCGCCGTGAGGATCCGGGCACCGGTGGCGGATTCGGAAGCGGCAGGCCGGGTTACGGCAGCGGAAGCCGCTACGGCAGCCAGGGCGGCCAGGGATACGGCGGCGGGCAGAACTACGGGGGAGGGTCCGGCAAGGCCGCGTCGACTCCCAGTTTCGGTGCCGCGCGTGGCCGCAACAACGTTCTGGTCCTCGCCACGGGTGACCGCGTCAGTCACGACAAGTACGGTCTGGGCACCGTGTTGGAAACCAAGGGCACTGGCCCCACCGCGACGGTCACCATCGACTTCGGTAGCGCGGGCAAGGTGCGGTTGATGCTCATCGGCGGTGTGCCGATGGTCAAGCTGTAGAAGACAGGCAAAAACTTCCGGCCCGTACCTGGAAAGGTACGGGCCGGAAGTTTTTCATCAGAAGCGTTGGGCTTGCGATCAGTCCTGCTCGACGCCGAGGCTGATGCCGCGTGAGGCGAGCCAGGGGAGGGGATCGATCTTGTTCTCGCCGGCGAGATGAACCTCGAAGTGAAGGTGCGGGCCGGTGGAGAAGCCGCGGTTGCCGACAGTGGCGATCTGGTCGCCGGCCATGACCTGCTGACCGACCGTGACGGTGGACGTGTCGATGTGGCCGTAGACGGTGATCGTTCCGTCTGCGTGCTGTAGGCGTACCCACATGCCGAACCCGGAAGCCGGACCTGAATCGATGACCTTGCCGTCGGCGACGGCGACGATGGGCGTCCCGATCGGGGCGGCGATGTCGACGCCGGCGTGCAGGGTGCCCCAGCGGGTGCCGAAGTTGGACGTGAACGTGCCCACTGCCGGCAGGACGAACAGCGGGCGACGGGCAGCGGCTTCGCGTGCTGCGCGCTCGTCACTGAAACGCTGGCCCTTGGCAAGCAGGTTGCTGAACTGGGAGAGGTCGGTCGGCGCTGCGACGTTGAGGACCTGCGGAGCGTCGGCCTCGGTGGTGGCTGCCGTGGAGGTGGCCGGGGCGAACTGAGCGGCCTGCGGTTCTGCGGTGGTACCGATCGCGGAGGACTCGTTGGCGAGTGCAACTTCCGAGTGGTCGGCGGCAGAAGAGGAACCGTCGTTGACAACTGCCTGGCCCGCGGCGACAACCGCGCCGGCTGCAACTGCCAGAACGGCGGCGCGGCCCTTGAGAGCGGAGGGAGGGGTGGGGAGTCGGTGAGCACCGCTGCGGCGAACCGGAGATTCGACATCGACTGTCGGTGCGGAGGAGGCGTAAGTGGGGGTGCTGATCACGTCGGACTCGACGAACTCGTGAGAGTCGGAATCTGACGACGTGGAGGATGAATTTCGAGTGAACATATCGGTAGAGATCTCAGAACTTTTGGTCTCGGTGTAACGCCTGGCCGAGTGCGTTGGATAAGTGGTCGTGACCTCGTCTGGAGCTGAGTTCGAGAACCTACTAGCGGTGAACTGGCTGCGGTGATGCATATGCCGGTTCTCTCCTCGAGTTCGTGATCAGCCCGTGACTTAGACCGACTGACGGTAACGAAATGATTGCGATGGGCGCAAGCCGTAGCGGAAACCTGTCCGATTATGTGACGTGCCTCACAGCTTGACCTGGGAATATGTCGATCCGGGCAAAACGGACGAATCATCTCGTTTCGTGATCGCGCGTGTCACAACCGGATCACCGGTCCATTCAGGCACTACCGTCGATCGAGTGTCCACAACACCTGGAACTACGTCGCAGGCGCGTATCGACGACCCCGGAGTGAAGTCCGGGGCGCCACTCGCGGCGGTAATCGGACTGTTCGGTGCCGTCGGAGTGGCAGCCAGTCCCGTCGTCGGAGTCGGGAGTGGCCGCGGGGTCGACACGACGGGGGCTCTTGCTTCCGCCGCTCTCTTCGCTGCCGTCTGCACGATCGTCGTGCCGCTGGTTGCGGTGCTCACCTCGGGGCGCAGGCCCGCCTTCGCAGGTGGACTCCTGGCAGGTATCGGCGCGGTGTCCCTCGGCGCGGCGATCCTCGACGTTCAGTTGTTCGTCGACGCAATCGATGCAAACCGCTTGGACCTTTTCCGTCCGATTTCGGCGGGTTCGATCGATGCGGGTCCGGGCGCTTATCTCGCGCTCGCGGGCCACGGACTTCTTGTGGTGTCCGGTGTCCTCGGCTTGATGGTCGTCCATCGTGAATCAGAGCGGGACGGATACGGCAGCGCTCGCGCCGCGGAATTCGACGGGCGATCGGTTGGCGGGCGGATCGGCGGATGGCCGACTGCGCTGCTGATTCTGGCCGCGGTGGTGTTCGTGCTCTCCCTGTTCGGTCCTTCCTTCAGTTCGCAGGATCCGATCTTTCTGGTCAAACCGCTCGTCGACTCGGCGGCGGCCACCGCTGTCGGTACGGGATTGGTCGGCGTCGCGGTACTCGTTGCGGTCGCGGCGGCATTGACGTCCATCTCGCTACCGGTGGGCTGCGGCGCCCTGATCGGTGTCGGTCTCGGCGCACTCGCAGTCAGTGGAACCAGGGTGATGGCTGGGTTCGCGGCCGGCGATCGGATCGGCGTCGGTTCGGGATCGGTGGTCGGGGCACTGGCCGCTGTGGTCATCGCCGTGATCGGAGTTTCAGCTCCCTACCTCGCTTCCAGGCGTGAAACAGATGCGATTCCCGCTGAAAGTGTGGTTCGCGCACCCGCGAAGACGACAAAGGGTGCGCTGAAAGCGGCGATGGTGGCTCAGTCCCGGGCGGCGCAAGCGCGGGTGAACAGACTTCACCGCGTTGCCGGTATCGGCGCAGTTGTCACCGCAGCAGTGGCAGCCCTGGGGGTGGCACTTCCGGTCCTGTCGTTGCCGGAGAACATCCCCGAACCGTCCATGCTTTCGTCTCGAGTTGTCCTGCTCGCGGCTGCTGTACTGCTGGTCGCCGGTCTGGGCCTGTTCGCCCCGGGCCGCGCCGCGGTGGTGCGGCCGGCCGTCGGCGTGTTGTGGACCACGGTCGTGATGGGAGTCGCCGCTGTCATGCAGTCGGCTGTCATCGCCACGGACGTACCGGGCGTCGGGTTGGGGGCCGGTGCCTTCGTGCTCTGCGGCGCGGCTTTCCTCGCTGCGGCGACGGGACTGCTCGTCTGGCTGGCGGGAAGCGCCGAGCGTGAGGATGTCGACACGTCGGTAGGTGGCGGTTCGAGAGGGCTGGTGCTTCTCGTCGGTGGGATCGGCGCCGTCGCTGTCCTGATCGGAACCGCGCTTCCCCTCTATCAGGGCGACGCCTATACGGCGGCCTCAGTTCTGGAGTGGCCGTGGGGAATTGACGTCTGGGGTCAACTGCTCGTCGGCGTCACCGTCGTGATCGCCGCTGTGATCGCAGCGTCCGCGCGGCCGTCGCGGGGCGCGGCATTGCTGATCGGATCTGCCGTGGCAGCTCTGGTGTACGTCGGTGAGTGGCCACTCACGTCATCGCGCATATCGGACGCAACCGTGGGGGTGGGTGCGATCACAGCGGCCACGGGCATAGTGTTGCTTCTCGTTGCAGCGTTCTCGAGCGCAAGAATCAGTGAGACTGATGCTTGACAAATTCGGTGTGGCCACCTTGCCGAATCGGTGAGGCGTGCCTCATCGGGCAATTGCGCGTGACTTGGGCCACATAGCATCAATGCGGGCGCAAACCGAACGCGGCAACTGGTTAAAGTCCAGAACAGACCCGCTCCTACCCCTCGAGCGGGTGACAACGCAGACGAGACGGTGAGCAGATGGATCTCTTCGAATACCAGGCGAAGGAACTCTTCGCCAAGCACGGAGTGCCGACTTCGGCTGGACGTGTTACAGACACAGTCGCCGGCGCACGCGAGATTGCCGAAGAAATCGGTAAGCCCGTGATGGTGAAGGCACAGGTCAAGGTAGGCGGCCGCGGCAAGGCCGGTGGCGTCAAGTACTCGCCCGACGTGGATGCCGCAGTGGCAAACGCCGAGGCAATCCTGGGCCTGGACATCAAGGGCCATGTCGTCAAGAAGCTGCTGGTCGCAGAGGCAAGTGACATTGCCGAGGAGTACTACATCTCCTTCCTGCTCGACCGCACCAACCGCACCTACCTGGCCATGTGCTCGGTAGAGGGTGGCGTCGAGATCGAGGTCACCGCCGAGGAGAACCCCGACGCTCTCGCCAAGATCCCCGTCGACGCAGTCAAGGGCGTCGACCTCGCGTTCGCGCGCAGCATCGCCGAGGCAGGAAAGCTGCCCGCAGAGGTGCTCGACGCAGCGGCCGTGACGATCCAGAAGCTGTGGGAGGTCTTCATCGGCGAAGACGCACTCCTCGTCGAGGTCAACCCCCTCGTTCGTACGCCTGACGATCAGATCCTCGCCCTCGACGGCAAGGTCACCCTCGACGAGAACGCAGCGTTCCGTCAGCCCGGCCACGAGGCATTCGAGGATCGCGACGCTACCGATCCCCTCGAGCTCAAGGCCAAGGAAAACGACCTCAACTACGTCAAGCTCGACGGTGAGGTCGGAATCATCGGCAACGGCGCAGGCCTGGTCATGTCCACGCTGGACGTCGTCGCATACGCCGGCGAGAACCACGGTGGCGTCAAGCCCGCCAACTTCCTCGACATCGGCGGCGGAGCTTCCGCTGCAGTCATGGCTGCCGGCCTGGATGTCATCCTCAACGATGCACAGGTCAAGAGCGTGTTCGTCAACGTCTTCGGCGGCATCACCGCGTGTGACGCAGTTGCCAACGGCATCGTCGGCGCACTGAAGACCCTGGGTGACGAGGCCAACAAGCCGCTCGTCGTTCGCCTGGACGGAAACAACGTCGAAGAGGGTCGTCGCATCCTCGCCGAGGCCAACCACCCGCTGGTCACGGTCGTCGCAACCATGGACGAGGCCGCCGACAAGGCCGCCGAACTCGCTCACGCAGCGAAGTAAGGGACTCACAGAACAATGGCAATCTTCCTCACCAAGGATTCAAAGGTCATCGTCCAGGGCATCACCGGCGGCGAGGGCACCAAGCACACCGCTCTGATGCTCAAGGCCGGCACCCAGGTCGTCGGCGGCGTCAACGCTCGCAAGGCCGGCACCACGGTCTCGCACGTTGCAGCTGACGGTTCCCCTGTCGAGCTCCCCGTCTTCGCGACGGTCGAAGAGGCAATCAAGGAGACCGGCGCAGACGTCTCCATCGCATTCGTTCCCCCGGCCTTCTCGAAGGACGCCATCGTCGAGGCCATCGACGCGGAGATCCCGCTCCTCGTGGTCATCACCGAGGGCATCCCGGTTCAGGACTCCGCTTACGCTTGGGCGTACAACGAGTCCAAGGGCAAGAAGACCCGCATCATCGGACCGAACTGCCCCGGCATCATCACCCCGGGTGAGGCCCTCGTCGGCATCACGCCCGCCAACATTGCAGGCACCGGCCCCATCGGCCTGGTCTCCAAGTCGGGCACCCTGACCTACCAGATGATGTACGAACTCCGTGACTTCGGCTTCTCCACCGCCATCGGCATCGGCGGCGACCCGGTCATCGGAACCACCCACATCGACGCCATCGAGGCGTTCGAGAAGGATCCCGAGACCAAGGTCATCGTGATGATCGGTGAAATCGGTGGCGACGCGGAAGAGCGTGCAGCCGATTACATCAAGGCCAACGTCACCAAGCCGGTCGTCGGCTACGTGGCAGGCTTCACCGCTCCCGAAGGCAAGACCATGGGCCACGCCGGTGCCATCGTCTCCGGTTCCTCGGGAACTGCTCAGGCAAAGCAGGAAGCTCTCGAAGCTGCAGGCGTGAAGGTCGGCAAGACGCCGTCCGCTACCGCTGCTCTCGCTCGCGAGATTCTTCAGTCCCTGTAAGGGGCTTCGCCCCCGTGCGTGGTTAGGGAGTCTCCGGACTCCTTAACCACGCACAGTGGTATCGACCCACATCGACCCGGCAGGTTCCAACTGCCCGGCACCGGATGTGATGGATGCGACGATCGAATCGAGATCGTCGGCGTCACCGGCGGCGAGCGTCATCACCGCCTTCGATCCATACGTAGTTCCGAGCACCGAGACGCCCCGCGCTCTCAGCTCCGCTTCCACCCGACCGGCCTCTGAGTGCCGGATCGCCAAAGTGCGCAGGACCTTTCTCTCCCTGGCCACA
This sequence comes from Rhodococcus sp. MPR-R1B, assembly GCF_058793255.1. Classification (NCBI taxonomy): domain Bacteria; kingdom Bacillati; phylum Actinomycetota; class Actinomycetes; order Mycobacteriales; family Nocardiaceae; genus Rhodococcus; species Rhodococcus sp. MPR-R1B. Next base: position 498,060 of record NZ_JBXAFO010000002.1, read on the forward strand.
AGCTCGGCCGAATCGAGAGCCACCGAGACCGCTCCCGAATACGCGCGGACCAATCCACCGGCGCCGAGCTTGATTCCGCCGAAATAGCGCGTGACGACAACAATCACATCGACCAGATCTCGAGACTTGAGAACCTGAAGCATCGGCACCCCGGCAGTGCCGCCCGGTTCACCGTCGTCGTGTGCACGTTCGACGCGTGAGTTCGCCTCGTATCCGATCACGAAAGCCGAACAATGATGGCGCGCATCGGGATACAGCGATTTCTGCTCCGCGACGAACTCCGTGGCGGCTTCGGCGTCGTCTACCCGGTGAAGCGCGGCGATGAATCGTGAGTGCTTCACCTCGGTTTCGACGACGTGGTCGGCGCCGGGCGCGAGGGTGAAGGGCATCTGCCCATTGTCTCCTGTCGGTGTTAGCGTGCGAAGTCGAGACACATACGCTGGTAACCATCGAAGACCGTCTACGAGGAGAAGTCATGACGTTCACGCCGCAAGGGCCCAGCTTCGGGCCACCGAATCAGCCGGCAGCGGGCGGTGGAACCAAGAATCTCGGATTCATCCTGCTCATCGCCGTCGCGGCACTCGGCCTGATCAATTTCCTGCTCGGTTTTGCGCCCTTCACGTCGATCAGTGGAAGCAGCAGCGGCATCGGTAGCGGCCTGGATACCAGTTCGAGTTTCTTCGAATCGAGCATCTACGGCCTCGGATTCGTTTTCGCCGGCGGTGTGGTTGCGGGCGTATCGCTCCTCCCGAAGCAGTCGTATGCAGGCATTGCCGCAGCGCTCACCCTCACGGGTTTCTTCGCTTTGGTGTTCGCCGCGTTCTCCGTCGGTACCAGCGACTACGTCGACATCAGCCTCGGTTGGGGCCTGATCATCGTGCTGATCCTCTCGTTCGTGCAGACCGTCGTCGCAGTCGCCGCGTTGTTGTTCGAGATCGGAATTCTGAAGGCGCCCGCGCCCCGACCGGTAGCTCAGCAGTACGGTCAGCAGCAGCCTTACGGCCAGCCCCAGGGCCAGGCGCCGGGGCAGGCGCCAGGTCAGCCACAGGGATACGGACAGGCTCAGTACGGCCAGCCTCAGCAGGCTCAGCAGCCGGGCCAGTACCAGCAGAATCCGCAGTACGGGCAGGCGCAGCAGCAGGGATACGGGGGAGCGCACGCCGCCCCCGTCGACCCGACCGCTTCGCAGCCGCCTTACGGCCAGACTGCGTCTCCCTACGGGCAGAACCCGGTGCAAAATCCCGGACAGACCGACTCGTCGGCCGCGACGACGTCGTCTTACTATCCGCTGACCTCTCAGCCCGGTGGCCAGCCGAACCCGAGTTACTCGTCGGATCAGTTCACCGCTCCACGCGGTTACGGCCAGCCGTACAACCAGCAGCAGACTGGCTCGACCGAGCAGCCGACGGGCTTCGAGCCGCCTACCTTCGAAGCGCCGACGCCGTCTGCGGAACCTGACCAGGGCAGCAGCGATTCCGCGGCCGAGACCAAGGTCTTCGGCTCGCAGAACCCCGACGAGCGTCAGCAGTAGTATTTCTTCGTTTCACGAACATGAATGTGGCCTCCGACCCGCTGCGGGTGGAGGCCACATTCCGTGAGCCCGACGGCGCGCCTGAGTGCGCGGCGCACTGTCGAGTGAAACCCTCGAGGGGATGAGTTCTTTGATTGATGGCACCCGGTCCCGTCCCACGTCCTCACGACCCGGACGTGGTCGTACTGGCAGCGGCCGCGTCGGCGGCGGTCGCCCGGGACCGAACCCGGACCTGGCGCGCAAGCTGCTGACCGTCGCCTTCCGACCGTCGGGCCTGACGATGCTGCTGATCGCGGCTGTCGTCGTGGTCACTTTGGTATCGGCGAGCAGCGATCTGACCGGAACCTTCGGCGCCATTGCCACTACATGGTTGGCCATCCACCAGGTGCCGGCGACTATCAGCGGCGTCCAACTCGGTGTACTGCCACTGCTTCCAACGGCGGTCATGATGTGGGTGGTCGCACGCCGATGCGCGTCGACTGCGGTGCACACCGACTCCCGTGACGACACCCTCCGCCTGGTGGGGGCGGCGGTAGCCGGACCGTTGACTATCACGGCAATCGCTCTCGCCGTTGTCGCCGACGCCTCCGCGGCAATTCCGCTGTCGAGCCCCAACACGTTGGCCGCTTTCGGCTGGGTCGCCGGGATTCACCTGATCGCCGCGTCCGTCGGTGTTGCTGCTGCGCACTGGGATCGCGTCGTCGCCGAGATTCCGCCGTGGGCATCTGCCGCTGTTCGTCCGGCCGCGGCTGCGTCGGCAGCGCTGCTGGCTGCGGGCGCCGTGGCCGTCGTGGTGTCGCTACTCGTGTCGTGGTCGACGGTCGGTGACCTACTCGCACGCGGCAACGGGTTTGTCGGCGTACTGGGATTGACGGTGTTGTCGCTGCTCTACCTGCCGAACCTCGTGGTCGGTGCAGCCGCGGTGATGACGGGATCGACGGCCGATTTCGGAAACGTCTCCATCAGCGTGTTCGGCAACATCGGTGGAGATCTGCCACCCTTGCCCCTTCTCGGAGCGGTTCCGGAAGGCGTCGCCGGCGGAATCTGGCCGGTGCTGTTGGTCGTTCCGGCTGCGGTGGGTGTGATGCTCGGCCGTGATTGCGCTCGACGCATCGCCGGGCAGGACAGTGTGCTCGCAGTGCTGACGGCAGCTGCCGGTGCCGGCGTCGTCATGGCTCTGCTTGCCCTTGCTGCGGGGGGAGACCTCGGGCAGTTCGGCACCGTCGAGGTCCTGTGGTGGGGCTTCGGTCTTCTGACTTTCGCGTGGCTGGGATTGTTCGGAACCGTCTCGGCGCTGTTCGCGATGTGGTTCTCACACCGCGGACACATGAAGGACGAGGTTGCGCCGCCGACGGCTGAACCGGCTCGAGAATCCGAGCCCGAACTTGCGATCACGGCCGCGGCCACAACGGATGGCGAGGACGACGAAAACGCCGACGAAGTGCTCGCCCAGGAATCTGCGGTGGTAGTGACCAAGGTCGTCGAAGCCGAAATTGTCGAAGAATCAGGCGAACCCGTGCAGGTAGTGACAGAGGAAACCGTCGAGATCGAAGTAGTCGACGCGGAGGTTGTCGCGGCACCCGAGGCGGACCCCACAGCCGGGGCCGAGCCGGAGACCGACCTGCCCTCGAAGCCGCAGGAGTCCAGCGACTAGGCTGTCATGCGGCCGATACTCCGGCCGCATCATCTTCCAGTTCTCAGGAGTAGTGCGCTGACTGCCTCGGCCGACAATCCGCAGCCGACAATGCCCGACAGGGTCCAATTTCGCGACTCTGTCGCGCGGGTAGTCGTACTCGCTTCCGGCGCGGGAACCCTGCTGACTTCGCTGATCGACGCTTCGCATGCCGAGGGATACCCCGCCGAGATCGTTGCCGTCGGTGTAGATCGTGACTGCCTCGCCGCCGAGCACGCTGCGGATTCGAAGATCCCGTCCTTCAAGGTCTCGATCAAGACCTACGAAAATCGTGCCGCCTGGGACGAGGCGCTGACAGCAGCAGTGGCCGAGTACGAACCCGATCTCGTGGTCAGTGCAGGCTTCATGAAAATCCTCGGCCCCAGCTTTCTCGAGCGTTTCGGCGGCCGAATCATCAACACTCATCCCGCGTTGCTGCCTGCCTTTCCCGGCGCGCACGCGGTTCCCGACGCTCTGGCGTACGGCGTGAAGGTCACCGGTTCCACGGTGCATCTCGTCGACGGCGGAGTTGATACCGGGCCGATCTTGGCGCAGGAAGCTGTGCCGGTGCATGACGACGACACCGAGTCTTCGTTGCATGAACGCATCAAAATTGTGGAGCGACGGTTGTTGGCGGACGTCATCGCCGCTGTTGCTACGCGCGGAGTGGTTTCCGATGGACGAAAGGCCGTGATCCCCAGTGAGTGAACGCAAGGCTGTGCGCCGTGCACTTGTCAGCGTCTACGACAAGAGTGGTCTGATCGAGCTGGCCACGGGCCTGCACGAGGCCGGTGTCGAGTTGGTCTCGACCGGTTCGACCGCGTCGAAGATCGCCGACGCCGGAATCCCCGTGACCCCGGTCGAGGCTCTGACCGGATTCCCGGAATGCCTCGAAGGCCGTGTGAAGACGCTGCATCCGCGCGTCCACGCCGGCGTTCTCGCCGATACCCGCAAGCCGGATCACCTCGCTCAGCTCGAGGAACTCGGCATCGCGACCTTCGAATTGGTTGTCGTGAACCTGTACCCCTTCACCGAGACGGTTGCCTCGGGCGCTAGCCCGGACGAGTGCGTCGAGCAGATCGACATCGGCGGCCCGTCGATGGTGCGTGCTGCAGCCAAGAACCATCCGTCGGTTGCCGTCGTGGTCGATCCGGCTCGGTACGCCGACGTCCTGACTGCCGTTGCCGGTGGCGGATTCACCTTGCGTGAGCGCACTGTGCTTGCAGCGCAGGCGTTCCAGCACACTGCGTCGTACGACGTCGCGGTTGCGAGCTGGATGACGAGCACGATCGCCGCTGACGAGGACGGTTCGCTGTTCCCGGCCTGGGTCGGTGCGACCTGGAACCGCAGCGCTGTTCTTCGCTACGGCGAGAACCCGCACCAGGACGCTGCGCTGTACGAAAACCCGGCTGCGCCTGCAGGTTTGGCTCAGGCGGAGCAGTTGCACGGCAAGGAGATGTCGTACAACAACTACACGGACTCCGACGCAGCGTGGCGCGCAGCGTACGACTTCACTGATCCGGCCGTCGCAATCATCAAGCACGCCAACCCGTGTGGCATCGCCATCGGCACCGACATCGCCGACGCCCACCGCAAGGCGCATGCATGCGATCCGGTCAGTGCTTTCGGTGGTGTGATCGCTGCCAACCGCGAGGTCACCGTCGAACTGGCCGAGCAGATCGCCGACATCTTCACCGAGGTCGTCATCGCGCCCTCGTACGAAGACGGAGCTGTCGAGGTTCTGCAGCGTAAGAAGAACATTCGTGTTCTGAAGGCAGCCGCTCCGACCGCTACCGGAATCGAACTGCGTCCGATCTCCGGCGGTACCTTGCTCCAGCAGCGCGACGTCCTGGACGCCGACGGCGACAACCCGGCCAACTGGACCCTCGCCAACGGTGAGGCCGCCGATGCCGAGACTCTCGCTGACCTCGAATTTGCTTGGCGCGCCAGCCGTTCGGTGAAGTCCAACGCGATCCTGCTGGCCTCCGGCGGTGCCTCTGTCGGCGTCGGCATGGGCCAGGTCAACCGCGTCGACGCAGCGCATCTGGCTGTTCAGCGAGCCGGTGACCGCGTCGTAGGTTCGGTTGCAGCTTCGGACGCGTTCTTCCCGTTCCCTGACGGTCTGCAGGTGCTGCTCAACGCCGGCGTCAAGGCTGTTGTGCAGCCGGGTGGTTCGGTTCGCGACAACGAAGTGATTGCCGCAGCCAAGGAAGCCGGTGTCACTCTCTATCTGACCGGTGCGCGCCACTTCGCGCACTGACTCCTACGTCGGTAGCGGGCCTCGACTCCTCAACGGGAGTTCGGGGCCCGTTCTGCATTCAGGCCGCCCGGGTCTTTCAGGCGGCGCTGCTGTGGGTGCCCTGGAGTTCGCGCGGTGAGCCGGTGATGACGACGCGTGAGGCTCCGCGACTGCGGATCTCGCTGATCAATGCGCCGAGGGTAGCTTCGTGGGCCGCATCGGAGTGTGAAAGATCCAGGGTGACGGCGTATCCGGTGAGGTCACCGGGCAGATCGACATACGGCGGCGCGATGGACAGTTGGTTGACTCGAAGTTTCATGTGGTGCTCCTGCGTGTGAAAGGTAAAAGAAAAGGCACCCGAGGCGTTTGCCCTGGGTGCCCGAGAACGAATCCGGTGAAACTGGGGATCATTCTCGGGGTACACCGCGCTTGTTGCCCATGTGCTTGGCCGACATTGCGACCGAAAAAATGTGCTTGTCTGCGGTGCAGCTGCGCCACGAAGGTACGGATACGACGTGCGGGTGTAGCGACATGATGTCCGTTCCTTTCTGTGTGGCGTTGCTGGTTAATGGATGACCGTACAGCACGGATCGAGGGTTCGCACCAATAAAAAGCGCCGCGAACTTAAACTCCGGGTGACTTCTGTCCCCAGGTTCGCCGGATTGAAAGAGTCTCCATTGCAGGTCAGGCGTAGAAAGCAGAATTCCCTCCGCGATGGTTCGCGGAGGGAACTTTCTACCTGAAAAAGAGGACGTTCGGTCTGTACGTGATCAGGAGAACGAACGGACCCACGCTGTGAAGGGCTCCGAGAACTCTGCCGAGTACGGAAGCGGCGCGACGTAGTCGGCACCGGTGGACTGTTCGTCGCCGATGTCCTTGAGTACGAAGTTGGCGTTGCGCATCCGCACGGAAGTCAGCGCTGTATGTGAGAGCGCGGCGTCGAGTGCCGCGACATCGGCGGGAATGACTTGGATGTCCTTGTCCGAGCAGCTCGTGAGAACGGGCATGCCCGCCGGTAGCGCCGCCACGAGCGCAACCGGGTCCAATGCGTCTTCCTCGGCGAGTGCCTTGGCGTTGGCGTGTACGAGTCCCGCATTCTGCAGCGGCTCGGGCAGGTCATCCGGAACAGTGCCCTCGGATCGCAGCGACTCGACGGCATCGGCGAGCGCGACGCGCAGTTCGTCAGCCAGTTCGACCGGCAACTGACCGGCGCCGACGACCGCATCGAGCTGGCGGTGAATCTGCGTCGTGAGTAGATCGAGAAGTCTGACGCTCAGTGGCTCGAGCAGTGCGAGGGCACTGACTCTGGCGCCCTCCTTCGCGGTGGCGAGAGCCAGTGCGACTACGGCGCCGTCGCTGTGTCCGACCACGAACAAGCGCTCGGGATCGACACCGGGTTGCCCGGCGAGGTAGTCCAGTCCGTCGGAGGCGGCGTCGACAAAAGTGTTGAAGCCGAGATCGGCGATGTCCTCGATGTCGTAGTCGCCGAGGGCGGTTTCGCCACTGCCGAGCTTGTCGTAACGCAGGCTTGAAATCCCTTGTTTTTCAAGAAGATCCGCGATGAACCGCAGAGTTCCGATGTCGCCTTCGAGGAGGGCGCTGTCGCCGTTGCGATCGGTGGGGCCGCTGCCGGCCAGAATCAGCGCGGCCGGGGCAGGGGCGTCGGGTGAGGCGGCCAGGCGAAGACTCCCGTACAGGGTGACGTCGCCGGATTGGAACGAGATCTCGGTGTCGGACATGACGACTTGTCTACCAGGTCGGTGCGGTCAGGCGGTGCGCAGACTCCGGACACGACGCCAGCCACGCCAGCTGAACCACAAGAGCGCGGCGAGCAGGGGAATGATCAGGAGCGGCAAGATCATCGCGATCAAGGAAGTGAAGAAAGTCAGCACATCCTCGATGACGGAAACGACGGGATTTGCCAGCCCACCGGTAGTGGCCGTACTGACCGCGCGAGTGCCGGTCTGCGCGGCGCTGAACGTCAACGCCGTCGGCGCTCCGACGATGATGCCCGCCAACGCGGCCATCGCAGGGTCGAGATGACTGAATGCCGCCCAGGCGGCGATCACTCCGGCGATCGGCCCCGTGACGTTCCCGATCACCGAGAGTGCGTTGTCCACGAACGGAATGAGGTCGGCACCCAGTTCGACCACCGCGGCGATTGCCAATGCCACCAGCGCGCCGGTCGATCCGATCCACCGCATCGACTCGCCGACGGTGATCCCGAACAGTTCGAAGTGGACGGCAGCGCTGAGCATCAGCAGGGGCAGGAAGGTTCGCATTCCGGACGCTGCGGCGAGTCCGAGGCCGAGCATGGCCGGCAACACCCAGGTATCCATGGGTGGAGTTTAGGTCTACTGTGCGCCTTTATTAACCGCCGGCGGTTAATAAAGGCGCACAGCAAAGTCTCGGAAAGGACCTTTCATGGCGACAAACCCGCAGCCGATGTTCTTCCTCAACCTGCCCGTCAAGGACCTCGGCAAGGCCACCACCTTCTACGAGGGCCTCGGATACTCCAAGAACACGCAGTTCTCCGACGAGAATGCGTCGTCGATGGTCATCAGTGACACCATCGTTGTGATGCTGTTGGCCGAGCCCTTCTTCAAGACCTTCACCACCAAGGGCATCGCCGACACCTCGACGTCGACGGAAGCGCTGCTCGGTCTCTCGGCCGAGACCCGTGAGGCCGTCGACGCCCTCGTCGACAAGGCGCTCGAGACCGGCGGTTCCGAAGGTAACGCGACGCAGGATCACGGCTTCATGTACAGCCGCAGCTTCCAGGATCCCGACGGCCACATCTGGGAAATCATCTGGATGAATCCCGAGAACATCGAGGGCTGAGCGACCGAACTTCCTCGGCGAGAGGCGAAACCCCGCAAACACTCGTAGCGTGGAGTGGTGACTGTCGCAAAAACCCTCGGAGAGCTACGCGCCTCCGGACACGTACAGCGAAGTGTCAAGGAAGAACTACGAGAGAATCTTCTCGCCGCGTTGCGGGACGGCCGTGACCCCTGGCCCGGGATAGTCGGGTTCGAGGACACGGTCGCCCCGCAACTCGAGCGGGCGCTGATCGCCGGCCACGACGTGGTTCTGCTCGGCGAACGAGGTCAGGGAAAGACGAGGTTGCTTCGCACTCTCGGGCTCCTGCTCGACGAGTGGACGCCCGTCATCGAAGGCTCGGAACTGGGGGAGCACCCGTACGAGCCGATCACCCCGGCTTCGATACGTCGAGCCAAGGAACTGGGCGACGACCTCCCGATCGCCTGGCGCCACCGCAGCGAGCGGTACTCCGAGAAGTTGGCGACGCCGGATACCTCGGTCGCCGACCTGATCGGCGACGTCGATCCGGTCAAGGTTGCCGAAGGCCGGAGCCTCGGCGATCCGGAGACCATTCACTTCGGCCTCGTGCCTCGCGCGCATCGCGGAATCGTGGCCATCAACGAGCTCCCCGACCTCGCCGAACGCATCCAGGTCTCTTTGCTCAACGTGATGGAAGAGCGGGACATCCAGGTCCGCGGGTACACGCTTCGGCTTCCGTTGGACGTTCTTCTGGTCGCGAGCGCCAACCCCGAGGACTACACCAACCGCGGGCGCATCATCACACCACTCAAGGACCGCTTTGGCGCCGAGATCCGCACTCACTACCCCGTCGAGCTGGCGGGCGAGATCGCGGTGATCGAGCAGGAGGCGCACCTGGCCGCGGAGGTGCCCGACTACCTTCTCGAAATTCTTGCCAGATTCACGCGCTTGCTACGCGAATCCACCTCGGTGGACCAGCGATCGGGTGTGTCGGCACGCTTTGCCGTCGCCGGCGCGGAAACCGTCAGTGCCGCCGCGGTACGACGGGCAGCGGTGCTCGGCGAAGCCGATCCTGTTGCACGGCCCGTCGATCTCGAGTCCGTGGTCGAGGTTCTTCGCGGCAAGGTCGAGTTCGAATCCGGTGAAGAGGGACGGGAACTGGAGGTGCTCGAGCACCTGCTGCGTCGCGCGACCGCCGATACGGTTCGGGTACGTCTCGGCGGGATCGACCTGGGGATGCTGGTTGCTGCGGTGGAGATGGGCAACACGATCGTCACCGGTGAATCTGTCACGGCCAAGGCATTTCTCGACGAGCTTCCGGACCTCGAGGTCCTGGACGAAGTAGCCGAACGTCTCGGTGCGCAATCCGACGGCGAGCGTGCCGCCGGTGCCGAACTTGCCCTCGAAGGGCTTTACCTCGCGCGCCGGATCTCCAAAGATCAAGGCCCGGGCGGCCGCTCGGTATATTCGTAAGGGGCAGTGATGATCCACAATCCGCGGTACGGGCCTTACGACGGTGGTCCCGATCCGCTCGCGCCTCCCGTGGATCTGCGCGAGGCCCTGGCAGCAATCGGCGACGACGTGTTGTCGGGCACGTCGCCGCGCCATGCCCTCCGAGAGCTCCTGCGCCGAGGCAACCGGGACATGCGCGGGCTCGACGACCTTGCTGCCCAGGCGAACCGGCGCCGACGTGAGTTGCTACGCCGCAACAATCTCGACGGAACGCTCGACGAGGTTCGTAAGCTTCTCGACAAGGCGGTGCTCGAAGAGCGCAAAAAACTGGCACGTGCTCTCGACGACGACGCACGATTCAACGAAATGCGGATCGAGGAGTTACCGCCGTCGACAGCTCAGGCCGTGCAAGATCTGGCCGACTACAACTGGCGCAGCGAACAGGCTCGCGCGGATTACGAGAAGATTCGTGATCTGCTCGGACGTGAGGTTCTCGATCAACGCTTCTCGGGAATGAAGCAGGCACTCGAGGGCGCCACCGACGAGGATCGTGAGCAGATACGCCAGATGCTGGCTGATCTGAATCAACTGCTCGACGCGCACTCTCGCGGGGTCGACACTGCGGAGCAGTTCGCGGAGTTCATGGACAAGCACGGGCAGTATTTCCCGGACAACCCGCGCAACGTCGAGGAACTTCTGGATTCTTTGGCGCAGCGCGCGGCGGCTGCACAACGATTGCGGAACTCGCTCTCGCAGGAGCAGCGTGACGAGTTGGATGCGTTGGCGCAGCAGGCATTCGGTGATCCGAGCCTGATGAGTGAGCTGAGTCAACTCGACCAGTTCCTTCAGGCGGCTCGGCCGGGTGAGGACTGGGAAGGTTCGCAACAGTTCCGCGGCGAGAACGGTATGGGTTTGGGTGAGGGGACCGGTGCCCTGCAGGACATCGCCGAGCTGGAATCCTTGGCGGATCAACTGTCGCAGCAATACGCGGGCGCGGCGCTCGACGACATCGACCCCGAGCTACTCGCGCGGCAACTCGGCGACGAAGCCGCCGCTGATGCTCGCACCCTGGCTGATCTCGAAAAGGCTTTGCAGGAACAGGGTTTCTTCGATCGTGCACCGGATGGTCAATGGCGCTTGTCGCCCAAAGCCATGCGACAGCTCGGGCAGACTGCTCTGCGCGATGTCGCCGGGCAACTGTCGTCGCGAACCGGTCAACGCGATACGCGTCGGGCCGGTGCGATGGGTGAACCGACCGGAGCGTCCCGCGAATGGGAATTCGGGGACACGGAACCGTGGGACGTCACGAGAACCATCACCAACGCCGTCCTGCGTGACCCGGGCCGAATGCCGGTGCGGCTGAGCGTCGTCGACGTCGAGGTGGCCGAAACCGAACAGCGCAGTCAGGCTGCGGTTGCTCTCCTGGTGGACACGTCGTTCTCGATGGTGATGGAAGATCGCTGGGTGCCGATGAAGCGCACCGCTCTGGCACTCAATCATCTGGTGAGTACGCGATTTCGCAGCGACGAACTCCAGTTGATCGCCTTCGGACGCCACGCGCACGTGCTGAGCCCGTCGGAGCTCGCTGGTTTGGACGGCGCGTGGGACCAGGGAACCAACCTGCACCACGCACTGTTGTTGGCGGCCAGGCATCTTCGACGCCACTCCAACGCACAGCCGGTGGTACTGATCGTCACCGACGGTGAGCCGACGGCTCATCTCGAAGCGGACGGAGAAGCCAGGTTCGACTACCCGCCGAGTGCGCGAACCCTCGGTTTGACGGTTCGAGCACTCGACGCGGTGGCCAGGCTGGGCGCCAAGGTCACGTTCTTCCGCCTCGGTGAGGATCCAGGTCTGGCCAGGGTGGTCGACCGGATGGCGCACCGGGTGGGTGGACGCGTCATCGCGCCGGACCTGGACGGCCTCGGCGCCGCGGTCGTGAGTGACTACATGCGAGGTCGCCGCTAATTCTGCCGCCGTCAGTCTTGTTCAGCGGGCTGGTGCTGGGTGATGCAGTGGATGCCGCCGCCACGTTCGAACAGCGGTCTGGCGTCGACGGTGACGACGGTGCGCCCGGGGTAGGCGGCCGCAAGGATCCGGGCCGCTTCGGCGTCGGCCGGATCGTCGAAGCTGCAGGCGATCACTCCGCGATTGACCACGAGATGGTTGATGTAGCTGTAGTCGACGAATCCCTCGTCGTCGCGCAGGATCTCGGGCGCAGGTACCCGAATGACCTTCCACGGCCGACCGCCGACGTCCGTCGAGCTTTCGAACAACTCGATGATCGTCTTGCTGACGGCGTAGTCGGGGTGCACCGGATTGCGTTGGTCATGGACGAGTACAACTCCGGGGGAAGAGATGGCAGCGACGATGTCGACGTGTCCGCGCGTTCCGTACGTCTCCTGATCGCGAGTCAATCCGCGGGGAAGCCAGATCACGTGCTTGGCGCCGATGGTGCGGGCGAGTTCGGCCTCGATGTCGGCCTTCGTCAGGTCGGGGTTTCGTCCCGGATCGAGTTGGACGGTGTCGGTGACCAAGACGGTGCCGAGACCGTCGACCGCAATACCGCCGCCCTCGTTGACGATTGGTGAGTCGATCAACTGGGCACCGGATTGTTCGACGACAAATGCGCCGATCTTCGAGTCCTTGTCCCACTGCGCCCAATCCTGTGCACCCCAGCCGTTGAACACCCAGTCGACTCCGCCGAGACGGCCTTCGTCGGACAGGACGAACGTCGGCCCGATGTCGCGCATCCACGCGTCGTTGAGAGGTGCCTCGACGATGTCGACCTTCTCGGACAGGTACTTTCGTGCTTCTTCGACTTCGGCGGGATCGACGACGACGGTGACCGGCTCGAATTCGGCGACGGCGTGGGCGACGGCCGCCCACGTCGAGCGCGCTTCGTGCTGCTCTTCCGCAGTGTCCCCGAGAGAGTATCCGGCGCTCGGGTACGCCATCCAGGTACGTTCGTGCGGCTCACTTTCCGCGGGCATGCGCCAGGTCATCGGTTGGCTCCTGCAGTGTTCACCGGTGCGGTCAGGGCCGAGTAGGTGTCGGGTCGGCGAGTGGCCAGGAACGGGAACAGCGCAAGCCAGTCTTCACGGTGCTGCAGGTCGAGATCTGCGACCAGGACGGCTGATTCGTCGCGCGGAGCCTGAACGAGGATGCGTCCGTACGGGTCCGAGATGAACGACGAACCGTAGAAGGTGATGAGACCTTCACTGCCGTGGCGATTGGGGACAACCATGAAAGTGCCGTTGGCGACACCGTTTCCGACGATCACTTGCTGCCACAGCGGTTGGGTGTCGAAGTTCGGGTGATCGGGTTCCGAGCCGATCGCCGTCGGGTACACCAGGACCTGGGCACCGGCGAGGGAGTATGCACGTGCGACCTCGGGGAACCACTCGTCCCAGCATGTCGGGAGTCCGAACTTGGCGCCGAGTGCCTCGTGAACGGGGTATGCGTCCTCGGACGGACCGCCGCGAAAGTACGTGTCCTCGTAGTACCCGGCCGTCACCGGAATGTGGAGCTTGCGGGTACGACCGAGAAGTTCACCCCCGGGCGAGACCAGGATCGCGGTGTTGAAGCCCAGGCCGTCCTCGGCCTCGCTGCGCTCGTACAACGACGCGTGAACGAGAACCTGGTTCTCCGCGGCGGCCTTGGTGGCGAAGGCGAAAGTGGGTCCGGTGAGCAGGTCTTCCGCCGCGCGTCCGGGATTGTCGCCGGCCGGGGTGGAGGCGGGGTAGCGGCTGAGCGTCAGCTCCGGAAGAAAGACCACGGAGGCGCCCAGCTTCGCTGCGGACGCAATGCCTTCGCTCAATTCAGCGTGGAGGTCGTCTTGGTCCTCGTGCCAGCGATGTTGGACGAGACCTACACGCAGAGGGGTGGACGTGGACGGCGAAGTCGCGGCCGGTGACTCGGGTGGGGTGAGGGCGGTGATCGTCAGCATGGGGTTTCCTCGGTGCTCGGGTATTCGACGTTCGACGTAAAACGAATGCGATTCGTTAAGTATGGTGGGTGAGCGCTGATTGATCAAGGACTTTCGAGGAATTGTTTTTTGCAGCGCCCCGAACGGTGTGGATCACTACAGGAGGACATATGCCGCGGCCATCGCAACGACTGCTCTCACCGGCGATCATCACCGAGGCAGCGATCGAGTCGGTGGACGAATCCGGCGACTTCACCATGCCGGGACTCGCCGCAAGACTGAAGGTTCGACCGTCCTCGCTCTACAACCACGTTTCCGGACGAGCCGAGATCGTCGAACTGATGAGGGCTAAGCTGATGGCAGGAATCGACGTCGAGTCGGCCTCGGGGACCTGGAGTGAGACCGTCGCGGCGCTGGCAGCCGAGTACCGGCGAAGCTACGCCGCGCATCCTCGTCTGATTCCGCTCTTCACGGCCCAGACGGTGCAGGCCGGTGTGGCGTTCACTCTGTACAACGCATTGGCGCAGGCATTTGACGATGGTGGCTTCGACCCGACCGAAACACTGCACGCGATCACGACCGTCGACAGTTTTGTTCTCGGTTCGGCCTTGGACCTGGCGGCGCCGGACGTCCAGTGGGCGTCGGGACCCGAAGCCAACGACGCGATGAAGGCGGCGTTGGCAACATCCGGGAAAAATCCCGAACGTGCCGACGCCGCCTTCGAATTCGGCTTGCGCGTATTGATGGCGGGCCTGATCGCTCAGGCCCCCGAACCTACTGTCTCCTAAGACACGCTGAGGTCGTTCTCGTCGCGCAGAGCCTCTGTGTCGCGGTTGAGGGTTTTGCCCTCGAAGAACTCGGGATTGCGCACTCGCATGACCATCATCAGTACCGCGCCGAGGATGAGGATTCCGAAGCCGAGGAAGAAGACCAGGCCGATTCCGCCGATGGATGCTCCGCTGGCGTTGTCCGGATTCATACTCTCCTGGACCGAAATGACGAACACCGCAAGCAGCATGAGACCACCGATGAGTGGGAACGCGAGCCGGAAGACGAAGTTTCGTACGCTCTCGAAAAGCGTCTTGCGGAAGTACCACACGCACGCGAATGCGGTGATGCCGTAGTACCAGCAGATCATGATGCCGAGTGCGGCGATCGTGTCGAGCAGAGCACTTTCGGACAGGAACGTGACGACGCTGTAGAACACTGCGGTTACCGCGCCTGCCACGACGGTCGCGTACGACGGCACCAGGAACCGAGGCGAGACCTCGGCGAGCTTCTTGGGGAAAGCTCCGTATGCACCCATGGCGAGCATGGTTCGTGCCGCGGGCAGGAACGTGGTCTGCAGGCTGGCGACTGAAGAGACGAAGACCGCGAGGAACAGAAGCATTCCGCCCCAGTTGCCCAGGACCGGGTCGGCCAGAGCGCCGAAGACGTTCTCGGAGTTGTCGGGATTGCCGAGGCCGAGGCCTTCCTCGCCGACGCCGGCGTACATCATCGCGGCAACGGCGACCAGCAGGTAGGTCAGGAGAATGGTTGCGACACAGAGCAAACCGGCGCGACCGGGGGTCTTCTTGGGGTTCTTCGACTCCTCGCCCAGCGTGAGACAGGTATCCCAGCCCCAGAACGCGAAGATCGATCCGGTGAGTCCGATGACAAACGCACCGATGGCGAGTCCGCTGAACGGGTTGAACCAACTCAGGTCGAAGGACAATCCGGCCGGGGCGTCGCCGGCGCCGACGTGAACCAGTGCAACGACGGCGAAGACGACCAGCAGCACCATCTGGAAGCCGACGAGCGCGAACTGTACGCGCTCGCTGGTGGTGATTCCCCGACTGGCAATCCAGGTGGCCAACGCGATGAACACCAGCGTGGTGCCGACGTTGACGAATTTATTGCCCGGCAGATCGGCGATGGAGGGATTGTCGGCCACCCGCGCGATGAACAGATAGAAGAAGTCGACGGCAATTGCAGCGAGGTTCGAGAGCACGATGATGGTGGCGATCACCATGCCCCAGCCGCACATCCAGCCGACGTACGGTCCGAATGCCTTGGTGGACCACGTGAATGACGCTCCGCAGTCAGGTGTGTCGGAGTTCAGTTCGCGGTACGCGTACGCGGTGAGGAACATCGGGATGAAGCCGGCGATGAAGATGGCGGGCATCTTGAGACCGACCGCGGCGACGATCAATCCGATGCTGGCCGTCAGGGTGTAACCCGGTGCCACGGAGGAGATTCCGAGCACCGCGCCGGAGATCATGCCGATCTTGCCGGTGGCGAGGCCTTTGGAACTCAGTTCGGTGCTGGTCATGACAGTGCCTCCGGCTGGGTGAATTCGTGCTTGGGCACTACGACCATGGGTACGGGCAGTACGCGCAGCATCTTGGCGGCGGTGGAGCCCAGGAACAGTTTGCGGGGCTGTGCGAGGCGACTTGAACCGACCATCACGAGGTCGCCGTCCTGCCAGTCCAGTTGACGCACTGCCGATTCCACGGTAAATCCGTCGGCAATGATGACCTCGATGGGGAACTCCGCGGGGAGCGCGGCTCTTGCGACGTCGAGTGTGTCCTGAGCGTGATTTCGTGCACGCTCCCTGGCCGACTCGGCGGTGTCGCGATGATCTCGCAGATCGTTCTGGGGGTCGAGCGCTACCAGTGAGACCAGTCGGAGCGGAACCTGCATCAGTTCGCTGGCGCGCACGGCGGTGTTCAAGACGATGTCGGCGCCGACACGGGTGCCGAGTGCACAGGTGACCTCTCGTATCGCAGTGGCCGCCGAGTGCCGCGTTCCGCGAGGCGCCAGTGCTACCGGGACGTGGGCGGAGTGAAGCAGTTCGGTCGAGACCGAACCTATCGCGTGACGGCCGAGCAAACCGTCGCCGGAAGCTCCCACCACGATCGCGAGCGCATTCAGTCGGTCCACTTCGTCGAGCAGGCCCTGAGCGAACGACTCGTGGAAGCTCAGGTGTACTTCCACCTGGATGTCCTCGGGCACCGACGCTTTCGCCTCGGCGAGCCAGTCGTGTGCACGCGCGGCGAGGATGTCGTCGTAGCCGGCTTCCGAGGGAACCTTGGCCGGCAGTGTCCGATCCGGTGGGAGGACCATGCAGATGTCGAGTTGCGCGCCGAGACTGCGCGCGAGCTGGGCCCCGAGGACCAGCCCGTCTTTACCGCTGGGCGTGGCGAGGTATCCGACGATAAGGCGCATGGTGGCTCTTTTCCGGATTGGAGGAATCTGCTGTGCGCCTTTATTAACCGCGGGGGGTTGATAAAGGCGCACAGCAGGAGGGGCGGCGACTCAGTCGTGCGAACTCATGACGTGCTTGAGACGGGTGTAGTCCTCGACTCCGTAGGCCGAGAGATCCTTGCCGTAACCGGAATACTTGAAGCCGCCGTGCGGCATTTCGGCGACGAGCGGGATGTGGCAGTTGATCCACACCGCACCGAAGTCGAGAGCAGCGGAGACGCGTTGCGTGACACCGTGATCCTTGGTCCAGATGCTCGAGGCCAGGCCGAACCGAACGTCGTTGGCAAGCGTGATCGCCTCCTTCTCGTCGGAGAAGCTCTGGACTGTGAGGATAGGACCGAAAGTCTCTTCCTGCACGATGTCGTCCGATTGCGCGACGCCGGTGATGACGGTCGGCTCGAAGAAGAATCCGGTTTCGCCCGAACGCTTTCCGCCGGTAACGATCTTGGCCGACGCCGGCAGGTTCGCGATCTTGTCGCTCACGGCGTTGAAGTGATTGATGTTGTTGAGCGGGCCGTAGAAGGCATCAGGATCGGAAGGCGCTCCGGGGCGCAGCTTCTCGGCGTTCCGGACGAGGGCTTCGACGAGCTGATCGTGGATGGACTCGTGAACGATCACGCGAGTGGCCGCGGTGCAATCCTGGCCGCCGTTGAAGAACGCTGCCTCGGCGATGCCGGTGGCGGTCTTCTCGATGTCGACGTCGCCGAAGACGATCGCCGGCGCTTTGCCGCCCAGTTCGAGGTGCGCGCGCTTGAGTTGCTGTGCTGCGGACACGGCGACAGCGATGCCCGCCCGCACCGAACCGGTGATCGAGACGAGACCGAGGGCCGGGTTCTCCACCAACGTCGCGCCGGTTCCGCCGTTGCCGAGCACGACGTTGAACACGCCGTCCGGCAGGATGCCCTTCGAGAGCTTCGCCAGGACCAGCGTGCTGCCCGGTGTGGTGTCGCTGGGCTTGAGGACGATCGTGTTGCCGGCCGCGAGGGCGGGCCCGATCTTCCACAGCGCCATCATGAACGGGTAGTTCCAGGGCGTGACCTGACCGACGACGCCGATCGGCTCACGACGGACGTAGGAGGTGAAACCCTCCATGTACTCTCCGGCCGCCTTGCCCTCGAGAAGTCGTGCAGCTCCGGCGAAGAACCGCATCTGATCGGCTCCGACCTTGACCTCTTCGTCGGCGATCATCTGGTGGGCCTGGCCGGTGTTGGCGCTTTCGGCTGCGACGATTTCGTCGCTGTGCGCTTCGATGGCGTCGGCGAGCTTGAGGAGTGCAGCCTGCCGCACGCTCGGCGTCGTCTTGCCCCAGGTCTCGAATGCTCTCTGTGCGGCTTCGACGGCGGCGTCGACGTCTTCCTTCGTGGAGACCGGCGTACGCCCGACCACACTCTCGTCCACGGGGTTGATCAGGTCGAGTGTTTCCGTCGCGGCTGAGGCGACGAATTCACCGTTGATGTAGTTCTCGAGTACGACGATCGACATCGGTACCGGTTCCTCTCGAGGTCGAACGAGTTCCGGCCGAGGTGATCAGCACGGAACTCGCACTTTGTGGGGCGTGTGTGAGCAAGTGTGCGCTGACTCACAAGTAAAGGCAGCTGCCAAAAAGGTGAAATCTTTGATCGCCGACGCGCCGAGTTGTACAGTCCAGCCCATGACGATCGCTGTGCGGTGGATGTTGGCGCAGCCGGACCTCGCGCTGGAACTCAAAGGCGGCGCCCAGGGCGTCGGTCGCGAAATCACATTTGCGCACGCCACGGAGTTGCTCGACCCTTTCCGGTGGTTGACCGGCGGCGAATTCATCCTCACCACCGGCATCCGATTGCCGTCCACTCAGCAAAAGCGCGGCCGCTATCTCCGAATGCTCGACGCGGCAGGTGTGGCGGCGGTGGGATTCGGAACCGGGCTCTCGTACCCCGAGGTCCCGGCCGATCTGGTGGCCGTCGCCGACGAGATCGGACTCCCGCTGATCGAGGTGCCGCTGCCGACGCCTTTTGCTGCCGTCGTCAAGCGTGTGATGAGCCGGTTGGCAGAGCAGGAATACGAAGCGGTCCTCCGGGCGTCGCGGGCGCAACCGCGAATGACTCGTGCCGTCATTTCCGGCGGAACGGCTGCGACCGTGCGTGAACTGGCGATCGCGACTTCGGCGACGGTGCTTCTTCTCGACGTCGCCGGAAGAGTTCTCGAGAGCTCACCTCAACTGCCGACGGACGACGTGATCGACGAACTGCGAGCAACTCTCGGGGGCGGTGCCTCCAGTAGCGTGACGCTCGCAAGGTCTGGAGCGTCGATCGCGGTGCAGCAGATCAGCGTCGGGCGAACGCCGTACGGATACCTGGCGGTGATCAGTGCTTCGGCGCTCAGCTACGTCGATCAGATACTGCTCGGTCACGCGAACTCGTTGTTGGCGTTGGACTTCGAGAAACCTGCGCGCCTGCGTGCTACTCAGGATCAGTTGAATTCGCACGCCCTCGGGCTGCTGCTCACCGAGGATCGCGACCCGGCGCCGGCGTGGCAACAGATCAGGCAGGCCGCCGACGGCGAGGGAATGATCCGAGGATTGACAGTTCTTGCCGACACGTCCGACGTAGCGGGACGCGTCGGAGCCGAGATTGCCGAGTTCATGAACAAGGCAGGGCGGCAGTTGTTCTCGCGGATCAACGACACTCGCGTCACGGTGCTGCTGCGTGGAACCGACGACGTCGAGTTCGCCCGAGAGCTGCTCGGCGGGGTATCGAGGTCGGATCTTCGCGCGCTTCGTGTCGGCTTGAGCGCGCGACGGGTGGTCGCTGCGCTGGCGGTCGCCGTCGAACAGTCCCAGCTGTGTGCGTCGGCGGCGGAAATCGGTGGCGAACCTTTGGAATTCGCGGCGCTGACCGGAAGTGTGCTGCTGTCTTTCGATTCGACGCGTGAAGTGCTCAACACGCTGGCGGAAACGATGATCACACCGATCGAGGACTACGACCGTGACAACGGCACCGAACTGCTGGCGTCGTTGCGGGCATTTCTCGAGGCCAACGGACACTGGGAAGCGGCCGCCATCACGATGGGCGTTCACCGGCACACACTGCGGAGCCGAATGGCGAAGGTGGAGAGCCTGATCGACTGTCGGCTGGAAGTGGCCAGGGTTCGGGCCGAACTACTGCTCTCGATCATTGCCCGGCAATCGTGACTGCCGGGCAATGATCGAGACTTGGCAAAGCGGCCGTCAGGCCTTGCTGCGAGCGATGATGTCGGCTGCGGTTCGCTGACCCATCCGAACGGCACCGTCGACGTGCTGGTATCCCTCGGCCGCAATGTCGGAGCACGAGAAGTGAATCGGGCCGACGGGCGTGCGGGAATCCGCGCCGTAGCGGTGCAGGCCTCCGAGGTCGAAGCTCGCTGCGTACGCACCGCGGGTCCATTCCTCCGAGCCCCAGTCGGATTCGTAGTACACAACCGGCTCTTCGGCCTTCGGGCCGAGATAGCGGGCAAGTGAGGCCAGAATCGTGGCCTTACGCTCCTCGACGGAAAGCTCGAACATCGCGTCGGCCTTCTCGTCGGAGACGAACGCGACCAGGGTGCCGCGATCGTCCTCGTGGTTGGTGTTGTCGTACACCTCCTGCACTACCTCGGACGCGCCGAAGCCGGTGCCGGAGAGGCCGTCTTCGCGCCAGAAAGGCGTCTCGTACACCGCGTGAACCTTGATGACGAGGCCGAGGGACTGGTGCTGGTGCATCTGGTGCTGACGACGCGGCAGCGGGGGATCGTACGAGATTCGGGAGTAGAGGTTGGGCGGTACGGCCAGGATCACTCGGCTTGCCTCGACGCGAACATCGCCGTCCGCCAACACCGTTGCACCGGATTCGTTCCACTTCACCGTTCGCACGGGTGCGTTGAGGAAGACGTCGTCACCGAGGGCCTCCGCCATGCGGATCGATACCTGCTGCATTCCGCCGATCACTCGCTTGTCGAGGATGAAGTCCTCGTCGACAAGGTGGGAGAACGAACCTGCGGAAGCGGCCATGAGTACGGCCTGCAGGGCAGAGAACGAGTGGGCGGGCTTGGTGAGCATGCCACCGGCGATGAAGAGGCCGATGTTGTCACGTGCCTCGGCGTCGTCGGACTGATTGATCAGCCACTGCTTGAAGGAGACTGTGTCGAGATCGCGGGCGAGGGGATGTGCCCACGGTTCCTCGGCGCCGATCTGTGCTGCGAGATCGTCCATCTCGTCGATGAGACGGTCCATCTCCTTCTTCGTGGTGTCGTTCGTGGGGAAGGAATCACCCGTGTACTGCGTCCGCTCACCTGCCGACGAGATGTAGACGGACTCGCCCTCGCGGTAGCGCTCGAAAGTTTTCAGGCCGAGTTCGTCGAGCAAGGAGATCAGCGCGGTCTGGTCGGGGGAGACCCACTGGCCGCCGATTTCCAGAACTGCTCCGTCGATGGTGTCGGTCCACGTGCGGCCGCCGACGCGGTCGCGCGCTTCGATCACAGCGACGGTCAAACCGGCCTTGCGCAGCGCGGTTGCAGCTGCCAGGCCAGAGGGGCCGGCACCGACGATTGCAACGTCTCTCTGGAGAGTAGGCACTTGCGAGCTCCTTCATGTTGAGCACCGCTCGAGTCGAAAGCTGCCGACGAGCGAGTGAACGGGTGTCGGTTTTCAGTCTGTCCCGAGGAGACGCACACCACACCTGACGAAACGGCGTGTTCGATCGTCGAACTTGTGCCGTTTAGGCGCGCAGCTAGCCGTTGATGACGTGACGATCGCCGAGCGGTCGGCTCAGCGGGACATCCAAGCTGCCGAACACGGCAACCAGAATGCACATCTTGTCCGCGGCCTCGGGCAGTGCCCCGGTTCGGAGCGTGACGATCACCGTCGTATCGGTCTCTTCGACGGTTGCGTACGCGCCGTAGCACTCCGGAGTGCCGGTCACGAAGTGGACGGCCACCGTGTGATCGTCGACCTCGGACCACGATTCGAACATCGTGGCCGTCGCACCCACGATGTCGGTGCGGCTGTCGAACTCCGTGCCCATCTCGCTGTCGTCGACCTCGTCGGGAACGGGGGTTCCGAGCGACCAGTCGGCGGGACTTGCTTCGTTGGCCGCCATCGGATTCGGTGCGGCAACCGGCCCCGTGGTCTGGGCCCCGACGGAGCATCCGGCCACAGCAAGGCAGGCCAGAACGGCGAGGGTTAGTACACGCATGAATCCACCGTAACCCTGCTCAAGCGAGTAGCGCTGTGACCAGCGCAATTGCGGGAATTGACGCCAAAGTGGTGACAAAGGCACTGTCTCGGGCGAGGACCATTCCGCGCCGATAGCGGCTTGCATAGATGAAGACGTTCTGCGCCGTCGGCAACGTCGAGACGACCACGATGGCGAACAACTGATGACCGTCGATGCCGAGGAGGAAATGCGCCATCAGATAGGCCAGCACAGGTTGGACCACGATCTTGAGCGTCGATGCCAGCGCGACGTCGCGGCGTGGACTCGAGCCCTTCTCCAGCACCCGCACTCCGTAGAGCGAGAGCCCGAATGCCAACAGCGCACCGGGTACCGACGTCGCGCCGATCAATTCGAAAGGCTGCATCAGCGGCCGGGGCGGTACCCAACCGATCAACGCGACGATCAACCCCGCAGCGCCCGCGAGCACGATCGGATTCTTGAACGGGGCGGTGACGGTGTCGATCAACGAGAGCTTCTCGGCATCCGCGCCGCGAAGGGCCGTCAGATCGAGGATCGTCAAGGCGATCGGGGAGTACACGACGATCTGAAAGAGCAGGAGCGGCGCGACGAACGTGGCATCGCCGAGCACGAACACCGCGATCGGGATTCCGAGGTTGGCTGAATTCACGTACGAAGCCGACAGCGCGCCGATGGTCAGTTCGGGTAGCGGCCGGTTGAGCCAGATCTTTGCGACGACGACGTACAGAGCGCCGACGGCAAAGGCAGTAGTCGACGCAACGGCGAGCGTCGGCGAGAAGATCACCGAAAGATCAGACGACGCGAGGGTGGTGAACAGCAGGGCAGGCGTCGCGACGAAGAAGGCGAGTCGACCGAGAACGAACTGTCCTTGGCTACCGAGGGTGCCGAGACGGCCGAGGAGATACCCAACCGCGATGACAACAAAAATTACGGTGAAACCCGCAACAACTCCCGACACGCTGCGGGCACCTCTCGACTGGAATGAACGACTTCGGGAAATCTTAGTCCGGGCAACAAAAAGGCCGCGCAGTCGAGTGACTGCGCGACCTCTTCGGTACTTCTACGTGTGACTACCGAGCACGTATGACTACCGGGCGGCGGTGAAGGGGAGCAACGCCATTTCGCGTGCGTTCTTCACTGCAACGGCGACCTGACGCTGCTGCTGCGGGGTCAGGCCCGTGACGCGACGGCTGCGGATCTTGCCGCGGTCCGAGATGAACGTGCGAAGCAAGTTGATGTCCTTGTAATCGACATGCGTGATCTTCGCTGCGAACAACGGGTTCTTCTTGGGCTTACGACCCTCTACGGGGCGTGGCTTCTTCGACGGTGAACGCTTGACTGCCATCCGACTTCCTTACCAGCTCGACTTGTGTACGCCAGGCAGTTCCCCACGGTGCGCCATTTCTCGCACGCGAATCCGGGAGAGCCCGAACTTCCGCAGGTGGCCGCGCGGACGTCCATCCGCAGCGTCTCGATTGCGCAATCGTACCGGACTGGCGTCGCGTGGTAGACGTTGCAGGGTCGCTTGGGCCTTCGCGCGCTCCTCTGCCGAGCTTTTCGGGGAGCGGATCGTCTCCTTGAGAGCGGACCGCTGCTCCGCGTACCGCTCGACGACGACCCGTCGCTGGTTGTTCTTCGCGATCTTCGACTTCTTGGCCATGCCTACTTCTCTTCTCGGAAATCGACGTGCTTTCGCAGCACCGGGTCGTACTTCTTCAGTACGAGTCGATCGGGGTCGTTACGACGGTTCTTGCGGGTCACGTACGTGTACCCGGTGCCCGCGGTGGACTTGAGTTTCACGATCGGGCGGATCTCGTTGCGTGCCATCTGCTCAGACCTTCTCGCCGCGCGCGCGGATCCGGGCGACGACGGATTCGATGCCGTCGCGGTCGATCGTCTTGATGCCCTTGGTCGAGAGCGTGAGTGTGATGCGACGCCCCTCGCTGGGCAGGAGGTAGGTCTTGCGCTGGATGTTCGGGTTCCAGCGACGGTTCGAACGCTTGTGAGAGTGCGAGACGGATTTTCCGAACCCCGGCACACGTCCGGTCACTTGGCAGTGAGCCGACATGGGTGTTCCTTTCAACTTGCAGATGACAATCATTTTCGACAATGCGGTGAGATCAATGTACCGTTCAACCTCGGTAATGACAATCATTCCCAGAAAGGCCCGCTGTGAACACGATCTTGGACGGCAGGACTCCGCTGGTCCTGGTCGCCGGCATGAGCGAATCCACCCCACACACCGCACGAGCGTTGCTGCGAACGGGAACTGTTCTGGTCCACCACGACCTGAGCCACGTCCGTGAAGGGGTGGTCCGGCGGACGGTCACCTCGATGACCGGGAGTGCCGGGTCTGCCGGCACTGTGTCCGAGCGCGAGACGATCCTCGAGCTCGCGCACGGCTGCGTCTCCTGCACCCTGCGCGAAGACTTGCTGCCGCTCCTGCGCCGGCTTCACTCGCACAGTTCGGTGCAGCGGATCGTGTTGCTGTTGGACCGGCAACTCGAGCCCGAGGCGCTGTGCTGGGCGATCGAGCACGTCGTCGTGACCGGCGTCGTCGGCCAACTGGACGGACCGGCGCAGCGGGACGTCCGCGTCGACGCCGTCGTGACGTGCATCGACGCGGTGACCTGGCTGGCAGACGCCACCGGCGACGAAGCCCTCGACGACGACCGCACCCTGGCTCAGGTCGTCGTCGGGCAGGTCGACTTCGCCGACGCGCTCGTCCTACGCGGGTCCGATGCGCTCGACGGCTGGCAGCGGTCCCGCTTGAACGCGGTTCTCGCGCGCATCGCTCCGCGGGTACCCGTCTTCGATGAGGGAGACGACATCGAGGCACTGCTCCTCGAGGTGCCTGCGGATGCGCGACGCGGTGAACTGGCCGACGCTCACTCACCGTTGCTGCGTCGCCAGCCGCCGCTCGACGACGACGGCGGAGTGATGCTGGTCGAGTTCACCGCGAACCGGCCGTTTCACCCCGGGCGTCTGCACGAGGCGATCGACGTTCTGCTCGAAGGCGTCGTGTACTCCCGGGGGCGCGTCTGGGTGGCGACGCAACCGGGTGAAGCGCTCTGGCTCGAATCGGCCGGCGGTGGCTTGCGGGTTGCGAGCGCAGACACCTGGCTGGCCGCGATGACGCCGGAGCAACGAGAGCGCGTTCCGGCCGAGCGCCGTGCCCTCGCGGCTCTGAAATGGGACGAGCGTTTCGGTGATCGCGACACCTCGATGGTCGTTCTGACCTGCGGTGCGAACCCGCTCGAGATCGACCGAACACTGCAGCACGCCTTGGTCACCGACGACGAATTGGCGGACGAAGCGTCGTGGGCAACGTGGGAAGACCCGTTCGGCGAGTTTCACGAAGACCCGTGTGACGAATCCGAATCACCTTATGCCGAAACCGAATCAACGCGAGAGGGAAACGAATGAAGAAGCAGATGCACCCCGACTACCACCCGGTGGTCTTCCAGGACGCCAGCACCGGCAAGAGCTTCCTGACCCGATCGACCGTGACGAGTGAGCGCACCGTCGAATGGGAAGACGGTGGCACGTACCCGCTGCTGGTCGTCGACGTCACGAGCGACTCTCACCCGTTCTGGACCGGAGCGCAACGTGTGATGGACACCGCCGGACGCGTCGAGAAGTTCGAGCGGCGCTACGGAAAGCGCAAGGCACTCTGATGGCCGTTCCCAAGCGGAAGATGTCCCGTTCCAACACGCGCAGCCGTCGTGCCCAGTGGAAGGCGACGGCGCCGGATCTGGTCGAGGTCACGGCCTTCGGCCAGACCCACCGGGTGCCTCGGCGACTGGTCAAAGCAGTTCGGCTCGGGGTGATCGACCCGAGCCGCATCTGACCGTGCGATCCTTGGCCGGTGCTGCTGAGGATCCTCGAACTGGTGGGCATCGTGGCGTTCGCGGCCTCGGGTGCCCTGGTGGGCGTCACCAAGCGACTCGACATCTTCGGGGTGTGCTCGGTGGGTGTGTTCACCGGCATCGGCGGCGGTATCGTCCGCGACGTTCTCCTCGGCGTCCATCCGCCCAGCTCTCTGAGCAGTTGGCCGTACTTCGGAACGGCCGCCGCCACCTCACTCGCCGTGTTCTACCTCCACGAGCCGCTCAATCGACTGCGTCGTGAAATCCTGGCGCTCGACGCACTGGGGATGGGCTTGTTCGCGAGCACCGGCGCCGTCATCGCGCTGGACAACAACGCCAGTTCGCTGGCGGCGACGTTGATCGGTGCGACCGCGGCGATCGGCGGCGGCGTGATCCGCGACGTTCTCGTCAACGAGGTGCCACTGCTCCTGCACAAGGACCTGTACGCGGTTCCCGCACTGCTCGGCGCTGCGTTGGTGGTCACAGTCTCGCAAGCCGGACTGTCCACCAACGCCGCGCTGGTGTGCGGCACAGCGTTCGCCGCGGTGTTCAGACTGCTTGCGTTATGGCGTCATTGGAGCCTGCCCGGGCCGAGGCGAACCCGGGACTGACCGCGACACGCCGGAGGCCGGAATCGGACCCTCTCAGCCGCATCTCAGCACTTCAGTCCAAACTGTCGGTATGCGTATTTTGGTGGTCGACGACGACCGGGCGGTTCGCGAGTCGCTTCGGCGGTCGCTCAGCTTCAACGGCTACACGGTCGAGCTCGCGGTCGACGGGCTCGACGCACTCGAGAAGATCCTCGCCAACCGGCCCGACGCCGTCGTGCTCGACGTCATGATGCCGCGACTCGACGGACTCGAAGTGTGCCGTCGTCTTCGCAGTGCCGGCGACGACCTGCCCATCCTCGTGCTCACCGCCCGCGATTCGGTCAGCGAGCGAGTGGCCGGTCTCGATGCCGGAGCGGACGACTACCTGCCCAAGCCCTTCGCTTTGGAAGAGTTGCTTGCCAGGTTGCGTGCACTACTTCGCCGCACCGCGCCCGATCTGGACGCCGATTCCGAAATGATGGCGTTCGAGGACCTCACCCTCGACCCGGTCACCCGTGAGGTCAAGCGCGGCGAACGATCGATCAGCCTGACGCGCACCGAGTTCTCCCTCCTCGAAATGCTCATGGCCAACCCACGCCGCGTGCTGACCCGTGGACGCATTCTCGAAGAAGTGTGGGGATACGACTTCCCGACGTCCGGCAATGCCCTCGAGGTGTATGTCGGCTACCTGCGTCGCAAGACGGAAGCCGACGGCGAACCGAGGTTGATCCACACCGTCCGCGGAGTCGGATACGTCCTGCGGGAGACGCCTCCGTGATCACCGCTCCGTTCGGCAAGAACGCCGAACCGAAGAAATCCTCCACCACCCAAGCGTCCGTCGAAATGCGCCCGCCGATGCCACTGACCCGTTCGGTGTCATTACGTTGGCGTGTGACGCTGCTCGCCGCGTCGGTGGTGGCCATTGCCGTCGCAGTCATGGCGATCGCTGCCTACGCGGTGGTTTCGCGTGCGCTCTACGCGGACGTCGATCACCAGTTGCGTACCAGGGCAGCGGTGCTGATCGACAGCAATGTCGTGCGATTCGATCCTCGCTACATCTCCGGTGCGACGCTGTACACCACCGACATCAGTGTGGCCCTGATCTTCTCGGACCTGAGCACGTACCAGCCGCCCGGTTCCGACGTGCCGATCGGTGAAGCCGAAGACGCCGTAGCGCGTGGCGAATCGGATTCCTCGCTGCGAACCGTCGACGGTCAGCGAGTGCTGGCTCAACGAACCCATGACGGAAGCACTTTGGTGATCGGTCAGCGGCTCGCGCCGACCGTTGCGGTACTGGACCGTCTGGCCTGGGTGCTCTTCGTGGTCGGCGGGTGTGGCGTCATACTTGCGGCGGTGGCGGGTACTACCGTGGGCCGCACTGGTTTACGACCCATTGCCAGGCTGACTGCTGCCACCGAACGAGTCGCTCGGACCGACGATCTGACGCAGATCCCCGTTACCGGCAGCGACGAATTGGCGCGCCTGACAGAGAGTTTCAACACGATGCTGCGGGCGCTCGCCGAGTCCCGTGAGCGTCAGTCGCGCCTCGTTGCGGACGCCGGACACGAGTTGCGGACGCCGTTGACTTCGTTGCGCACCAACATGGAATTGCTGATCGCGTCCAGTCGCCCCGGTGCGCCGCAGATTCCCGACGAGGACATGGCAGAACTTCGTGCCGACGTCGTCGCGCAGATCGAGGAACTGTCGACTCTGGTCGGCGACCTCGTCGACCTGGCCCGTGAAGACGCACCCGAAACCGTGTACGAGCGCGTCGACGTCAGCGACGTCGTCGAGCGTGCGCTCGAACGAGCGCGGCGCAGGCGCAACGAAATCGAGTTCGAGGCGGTCACCACTCCGTGGTACGTCTACGGAGATCAAGCGGGCCTGTCGCGTGCCGTGCTGAACGTCCTCGACAACGCTGCGAAGTGGAGTCCGAAGGGCGAACAGGTACGCGTCGAAATGCGTCCGGTGGGTCAAGGATTGTTGGAATTGACCGTAAGTGATGCGGGACCTGGCATTCCGGAGGAGGATCGGGAGTTGGTGTTCGATCGTTTCTACCGGTCGACTGCGGCACGTTCGATGCCGGGATCGGGTCTGGGACTTGCGATTGTGCGTCAGGTCGTCGTCAAGCACGGCGGCACCATTGCGATCGACGAATCCGATCGTGGGGGAGCGCTTGTTCGTATCGTGCTTCCCGGTGAACCGGGGCCGAGTGCCGAGTAGCGTGTTCTGTAGACCGTTGGTCCCGCGCTTCGGTGACTGACGTCACGGCTTAATGCGTTCGGCCCGAAAGTCTTTCGGGCCGAACCGACAACACCGGTTTTTCACGTCGAACTCTGGGTAAAGTGACAGGCACGTCTCAGCGCCTTCTCAGCAGCGCAAGGCAGCATTGTCGGCAGAACAGTTGTGACTGCCCGTCCGGTGGTCACCGTAGACGAAAGCGAGCCGATGACCGAGGACCGTAACGTCGGGCCGACCCGGCCCGAGCAGCCCAACAGCGAGCCCACCACCCAGGCGCAGCCGACAGCACCTCAGGCACAGCCGACAGCACCTCAGGCACAGCCTCCCGTGCCGCCGCAGCAGCCTCAGGGGCAGGCGCCTCAGCAGCCGTACCAGCCGACCGAGTCGTTCGCCCGACCCGCCGAAGCCCGACCCACTGAAGGCAGGCCCACCGAAGCCTTCGGGCAGGCACAGCAGCAGCCCACGCAGGCTTTCGGCCACCCGCACGGTGCCCATGAGGCCGCGTACCAGCAGAGCGCCCCGTACGGCGCACCCAACCCTGGTGGCCCCGGCGGTCCGAACGGCCCGGGCGGCGGCCACAACCAGATCCCCGCACCGCTGCAGGGGCCGAACTCCGGTTCGACCACCACCAAGCCGAAGTCGGGACGCATGGCGCTGGTTGCCGGCGCTCTCGCCCTGGTCCTGGTCAGTGGTGGTGTCGGTGGCGTGGTCGGCGCCGTCGTCGCGGACCGCAACGGTGGAACCGCGACGGTCACCAACTCTCTGAACGCTCCGAAGCCCACTGCGACCAACACGTCCAACGCTCCCGCCGGCTCGGTTCAGGCCGTTGCCTCGAAGGTCGTGCCCAGCGTCGTGCAGATCGAGGTGGCCACCGCGCAGGGACAGGGCGGTGAGGGCTCCGGTGTCATCCTGTCCTCCGACGGTCTGATTCTGACCAACAACCACGTTGCCGGCGCACAGGGAGCGCAACTTCGCGTTGCGTTCTCCGACGGAACCAAGGCCTCGGCCACTCTGGTCGGTGCCGACCCCGTCTCCGACATCGCCGTCATCAAGGTCGACGGTCGCAACGACCTCACGCCCATCGATCTCGGCAACTCCGGCGACGTCCAGGTCGGACAGCAGGTGGTTGCCGTCGGGTCCCCGCTCGGCCTGGCCGGCACGGTCACCGAAGGCATCATCTCCGCACTCGATCGCCCGGTCTCCACGAGCGGCGAGTCCGGCAACCAGAACACCGTCATCGACGCTCTGCAGACCGACGCAGCGATCAACCCCGGCAACTCCGGTGGCGCCCTCGTCAACATGGACGGCCAGCTGATCGGCATCAACACGGCGATCGCCTCGCTCGGAGCGTCGTCGGGTACCCAAGGCGGTTCGATCGGCCTCGGTTTCGCCATCCCGATCGATCAGGCACGCCGCGTCGCCGACGAACTGATCAAGACCGGCAAGGCGACTCAGGCCATGATCGGCGTGACCGTGCCGTCGCAGGACAACGCCGACGGCGCAACCGTCATGGATGTCACTGCTGACGGGCCGGCCGCCAAGGCCGGTATTCCGAAGGGTGCAGTCATCACCAAGGTCGACGATCGTGTTGTCGCAGATGGTGATTCGCTGATCGCGGCAGTGCGTTCACATGCTCCCGGCGACAAGGTCTCGATCACGTACAGCGACGGCGGGCAGACCAAGACCGTCGACGTCACGTTGGGAACCGCGGCAGCGCAGGGCGGCCGATGATGTTCGGCGATCAGCAGACGATCGACCCGATCTTCGGCCAGATCGCAACGGCGTCGGGATCGGACACTACGGTAGGAGTCATGGAACTCGAAGCCACATCGGCCGGCCGCGCTCTGGTCGTCATCGTCGACGATCGCACAGCCCACGGCGACAACACCGACTCCATCGGTCCACTGGTCACGGAACTGCTGAACGAAGCGGGTTTTCTCGTCGATGCGACGGTCGCCGTCGCCGCCGACGAAGTGGAGATCCGCAACGCTCTCAACACCGCAGTCATCGGTGGCGTCGACCTCGTCATCTCGGTCGGCGGTACCGGGGTATCCCCGCGTGACGTCACTCCTGACGTGACCGCTGAGGTTCTCGATCGCGAGATCCCGGGAATTGCCGAAGCACTTCGTGCTTCCGGTCTTTCGGCCGGATCGCTCGAAGCAGGCTTGTCCCGCGGCCTCGTCGGAGTTTCGGGAAGCACCGTGGTCGCCAATCTGGCGTCGACCAGGCCGGCAATTCGCGACGGCATGGCAACCCTGACGGCTTTGGCGAGTCACGTGATCGCCGAGCTCTCCAGCCTCGAGGGCTGAGACAGCTTGTCGGAGCAACGAGATACCCCGAAGAAGCCGTCAGTCGACAAGAAGCGCCTGGCGCGCATCTTCGGGGACGTCTTTCCCGAGACGACGTCGGACGAGCGGGGTCCCGAGGGATCCTCGCGGTCCTCGGACGACGACTGGCTGCGCAGTCAGCGGCCCCCGCACCACGGCGGTTGAGAAGTAAATCAGGCCCCGGACAATTGTCCGAGGGCCTGATTTGATCTGTGGGCACTGCCTATTCGAGAGTCTTGGCGTGCGCTCCCGTGTCGGCGCCACCGGCATTGGCCGAGAGGATGTCGCGGATCTGGATGAGCAGATCGGTTTCGCTGGCTTCCTTGTCCTCGGGCTCGGAGACGAACTTCTTCTTCGCCGCATTCGCAGGGACGATCAGCACGAAGTAGACGACCGCTGCGATGATGATGAAGTTGATGATCGCGGTGACCACGGCGCCGATATTCACGAAGGTTTCGGAATTACCGGCAATGATCTCCTTTCCCCAGCCCAATTCGTCGGATCCGCCGATAGCTGCGATGAGTGGGTTGATGATGTTGCTGGTGAATGCCGTGACGATGGCGGTGAAGGCTGCGCCGACGACAACCGCGACGGCCAGGTCGAGCACGTTTCCGCGAAGCAGGAAGTCCTTGAATCCCTTGAGCATGTCGGTGTCCCCTCGAGTCTCCGATGGCAAGTGCCAGATGGTCCGTTGATACCGAACCGACTGGAAAAATCCTAGAGGAGCTTCGGACGCTTTGTGCGGTCAGCGGAATGTCACGGTGATCGCATTGGACAGAGATGCCGCGGCTACGACGTTGGCTGCTGGTGTCGGCAGGGCCAGCAAAATCACCTGTTCCTGCTGGTTACGTGTACTTTCCGACGTGGTGACCAAAGCGACTACCGCTCCTGCCGCAAGAATTTGTGGGGCCTTGTCTGCAACTGATTCGTTGGG